>CAUJJX010000102.1 GCA_963205165.1 Pseudomonadota bacterium | reverse complement strand
ACCCGGCGCGCGAGCGTACGAGCTTCGCGTGCAACGCGGATCGGGGCGTTCACGCAGGCAACCCGAAGGGAATGGCCGTATCGACGCGCATGGCGGCGTTGTCCTCCTTGCCCGGACGTCCAGTCCGGGCGGCGTCGTCCGTCTTGCCCTGCACGTCGATACGGCCATTCGCACTGGCTTCCGTAGTGTTAACTGGCCCTACGCGCTCCGCGCCAATCCGACTACACGAGGAGACCTGCGAAGCGACCTGCACCGATCACGCACTCCCCTCGCCCGCTCGCGGGTGAGGGGCCGGGGAGAGGGCGCCGTTCGCCTAAAGCCTGACGCCTGACGCCTGACGCCTAAAGCCTGCCGCCTGCCGCCTGCCGCTGAAATCCCGCCCTACCCCACCCGCCCGTCCGCCCGCGGACGCGACAGGATCGGTACGAACACCCGCAGGTACGCGGCGAACGCGAGGCACCAGAGCGTGCCGGACACGACCACGACCGCGACGTATCCGTCAGGCATCGCGAGCGGCACGAACACCCGGATCGCCGCGGCCGCGTGGACGAGCACGTACGCCGCCACTTCCCATCGACCGACCTGCAGCGGCAGGCCGGTGTGCCCGCGTGCCGTGCGGGTGATCATGCCCATCACCACCCCGCCCACCGCACCGACGGCGAGCGCGTGATCGGCGAGCACGCCGGGGACGTTCACGCCCAGCCCGGCGAGACCGTGCATGAACAGCCCGACGGGAATCCACGCGTACGACAGATGGAGGATCCACACGATCGGCGTGCGCCGCGTGCTCCACGGATCCCACAGGAAGAGCCGCGCACCGTGCAGCCCGGCCGCCACGAGGCACAGCACGCCCGTGACCACGTGGCCAGGCGCCGCGACCAGCGCGACAAACGCCAGTGCGGCCGCCGCGATCGCGACGCGATCGAGCTTCGCGTACTGCCGGACCCGCGCACCGCGCACGCCGTTCGTCGTGAACATCGGGATGACGCGTCCGCCCATGATCGTGACGATCAGCACGATCATGAACAGGCCCGCACGGATCGGGGCGAGCGGCGACCAGTCGATCAGGCCGGCGTACGCGAGATGGAACGACGCGTTGAGCCCCGCGAGGACGAGCAGGAGGCCCACGAAGAACCGGTTGCGGTTGCGCGCGCGGTGAAAGGGAATCCAGAGCGCGATGGCGACGGCCACGAGGAACGCGACGTCGACGACGGCCGCGAGCGCGTGCGGTCCGGTGACGAGCAGGACGCGCCCCGCGACCCAGAGGCCGGCGAGTGCTGCGAGGTATGCGCCGGTCGGCGTGGGCAGTCCGGTCCAGTTGCGGCCGGCCGTGAAGAGGAAACCGCTGACGACGGCGACGCCGACGCCGAACACCATCTCGTGCGAGTGCCACGCGATGCCGGCGACGACGCCTTCGGCAAGCTGCCAGCCGGCGTAGCGCGCCATCCAGACGGCGACGCCGACGACGGCCAGGAAGGCCGCGAGCAGGTAGAAGGGGCGGAACCCGAGCGCGAACAGCGCACGGGCGGATGGCGCGTTCGGTGTCGCGCCTGAACTGGAACTGGCCATGAACGATGCACTCCGCAAAGCCGGCACCGGAGATCCGGCATCGGTCGGCGCATCCTGCAGCACGGCCGCGCGATCGCCTATCGGTCGGACGGCGGGTGCGTCATCCGCCGAATGAACGAGGCGGCTGACCGGAGTCCGGCGCTCGCCGGCAGGACGGTGGTCCGCGGACGCCGTGAATCGTCACGGGCGGCGCGGTACCCGGCGCCGCCCGCTGCCTGCTCACACCGTGCCGATGGGTCCTGCGCCACCGCCGGCCGTCCATCGGACGACCTCGCCGACCGCGGATCGACGGATGCCCTTGTCGTGACTGCGGAGTGCTTCCGCGACGGCGACGAGGCGCGCGAATCCGGCGAGTTCCTGCCCGGTCGGCGCTGCGACGCCCGCCATCACCTTCGCGACGGCGCCATCGATGCGATCCGCGAGTTCACGGCATTCGCGCGGCGCCCCGGCGTGCATCAGTGCCGTCTCGACGCCGGCCGCGGCGAGGATGGCGTCGAGCGCGGCGACGTCGTCCGTCCGGGACGCGCGGTCACCGGCGACGGTCGCGGCCGTCCGATCGGTTTCGTCGAAGACCCCGGCAGCGGCGCCGCCCGTGAGACTGAGGAATGCAATGAACAGGGCCGGCCACTGCCACAGCGTGCGCAACTTCATCGAGGTCTCTCCCGTGGTCCGCGATCCGGACGGGGTGCCCGGCCGCGATTCACTCGGAGTTGGGGACAGCCCGGGAAGTTGCAAGCCCTGCCGGAGATCTTCGCCGGCTTCGGGATTCAGGCCGAGGCGATGCCGTGCTCGACGGCGAAGACGGCGGCCTGCACCCGGCTCTGGAGCCCGAGCTTCCGGAGGATCGCCTGCACGTGGATCTTGACGGTGCTCTCGGCGAGTTCGAGGGACCGCGCGATCTCCTTGTTGGCGGCGCCGCGGGCGACGTGGCCGAGGATCTCGCGCTCGCGCGGCGTGAGTGCATCGAGCGGCGACGTCACGGCCGCGCCGGCGCCGAGCGCCTTCACGCCGCGGACGAGCTTGCCGGTCATGGCGGGCGAGACGACGGAGTCACCTTCGTGCACGCGCAGGAGCGCCTCGACGAATGCCTCGACGTCGGTATTCTTCAGCAGGTAGCCGCAGGCCCCGGCGCGCAGGCAGTCGAAGAGATCGGCCGCGTCTTCCGAGACCGTGAGCATCACGACCCGGGTTCCGGGAAGCTCCTCGGAAAGCACCTTGACGGCCTCGAGTCCGGAGACGCCGGGCATGTGGAGATCGAGCAGCACGATGTCCGGCAGGAGCTGCCGCGCCCGCTTCACGCCCTCGAGTCCGTCGGGCGCCTCGCCCACGACCTCGAACTGCGGCTGGCGGGACAGCAGCATCCGGATGCCGCCGCGGAACAGCGCGTGGTCGTCGACCAGCAGGACACGGATCGTCATGACGCCACCGCCACGCCGGTCGTCGACCCGGCGGCCGACACGTCCGCGGCGCCGGACGCGTCGGCGTCCCGTGCCGCCAGCCCGGGCGCGAGTGGCAGGCTGATGCTGACTTCCGTCCCCTCGCCGGGTGCCGATCGCACGTCGACCGAAGCGCCGATCCGGTGGGTGCGCTCCCGCATGATGTGCAGCCCGACGTGGTTGCCCGACGAGTCGCCCTTCGCCGGATCGAATCCGACGCCGTCGTCGCGCACGCGGAAGCGGCACACGGCCCCGCGTTCGAGACTCACGGTCACGTGCTGCGCGCGGGCGTGCTTGCGGATGTTGGAGAGCGCTTCCTGGACGACGTGCAGGAGCTGCAGCTGCGCCTCGGCCGGCGGATCGATGCCGGCGCCGGATTCCTCGAAGCGGGTTGCGATGCCCGTCTGCGCCTCGAAGCGTTCGACCGACTGGCGCAGGGCGGACGACAGGTCGGCGTCACGGACGCGCGCCCGGAAATGCACGAGGAGTTCGCGGACGTCGTCGTAGCTTTCCTGGACGCCGACCCGGATCTGCCGGACCTCGTCGCGCGCCGCCGGCAGGTCGCCGCGGGCGAGCGAGGTGTCGAGCATCTGGGTCTGCAGATTGAGGAACGCGAGCGACTGGGCGATGGAATCGTGCAGTTCGCGGGCGATGAGGCCGCGCTCCTCGCTGACGGCCAGCTCGCGTTCCTTCGATTGCAGGCGTTCGTTCTCGAGCGCCGCACCGAGGTGCTGGCCGAGCATCTCGAGCAGGCGCCGCGCCTTCGAATCGACCGGCGCGACCTCGTGGAAGAACAGGTTGAAGATCCCGAGGACCTTCCGGTTGAAGCGGATCGGGATGGCGATGACGCCGGGCAGCCCCACCCGCGCGCACGGACGCCCGTCCGGGGCGACCGCGCCGACGATCGAGCGGTTCTGTTCGTCGGCGCGGCCGCAGAAGCACGCGGTCGCGTGCTCGCACGTCTCGGCCTCGATGAGCTCCGCGGGAAGCCCCTCGGACACGAACATGTGGAGACCGTGCGCCTCCGCATGGCGCAGCCGCACCGATCCGCCGGCCGCGGAGAACGCCTCGATGATCGGCGCGAGGAAGGCACGGCAGAGCGCCTCGCGACCGCTGCCCTCGTTCAGCGCGACCGTGACTTCGTACAGCGTGGCCAGTTCACGATTCTTGTCCTCGAGGCGCTGCGTCTTGTCGCGCACGCGCGCCTCGAGCGTCGCGTAGACCGACTGCAGATGCATCGCCATCGAGTTGAACGCGCGGGCGAGTGCGCCGAACTCGTCGCGGGTCTCCTCCGGAACGCGTGCCGAGAAGTCCTCGGCCTGGAGGCGTCCGATGCCCTCGACCAGCACGGAGACGGGCCGGATCACGAGCAGGAACATGAGGTAGATCATGCCGACGGTCCCGACGATGGCGAGCGCGACGAGCCCCATCTGGAGATTGCGCAGGACGTTCGTGCCCTCGGCGTTGTGGGTCTCGATGGCCCGCACGAGGGCATCGATGCGTCCGACGAAGGGATCGACGTCGTGGCGCAGGCGCTGCAGGGCCGGCTCGCCGCCGCCGGCCAGTGCCGCCTGGATCGCGGGGCGGATCGACTGCTGCCAGCTCTGCTCGACGGCGTCCATGCGTTCGGCGATCTCGCGTCCGCGGGGCAGGAACAGCGGGCGGGCCGGATCGCCGCGCCGCACGCCGGTCAGCGCGGTCTCGAATGCCAGGACGGTCGCGCGGACCTCGCGGGCGGTTGCCTCGTCCCGCGGGCCCCGCGCATACTCGGACAGCAGATAAACGATCCGGTAGGTGCGCATCCGCTCGCTGCCAATGTCGTTGATGGCGGCGGCGCCACCTTCGAGCGTCCACGACTGCAGGAGCGTGAAGCCGATGACTGCGAGTGCCGCAACGAGAAATGTCACCAGGATGCCGACCAGCTTGCCGGCCAGCGTGCCGAATACGCGCTCGCGGCGCCGCGGGGAGGTTTCCATGGGGTCCACCATACCAAGGAACCGCGCCCCGCGAGTGACGTCCGTCGATCGGCCGGGTCCCGGCTGGTGATGATCCGCCCGCGCCTGCGGCGATCCGCCGGCATCGTGGTGGTGCGGCGCTTCGGCACCGGATGGCGCTTCCTCGCGCTGCGTGCCTACAGCTACTGGGATTTCCCGAAGGGCGGCATCGAGCCGGGCGAATCACCGATGGAGGCTGCCCGTCGCGAAACCCGCGAGGAGACCGGCCTCACCGCGCTTGCCTTCCACTGGGGCGAGGACTGGATCGAGACCGAACCCTACGCCGGCGGCAAGATCGCCCGCTATTACGTCGCGGAATGCGCGGCAGGCGATGTCCGTCTCGAGCCAGCCCCCGGCACCCGGCACCCCGAGCACCACGAGTATCGGTGGATCGATCGCCGGGATGCCGGACGGCTTCTGGTACCTCGAATGCTGCGGGTGCTCGACTGGGCGATCGACAAACTGGAAGACCCGTCGGTTGCCCCGGCGGCCGAGGCTTGACCCACGGCCGCGAGGCTGGAATCCTGCAGCGCAGCATGTAGAATCCGACCAAGTTAGTCGGGAACTTTCCCGCGCAGTGACCGATCAATGCCGCGCTCCCGGTTGCCGTCAGCCGGTCACCGTGACGACAGGTCGGCCCCCATATCAACGCAACCCGGAACTCGAACTTGCATCTCCCGCGTCACCACTGGATCCACCGTGTCCTGCGCATCCTCGTGCTTGTCCTGGCCCTCGTGGCCGTGGGCGGGTTCGGCATGGGCAGCGACGCGTTCGATCCGGGGACGCCGGACGTGGTGCTCGATTCGACCGATCCGGCCACCGAGTTCCCGTCGTCGGCCGACGGCCCGGATCTCGAGGAAGTCATGGTCGCGCACATCCCCGGCGGATCTCCGCGCGACGTGACGCGCGCACACAAGGACACTCCCCCGCCGACGCATGTCGACGCACCGCGCGCCCCCCCGGACCGCCCCCCGTCGCTCGCCTGATCCCGGGGTTGGCCGCGCAGATCGTGCGCCGCCGATCTCCGGGACTGCCGGTGATGCAGGTCCGCCCGCACCGCCAGTTGTCCCGGCCGCATGGCCCGTCGCCGTCCCGGACCGTCCCGGACGCCGCGCCGCGGCCGACATCGACAGTCATCCATTGAAGAGTGGGATCAATCGCATGCCAAGTCGCAATCGACGGCACCTGAACGTCTGGCTCATCGGCCTGTTCCTGGCTTTGCCGGGCGCCGGTCACGCCGAAACCCTCACGCTCGACCGCGCGATCGAACTCGCGGAGCGCTACAACCCGCGGCTCCAGACCGCCATGGCGGAAGTCGAGCGCACCCGCAGCGGCATCGGAACCGCCCGGGCCTACCCGAATCCGGAGATCGAAGCCCTGTCGGGTGGTGTCCGGGCCCGCGTGCCCGGCGTCACCTCCGGCCGGGGCATGAGCATCGCCATCGGCCAGCCGATCGACCTGCCCAGCCACCGTGCACCGCGCATCCGCGCCGCGGAGGCCGGTCTCGAAAGCAGCCGGTACGCCCTCGACATGGAGCGCGTCGATCTGCACGCGGCCGTGAAGCAGGCGTTCTTCACCGTGCTTCGGCGCAAGGCCGAGCACGCGCTCCAGCTCGAGAACCAGCGTTCGCTGGAACAGACCCGCAACCGGATCGAACTCTCGGTGAAGGTGGGCGAACGGCCGAAGTTCGAGCTCGTGCGCATCGACGCCGAACTCTCGAATGCGGTGAACCAGGCCACCAGTGCGCGGCTGCGCATCGCGCAGGCCCTGGCCGTCCTCCGCACGCTCCTGGGTGCCCCGCTGCCGCTCGATCTCGACGTGGCCGGCGAACTCGTGCCTGGCACGCTCACCGAAAGCTACGACGCATTGCAGAACCGCGTGCTCGACCGCCATCCGGCGCTCAAGCGCGCCCGCGCCGAGGTCGATCGCGCCGAACAGCGCCTGCACGGCGAACGTGCCCTGAAGGTGCCGCGGCCGACGCTCTTCGCCGGCTTCGACCGCGACCCGGAACAGCAGCGCGCCCTGATCGGCGTGTCGATCCCGATCCCCGTCTGGGATCGCCGCCAGGGTCCGATCGGCGAGGCCGTGGCCGTCCTGCAACAGGCGGCGCTCGCACGGGAGCAGACCCGGCTCACGCTCCTCGGCGACCTCGAGATCAACTACCAGCGGCTGCTCGTCGCCCGGCAGCAGATCGCGGCGTTCGAAGGCGGCCTGATCCGGCAGGCGGAAAGCGCGCTCCAGGTGGCCGAGGCCGCCTTCAAGTTCGGCGAGCGCGGCTTCCTGGAAGTGCTCGATGCCCAGCGCGTGCTGCGCGCCATCCGTGCCGACTTCCTCAATGCCCGATTCGAAAAACAGTCAGCCCTCGTGGAACTCGAGCGCCTGACCGCCAGAGACCTCTCCGGAGACAGCAAATGACCAGCGCAGTGACGCCCTTCCTCCTCCTCGCAGTCGTCGTGACACTGGCCGGCTGCGGCAAGGACGCCGACAAGAACGGAGCCGCGAAAGCGCCCGCAGCTGCCGCGTCCACCGCGGCCGCCGTCGCCGCCGACCCGATGCTCGTCCAGGCCGACACCGAGACACGCAAGTGGCTGAAGTCGGCGCCCGTCGCCGTCGTCGAATTCCGGGAGACATTGCGGGTTCCCGCCTCGGCGAGCGTCGACGAGACCCGCGTCGCGCGCATCGGCGCATCGGTGACCGGCCGCATCAGCGATCTCGAAGCCGTCGTCGGCAAGGACGTGACCCGCGGCCAGGTCCTCGCCACCCTCAACAGCACCGAACTCTCGACGGCCCAGCTCGCCTTCCTCAAGGCCTACTCCGCGCGGCTGCTCGCCGAGAAGGCGGCGCAGCGCGCGAAGCTGCTCTTCGACGCCGACGTGATCAGTGCCGCCGAGCTCCAGCGCCGCGAGACCGAACTCGCCCAGGCGCAGGCCGAGATGAGCGCGGCACACGACCAGCTGCAGGTGCTCGGCATGTCGGAATCCGGCATCGCGAAGCTCGAGAAGTCGCGGACCGTCAATTCGAAGTCGTTCGTCGTGTCGTCGATCACCGGCACGGTCATCGAGCGCACCGTCGCCCAGGGCCAGGTCGTGCAGCCGGCCGATGCGGTGTTCACCGTCGCGGATCTCTCGCGGCTGTGGATCCAGGCCGAGGTGCCCGAGAAGCAGTCCGATCTCGTGAAGATCGGCGACACCGTGAAGGTGCAGATCCCCGCGCTCGGCAACCGCGCCATAGACGGCCGGATCGTGTTCGTCAGCGCGACGGTGAACCCCGAGACCCGCACGGTCACGGCGCGCACCGAGGTCGCGAACCCCGATCGCGACATCCGTCCGGCGATGCTGGCCTCGATGCTCATCCAGGACCATCCGCAGAAGCGCGCGGTGGTGCCGGTCGATGCCGTCGTGCGCGAGAACAACCGCGATTACGTGTTCGTGACGAAGGGCCCCGACAACTACAAGCTCGTGCCCGTGAATCTCGGCAACGAATCGAACGGCATGCGCCCGGTCATCGACGGGCTCACGCCCGACGCCGTGATCGTCACGGCGGGCGCGTTCCACCTGAACAACGAGCGCAAGCAGAACCTCCAGTAGCGCCCGACCGCCTGCACCACCGGGATGAAAGTCATCCCCGGTGGAGACGCGCCCGTGCGCGGCGGGGTCTGCCGCGCACCGTTCAAATTCCAGCGAGGTCACGATCGTGCTCGACGCAATCGTCCGCTTTTCCCTGCAGCAGAGAATCATCCTCGTCGTCATCGCGCTCGCCGCCGTCGCCTTCGGCGCGCGTGCCGTGCAGAGCCTGTCCGTCGACGCCTTCCCGGACGTCACGAACGTCCAGGTCCAGATCGCCAGCGAGGCCCCGGGGCGTTCCCCGGAGGAGGTCGAACGCTTCATCACCGTGCCGCTCGAGATCGCGATGACCGGCCTGCCCGGACTCACCGAGATGCGTTCGGTGAACCGCAACGGGCTGTCGCTCATCACGCTCGTCTTCCGCGACGACGTGAACGTGTTCTTCGCGCGTCAGCTCGTCATGGAGCGGATCATCGAGGTGCGGTCGCGACTGCCCCAGGACGTGTCACCGATCCTCGGGCCGGTCAGCACGGGCCTCGGCGAGGTGTATCAGTACACGCTCGAGCGGCCCGATGACGGGACGCGCGCACTCACTGAAGCGGAGCTGATGAACCGCCGTACCACCCAGGACTGGGTCGTGCGGCCGCTGCTGCGCTCGATCCAGGGTGTGGCCGAGATCAACTCGCAGGGCGGCTACGAACGGCAGTACCAGATCCTCGTCCACCCGGACCGCATGCGGCACCACCACGTCTCGATCGCGGACGTCTACGGCGCCCTCGACCGCAACAACGCGAACTCCGGCGGCGGCATCCTGCCGACCGGTGACGAGCAGTACCTGATCCGCGGGGTCGGCCTCATCAAGGGCATCGAGGACATCCAGAACATCGTGCTGAAGGAAGAAGGCGGCACGCCGCTCTTCATCCGCGACGTGGCCGACGTGAAGATCGGGTCCGCGGTGCGCGTCGGCGCGCTCGTGAAGAACGGCAACACCGAGGCGGCCGGCGGCATCGTGATGATGCTGCGCGGTGGCAACGCCAAGGACGTCGTGACGCGCGTGAAGGCCCGCGTGAAGGAGATCAACGACAAGGGGATGCTGCCCGACGGCCTGAAGATCGTGCCGTTCTACGACCGCACCGAACTCGTCGATTCGGCGCTCTGGACCGTCACGAAGGTGCTGCTGGAAGGCGTGGCGCTCGTCGTCGTGGTGCTGTTCGTGTTCCTCGGCGACCTGCGATCCAGCCTGATCGTCGTGGCGTCTCTGCTCCTCGCACCGCTCGTCACCTTCATGGCGATGAACCAATTCGGCATCTCGGCGAACCTGATGTCGCTCGGCGGTCTCGCGATCGCCATCGGACTGATCGTCGACGGCTCGGTCGTCGTCGTCGAGAACGCCTTCGGCCAGCTCTCGCACCGCAAGGGCGAACCGAAGCTGCGAGTGATCCTCGAGGCCGTGCAGCAGGTGGCGAAGCCGGTCGTCTACGGCGTCGGCATCATCGTCCTGGTGTTCCTGCCGCTGATGTCGCTCGAAGGCATGGAGGGCAAGATGTTCGCGCCCCTCGCCTACACGATCGCGATCGCGCTGACGGCGTCGCTCGTGCTCGCGCTGACACTGACGCCGGCGCTCTGCGCGTATTTCCTGAAGGGTGGCCACGAGGAGGACACGCCACCGATCCGCTTCCTGAAGCGTCGCTACGTCGGGCTCCTCGACGCGGCACTGCGCAACGAGAAGAAGACCATCGGGATCTCGGTCGCGCTGCTCGTCGGATCGGTGTGCCTCTTCCCGCTGCTCGGCAAGTCGTTCATCCCGACACTGAAGGAGAACTCGATCACGCCGGCCATCACCCGCGCGCCGAACATGTCGTTCGACGAGGTGTTGAGGCTCGAGATGGAAGCCTCGAAGCGGATCATGACCGTCCCCGGTGTCGCGATGGTCGTCAACAAGGTCGGTCGGGGCGAATCGCCGGCCGACCCGGCGCCGCACACCGAATCCGATCCGGTGGTGTCGCTCAAGCCGCGCGCCGACTGGCCCGACGGCTGGACGCAGGCGACGTTCGAGGAGCAGATCCGCGAGAAGCTCAAGGACCTCCCCGGCATCAGCCTGATCATGCACCAGCCCATCGCGCAGCGCGTCGACGAGATGGTCACGGGTGTGCGCTCGCAGGTCGCGATCAAGATCTTCGGGGACGATCTCGACGAGCTGAAGCGCGTCGGCGACGACATCGCGCGCGTGCTGAACAAGGTGAGCGGTACGCAGGACCTCCGCGTCGAACGCATGACCGGTCAGCAGTACCTCACGGTCGACCTGCACCGCCGCACGATGGCGCGCTACGGCCTCAATGCGTCCGACGTGCACGACGTCATCGAGACCGCGATCGGCGGCAAGGTCGCCACCGAGATCTACGAGGGCGAGCGGCGCTTCCCCGCGCTCGTGCGACTGCCCGAGGAGTTCCGCGACAAGGTCGATGTCATCGGCGACACGCTGCTGGCCGGCCCGAGCGGCGCGCTCGTGCCGCTGCGCGAGATCGCGGAAGTCAAGGTCCAGGACGGTCCGGTGCAAGTCAGCCGCGAAGGCGGCAAGCGCCGCATCGTCGTCGGCTCGAACGTGGCCGGTCGCGACATCGGCAGCTACGTGCAGGAAGCCCAGGACCGCATCGAGGCCGAGGTGAAGCTGCCGGAGGGCTACTACCTCCAGTGGGGCGGACAGTTCGAGAACATGGAGCGCGCGATGAAGCGGCTGACGATCATCGTGCCGATCACGATCGCGGCGATCTTCTTCCTGCTGTTCACGCTCTTCAATTCGCTGCGCTACGCGACGCTCATCATCACGGTGCTGCCGTTCGCGTCGATCGGCGGGGTCGTCGCACTGTTCGTGACCGGCGAGTACCTGTCGGTGCCGGCCTCGGTGGGCTTCATCGCCCTCTGGGGGATCGCGGTGCTGAACGGCGTCGTGCTCGTGTCGTACATCCGGTCGCTGCGGCAGGAAGGCCTGTCACAGCAGGACGCCATCACGCAGGGCTGCGCGATGCGCTTCCGGCCGGTGCTGATGACGGCGACGGTCGCGATGCTGGGGCTGATCCCGTTCCTGTTCGCGACGGGGCCGGGTTCGGAGGTGCAGCGTCCGCTCGCGATCGTCGTGATCGGCGGACTGATCACGTCGACCCTGCTCACGCTGGTCGTGGTCCCGACGCTGTATCGCCGCTTCGAGGAACCGCAGCCGGCGGCCTGACGGCCGTTCATGAATTGCTGCATTGCGCCCTCATGATTTTCATGAGGGCGCAGCGAAAACTCCGAACGTTCAGCGACCTGCGCCACAGCGACACCTGCGGCGCAGGTTCGCCATGCCGGCCCGGTGCGGCCGCGACCTATACTCCGGGCACTGTCGTTCCGGAGGAAACACCCATGTCCCGTTTTCGTCTCGTCGCCTGGGCAACCGCGTTGCTCGCACTCGGCGGCCAGGCCGTTGCCGCGTCCCCCCGGGCCGGCGACCTGAATCCCATTTCCGAGGCCGACTGGAATCGCGCCGCCGCCGCCCACCTGCTCGAGCGCGCCGGCTTCGGCGGCACGCCCGAGGAGATCGACGAGTTCACGCGCCTCGGCCCGACGGCGGCCGTCCGCCGGCTCGTGCGCTTCGAGGGTGCACCGGCGTCCACGCTGCCCGCGTTCGACGAGTCAGGCGTGTTCGACGACGGTCTCGAGCACTTCCCGCCGAGCCGCCCCGCAACGACCGATCTCGCGAAGGCGAAGGGCGAGGCCCTGGGCGTGAAGGTGAAGCCCGAGGGCAACCGGCGCATGCAGCCGGTCGTGAACAAGTTCTTCTACTGGCTCAGGGCGAGCCGCCTCGAGACACATCGTGTCGGCTACTGGTGGGCCAACCGCATGCTGACCACGCCGCGGCCCCTCGAGGAGAAGATGGCGCTGTTCTGGCACGGCCACTTCGCGACCAACGAAGAAAAGGTCCGCGACTATCGGAAGATGCTGCGGCAGCTCGAGATCTTCCAGAAGGAGGGGCTCGGCGACTTCCGGACGCTGATGGTCGACGTCGCGAAGGACCCCGCGATGCTGGCGTTCCTCGATGCCGGCGTGAACGTGAAGGGTGCGCCGAACGAGAACTTCGCCCGCGAGATCATGGAACTCTTCTCGATGGGGGTCGGCAACTACACCGAACGCGACATCCGGGAAGCCGCGCGCGCCTTCACCGGCTGGAACTTCGAGGGGCTCGAGTACCGCTTCAACGCCGCGCAGCACGACGACGGCGAGAAGGAGTTCCTCGGTCGCCGCGGCCGCCTCGATGGCGTCGACGTGATCGACACGATCCTCGCGCAGCCGGTCACGGCCGAGTACCTCGCCGGCAAGCTCTACCGCTATTTCGTCCGCGAGGACCTCGACCCGGCGCTCCAGCGCAAGCTCGGCACGCTGCTCCGCTCGAACGGCTATCGCATCGCGCCGTTCATGGAGACGCTGCTCCTGTCGCGCGACTTCAACGCCCCCGAATCGGTCGCCACCCACATCAAGGGGCCGGTCGAACTCGCCGTGTCGACCTACAAGAAGATGGGTCTCCGGGAAATCCCGGGCGCGCCCGACTTCAACGAGCTGACCGGCGCCCTCGGCCAGAAGCTCCTGTACCCGCCGACGGTCGCGGGCTGGCCGCAGGGCCGCAGCTGGATCACGCCGGGCCTGCTGCTCGAACGCGGCAACTTCGCGCTCGACGCGCTGCTGCCCGACATCTCGTTCATCCCGGAAGACCGCTACCCGGTCGCGTTCACCGGCTACGAGATCCGCTCGGTGAACGAACGCGTGCGTGCCGGCATGGACCTCACGACCGCCACGAAGCCCGTCGACAAGGACGGCAGCTACGAGATGATGGCCATGTCGAATTCGATGGCCGATCGCGACGAGGACTTCAACACCCGCTACGCGAGCTACCGCGGCTGGCAGATGGCCATCGAGCGCGTGAAGCCGATCCCGCGGCACGTCGCGAAGCTCGACCTCACGAAGATGGTGCTCGACGCAGGCTGTCGCACCCCGGACGACGCGGTCGGGTACCTGCAGGCGCGCTTCCTCTCGACACCGCTCGACGCCGACGTCCGGAAGTCGTTCGCCGGATTCCTCGAGACGGAACTCGGGACGGCCGACCTGCCGTCCGCCGCCACGTTCGCCGAGGATCCGCTGCGGCTGCTGCTGCACCTGATCCTGAGCCGCCCCGAATACCAGCTCGGCTGAAGTCCGACCGCACCGACGACAACCGACGCCACGCCCGGAGATTTCCGATGAATGACCGCAACATCCAGCGCCGCCACCTGCTGCGCGCCGCCCTCGCCGGCGCCGGCGTGCAGGCCTTCGCGCCGCTCGCCGTCCCGTCCGTGTTCGCCGGCACGGCGCACGCTGCCAGCCAGACCGACGACGACCGCATTCTCGTGGTGGTCGAACTGGCCGGTGGCAACGACGGCCTGAACACCATCGTCCCGTACACCGACGACGCGTACTACCGGCTCCGCCCGAACCTCGCGATCAAGGCGAACAAGCTGCGCAAGATCGACGACCGCTTCGGGCTGAACCCCGGCATGGCCGGCGTCGAGCGCATCTGGAAGGACGGGCAGCTCGCGATCGTCCACGGCTGCGGCTACGACAATCCGTCGTTCTCGCATTTCACGTCGATGGCCTACTGGCACACCGCCGCGCCGAACAGCGGCGACGACTTCGGCTGGTACGGACGCCTCGCCGATTCCATCGCACCGAAGCCGCTGCCGAATTTCCTGATCAACGTCGACACGACGCAGTCGCTCGCGGTCCGCAGCCGGATCCACACCCCGGTCGTGTTCGACGATCCGGACAAGTTCCGGCGCAACGCCTACCTCCAGGAGCGCGAACTCCTCGACCAGCCGGACGGTGCGCACGAGGTCAATGCGGCCCGTCGCTACCTCGACGGCGTCGCGAAGAGCGCCCGGGATGCGTCCAGCCTGGTCCGCGAGGCCTGGGCCAAGTACAAGTCGCCGGTCGACTACGGCATCAACCCGCTGGGCCTGAACAAGGTGGCTGCCTGCATCGCCGCGGGTCTGCCGACCCGGCTCTACTACACCGGCTACCGGAACAACGCGTTCGACACCCACGTCCAGCAGGCCGATCTCCACCAGCGCCTGCTGACGTACACGTCCGACGCGCTGCTGGGCTTCCTGCGCGACATGGAACGACTCGGGCAGTCCGATCGCGTCGTCCTGATGGCGTTCTCGGAGTTCGGTCGTCGCGTTCCGGAGAACACGAGCCTCGGCACCGATCACGGCACGGCCGGTCCGATGTTCTTCGCCGGCAAGTCGGTCAAGGGCGGGCACTACGGCACACACCCCAGCCTGACGAAGCTCGACGGTGGCGACAATCTCATCCACACGAGCGACTTCCGGCGAGGCTACGCAACGGCGATCGACGGCTGGCTTCGGGTCCCGGGGAATCGCGTCCTGAAGGGCGAATTCCAGGGATTTCCCGTGTTCGGATGACCCTGCTGGTGGCCGGTTGGATGTTTCGTGGTCCGACCGGCCCAACCCCGGGCGAAGTCAGGTGCGAAAAAAGGAAATCTTCCGGTTGCGGAACCTGACAAATGTGAAGAGAATCCGGGCATACCTCCATAGAAGAGGTGCCGGCCGGATCGGGGGAATTTCCAGTCTGCCGGATTCAGTCACGAATTGATGAACCAAGCGGCGCAAGCCGCGCTCTGGTCAGGAGACTAGATATGAAGAAACTCGTTATTGGCGCAGCCATCTCGCTGGCTGCCATGTCGTCCGGCGCTGGTGCCGTGACGACTGCACTCGGCACCCTGAGCGCCGGCGCACCCATCCCGTTCTCGGGATCCATGATCCCCGGCGGTACCTTCCTCGACATCTTCACGTTCACGCTTCCCGCGAACGGCGGTTCGGGTTACAGCGTCATCGATTTCCCGTTGACCATCCCCGGTGTCGGCACGCTTTCGACTGTGTTCACCAACGTCAATCTGGTGTCGAACGCCGATGGCATCGTCGGCAACGGTGACGACATGGTCGTCCAGTCGCAGACGAGCCTCGGTGCCCCGTCGATGAGCTTCACGTGGGGTCCGTCGGCTGGCGGTTCGATGTACCTGAGCGTCGTCGGCCTCGCCAATGGCACGCTCGGCGGCATCTACAACGGCGCCATCAGCGTCTCTGCCGTCCCGGAACCGGGTACGTGGGGCATGCTGGCCACCGGTGGTCTGCTGCTCGGCTTTGCCCTGCGCCGCAATCGCGCGAAGTAATTCGCTCGAAGCTGCGAGTTGGCGTGGAAAACGCCCCGGAAACCCGGGGCGTTTTTTTTCGCCTGCCCGGCGCTCGCGCAGCCCCTCGATCACGACGCGCCTGACCTGACTCGCCCGATCGCCGCCCCGGCGAGTCGGTGCCACCGACGAACGATGCGGCGATCACGTGTCGCGACGATCGGTCCGCCGGACAATCCTGTGCCTCCTCCCCTGGACATCCTCCACGCCGACGACCGCTGCGTCGTCGTGAACAAGCCGGCGGACCTGCTTGTCCACCGCAGCACGATCGACCGCCACGAGACAGCGTTCCTGCTGCAACAACTTCGGGACCAGATCGGACGGACGATCTTCCCTGTTCACCGCCTGGACCGCCCCACTTCGGGTGCTCTCCTCGTCGCCCTCGATCTCGACGCATGCCGCAGCCTCTCGACGGCATTCGAGAACGGCGCCGTCTCGAAACGCTACGCCGCGATCGTCCGTGGGCGCCTCCCGGAGTCCGGACACATCGACCACCCGCTGCGACGCATCGACGACGACCCCGGCCGCACGGGTGGCACGGCCGACGCCGCGCAGGACGCCGTGACCGACTACCGGCGCATCGCCGAGGTGGAACTGCCGGTCTGCGTCGACCGCTATCCGACGTCCCGCTACAGCCTCGCCGAACTGACCCCGATCACCGGACGACGGCACCAGCTGCGGCGCCATCTCAAGCATCTCTCGCATCCGATCATCGGCGACACGACTTACGGGAAGAGCCGCCACAACCGCCTGTTCGCGGAACGCTTCGGCAGCGACCGGCTGCTCCTGGCGTGCGTCCAGCTGGGATTCCCGCATCCGACGAGCGGCATGTTCACGATCGTGGGCGCCCCGCTCACCGGAACCTTCGCAGACGTCGTGGACAGCATCGGCTGGACCGACGCCGCACGCATCGCCGGGATCGCCGTCGCCCGCTGAACGCCGCACTGCAGCGCGGTCGTTGGCGCTGCGACCGTCAGCGCGCAGTGCCCGCCATCGATGCCGCGAAACGCGGGTAGGTCTCCGCGACCTGTTCACGGATCGTCCCGCGGAGCATTGCGAGAACGTCGTCCCCGGGCAGCGCGGTCTCGGCAACGTGCCGGGGAACATCGATCTCGAACCCGGTGTTGTCCAGGATCTCCTCGACGGTATGGCCGGGATGCACGCTCTCGAGCGAGAAGCGTCGCCGCGCGCGATCGAATGCGAACAGGCCCAGCGGCGTGAGCAGCTTCCACGGCCCTCCGGGGCGATGGACGCCCGGCGCACTCCACCCGGGCGCACTCACGAAATCGACCTTCGGGACGAACACGCGCCGCGAATGCTCGTCGCGGAACAGGATCACGCGCGGCACGAGGAAGTAGAGGTACGCGGAACCGAACGAACCCGGCCACCGGACATCGACGGCCGGATATTCGCCCGTGCCGACGAGATTGATGTTGGCCTCGCCGTCGATCTGCCCGCCGCCGAGGAAGAACGCGTCGACGCGCCCCTGGGCCGCCATGTCGAACGTCTCGACGCCGCCGTTCGTGAAGCTGTTGTGGCGCCGTGACCCGAGCACGTTCACCCGGAGTTGCCCACCGCTGCGCTCCCTCGCCAGCAGCGCACCCGCACCGGGAATCGGCGAAGACGCGCCGACGATGACGTGGCGGCAGCCGTCGAGCAGGCGGGCGATCGTGCAGATCAGGAGTTCGGTCGTGCCGATCGGAGCCGTCATGCGACGCTCCCGACGGATGCTTCGTCGAGCCAGTGTTCGCACCACGCCACGAATCCGGCGTCACTGCGGGCGGCGCGCGCGTAGTCGGCCAGCACGGCTTCGTCGATCGGATACTCGTCCAGGAAGCGCAGGGGCTTCGCACCACCCGGGACGTGCGCGATCGCCGAGACGTAGATCGCCGGAATGACGCCCGCCGAGCGTTCCGGGTCGTCCAGCAGGTTCTCGTCGGTGATGCGCTCGACGGTGACGAACGTCGCGTGCGATGCCTGCGCCATCACGAGCTGGTCGCGCTGACGACCGATCTGGACATTCCCGAACCGGTCCGCGAGCGGCGCATGGAACAACGCGATGTCCGGACGGATCGCGGGCAGCAGGACGATCGGATCGTCCGTCGCGAACGGGTTGTCGATCACCTTCCAGTCCGGACGCTGCGCGAGCAGGTCGGTCCCGAGGATGCCGCGCAGCGGGATGAACGGCAGGCCCTTCTGGCCCGCCTGCAATGCCGCGTGGATCGCCGGGCATGTGGAGTCGAGCACGCGGATATCGCCGCGCTTCAGCGCCGCCGCGAACCGTGGCCCCGTGCCGAACTCGCCGAGGCTGACGGCGGACGTCTCGACCGTCGCGACACACCCCGCACCGATCAGCACGTCCGCCTGCAACCCGCTGATCGGCACGCACACGAGGTGCAGGTCGCGCGCACGACGTCGCACCAGTTCCCGGGTGACAGCCATCGCGACGCCGACGCTGTCCTGCGCGAGCGCGACGCGTGCACCGTCCGGGATGCGGGACGCGAGGTCGGCGGCCGACGTGAATATCGACAATTCCACCGCTCGGACGCCCGTCAGCCAGGCTGCGTGAAGAACGACGTCGGGCGGAGGATCTTGTTCTCCATCGAGTCGAGCAGCGGCATCGCCTTTGCGAGGAAAGCACCCCAGGCCGGCTCGGCGGCGAGCGCATTGCGACGCGCCTCGCGGTCGGCGAGGCTGTCGTACGCCCACATGTGCACGACCTGCGACAGCGGGCCGATGTCGTTCGACACGTACCAGCCGACGTTGCGTCCGAGGTGCTTCAGCTGCAGCGGATACGCCTCGGCTTCGTAGAGCTTCAGGTAGTCGTTGAGACGCCCCGGTTTCACGGCGTACGTGCGGTGGTCGATGATCATGGCGTGGTCTTCCCTGCGGGTTGTTCGAGGCGTCGAAGCGTACCACCGGACTCCCGAACACTCGCCGCGCGCGCCACCCGGAAAGACGACGGCCGCGGCACCTGCGCGCCGCGGCCGTGAAGTCCGTCGTGCCGTCCGACATCCGCCAGGACAAGGCGGATGTCGGACGGATGAACCGCTACTGCACCTGCAGGCTGTACTGCTTGACCGTTGCCGTGATCTCGACGCGGCGGTCACGCTGGTAGCACTCGATCTGCTCGGTTCGCGTGAGCCCCTCGCAGGCATCGACGGCCGTCACGGAATCCTGCTCGCCGCGGCCCTCGACCTTGAGCTTGTGTGGCGGCACGCCGCGGTCCATCAGGTAACCCGCGACAGCCCAGGCGCGCTTCTCGGAGAGTGACTTGTTGTACTCGGTCGTGCCGAGCCGGTCGGCGTAGCCGTAGATCACGAGCCGGTCGTAGACAGCCTCGTTCAGCTTCTGCGCGAGGACATCGAGCGTCGCCTTCACCTCGTCGCGCAGGAGATAGCGATCGAAGTCGAAGAGGCCGCGCTCGTCCATGCCAATCGCCATCGGCAGCATCCCGCCGAGCGTCTCGAGCTTCTCGTCCTCGGCGATGTCCACGTGGCTGCCGGGCGTGTCGACATGACCGCGGCGCGCGGCCGCTGCCAGTGCGGCGGCCGCCTCGGCCTGTTTTGCCTGCAGCGCGAGTTCGGCCTGGCGTGCAGCTTCGGCACCGGCATCCGCGGCGGACGCCGAACCGGTGCCATCGATCGCGCTGCCCGCCGCACCCGAGTCGCCGCGCGCGGGCCGGTCGTCGAGCATCGCCAGCGGCCCCGTGCCGGCGTCGGACGTCGCACCGGATCCGGCCTGCGCGGAATCCGTCGGTGCGCCGGTGGATCCCGTTCCGGACTGCGCATCGCCGGACGTTCCAGCGCCGCCACCCGTCGCGGTCGTCGCGGCAGCACCGCCGCGTGCGTTCGTCGCAGCCGCACCACCTGCCGCGCCGGCACCGTCCGCCCCCTGTGTGCCCCCTCCCCCGCCAACATTCGTCGCAACGGCGCCCGTCCCGTCTCCGCTCGCCGAGTCCCGGGCCACGCCGGACGACCCCGTGGATCCAGTCGCTCCGGCCGCAGCCGCCGCCGCGCCCGATGTTCCACCACCGTCAGCGGCGGCATCGGTTCCGGTACCACCGTCGCCATTCGATCCGGTACCACCGACGCCATTCGATCCGGTACCACCGGCGCCACTCGATCCGGCACCGTCGGCGCTGTTCGTTCCGGTACCGTCGGCGCTGTTCGTTCCGGTACCGCCCGCCACCGCGTTCGCACCGGCGGACGGACGCACCGCCGCTCCATCGATCGCCGCGCCGGACGGCCCCGCGCCGGCGCCTGCACCGCTGGTCGCCGCCGCGGCCCCGGGTGTTCCGCTGGTCGTGGCGCTGGTGCCGGCCGTTCCGCCACCACCGGACGTCGCATCCGAGGTGGACCCGGCCGCCCCGGCATTCGCCCCGCCCGCGACCACGGATCCGCCCGCCGCCTGCGACCCGCCGCCTGCGCTCGACGAACCGCCGACACCATCGCCACCGACCGAGGCCGTACCGGTTGTCCGGGCGCCCGCACGGGCACCGCCGCGGGCGACAGGGACGTCAGCAATCTTTACATCCGCCACGCCGGCGCCCGGCCGGGCGCCGTTGCCATCGGCATTTTTGAAGCGCACGGCGCCCGCATCGGATCCGCCGGCCGCGGCAGCGCCGCCCGACGACAACGCGTCCGGCCGCGTGCCCGTGGAGGACGAAGCGGCACCACCCGCAGCATCGCGGGTCACCGCGGATTCACTTGAAACGGAAGGTTTTCCACCGACGCCGGCCCCCGCTGCACCGCGGGGCCCGACCGCAGTTCCGGACCGACCGGCCAGCGAAGACGACTGGCCCGCACATCCGGAAACGAGTGCGGTCACGACCACGAGCGAGAGAAGCGCAGCACGACGCGCCGCGGGGCGGGCATCGATTTCGCTGAGCACGTATTTCATCGTGTAAGGACTCCTGGGGGTTGTTGAGGCCTGAAGTCGCGGCAGCCGCCCGGCATCATCGGGACTTGACCGGCAGCCGCCCACCGAGGCAAACCGGACGGTTCGAGGCGCACCGAAGAAGTGCATCCGGGCCAACGCGAGATCTCTGCACCCGGATCGAAAAAAACAACATTTGCATGGAGTACTTCATAGCGGTAGCTTGACCGCCCTCATGCTCCGCACTCCTCCTGTCTGGTTCCTGTCAGGAGACACGACAAGACCATGGAGACCTCCTGTATGAAGGGCATGCTCTGCTCGATCATCCTGATGCTCGCGACGCTTTCACCATCGGTGTTCGGCGCGGATACCGAAGCATCCGCGGGGCCGAGGTTCGAAATCAAGCGATTCGTGGTGAAAGGTGCGACGCTGCTGCCGCCATCCCGGATCGACGCACTCCTCCAGCCGCACACCGGAGCGCAACAGGATTTCGCTGCCGTCCAGCGCGCCATCCGCAGTCTCGAGCGCGGCTACTCCGACGCTGGCTACTCGGCAGTCCAGGTCATCCTCCCCGAGCAGGAACTCCGCGACGGCATCGTGCGTCTCGAAGTCACCGAACTCGCCGTCGGGCGCCTCGTCATCGAAGGCAACCGCAACTTCGACGAGACCAACATCCGCCGCACGCTCCCCGCGATCGCGCCGGGTGCAGCACCCAACGTCGACGCGATCGCCCGGAACCTCCGGACCGCCAACGAAAGCCCCGCCAAGAACACGACGGTCCTGCTGCGCCAGGGCGAAACGCCCGGCACCGTCGACGTGCTCGCCCGCGTGAGCGACCAGAAACCCTGGCGCGCCGGCATCACGCTCGACACGACCGGCACCCCGAACACCGGCATGTACCGCCTCGCCTTCTCCGCCCAGGACGCCAACCTGTTCAACCGCGACCAGGTCCTGAGCGCGCAGTACATCACCGCGCCCGAGAATCCCCGCAAGGTCACGATCGTCGGCATCGGGTACCACATCCCGATCTACAGCCGCGGCGATTCCCTCGACCTCGCCTACGTCTTCTCCGACGTGAACTCCGGGCAGGTCGCCACCTCCGCCGGCAACTTCGGGATCAGCGGCGGCGGCCACTTCACGACGCTTCGCTACAACCTGAACCTCGCCCGCAGGGGCAACTGGGACAACCGCTTCATCTTCGGTGCCGACTGGCGCCAGTACTCGAACCAGGTCCTCTTCAACGGCGTCGGCACCTCGGTCGTGCCCGACCTCGAGGTCCACCCGCTGAGCGTCAGCTACTCGGGCCGGCGGCGCACCGACGGCGACGATCTCTCTTTGTTCCTCTCCGTGATCCGCAACATCCCCGGTGGCGGCTACGGCAGCGCGAGCGCCCTGAACCAGGCCGGTGCACGCCCGGGTGCGAATCCCTGGTACACGATCTACCGCTACGGCGCCTCGTACCTCCGGGTGCTCCCGCGCGACTGGCAGATCCGCACCGCCATGAACGGCCAGCACACGAACGACATGCTGATCACCGGCGAACAGTTCGGTCTCGGCGGGATGGATTCCGTCCGCGGCTTCATCGAACGCGAGATCGCCAACGACCGCGGCATCCGCGCGAGCGTCGAGCTCTATACCCCCGACCTCGGTGTCGGTCTCGACCAGGGCATCCGGTCCCGCGCACTCGTGTTCTTCGACCATGGCTACATCAACCGCCTCCGGCCCCTGGCGGCCGAGTTGCGGAGCGAGACCATCTCGAGCATCGGACTGGGCCTGCGTGGGTCTTACCGCGACAGCCTGACGATGCGACTCGATCTCGGCAGTGTCATGCAGTCCGGCGGACTGCAGAGTGCCAACGACACGCGGCTGCATGGCAGCGTGTCCATGTTCTTCTGAAGTAGCGGTTCCGGAGGATTTCCCATGCGCCCGCGCCATCATTCGTACGACTACCGACCGACGGCGCTCGCGCTGGCGCTGGCTGCAGCCTTTCCGATCGCCGGATGGGCGAATCCCGTCGACCCGACCGTCTCGGCCGGGCAGGCGACCTTCCAGCAGTCCGGCCCGGCCCTCACCGTCACGAACACGCCCGGCGCCGTCATCGACTGGCGCAGCTTCTCGATCGGTCAGGGCGAGCTCACGCGCTTCGTCCAGCAGTCGGCCGCGTCGCAGGTCCTGAACCGCGTCACGGGCGGTGATCCGTCGCAGATCCTGGGCAGCCTCCAGTCGAACGGCCAGGTCTTCCTGATCAACCCCAACGGGATCGCCTTCGGACCCAACGCGCGTGTCGACGTCGCTGGTCTCGTCGCGTCGACACTCGGCATGACGAACGCCGACTTCCTCGCCGGGCGCCTCAACTTCTCCGCCGATCTCGAACCCGGTGCCGTCCGCAACGAAGGCCAGCTGCGCTCCATCGGCGGCGGCTCGATCTACCTCATCGCACCGACCATCGAGAACCACGGCGTGATCCAGGCGGCCGACGGTGCCGTCGTGCTGGCCGCAGGCCGCACCGCGACGCTCGTCGACTCCAACCGTCCCGATGTCCGGGTCGAGATCACGGCCCCCGGCGACAGTGTCCTGAACGTCGGGCAGATCGTCGGCGGTCACATCGGCATCTACGCCGGCGCGATCCGCAACGAAGGCACCGTCAGCGCCACGTCCGCGATGGTCGGCGCGGACGGCACCGTCGTGTTCCGCGCGTCGACGTCGGTCATCACGGCGAACAACAGCGTCACGGAAGCGAACGGCCGATTCGGCGGCGACGTCGCGATCACGGCCGACACGGCCTCGCTCGGCGGGACGATCCGCGCGGGTGGCGCGACCGGCGGCCATGTCGCGGTCGACGCGGACATCATCACGCAGTACGGCACGATCAGCGCCGATGGCGCGACAGGCGCCGGCGGCAGCATCGATCTCGCCGGCACCAACGGTGTCCTGCAGACGGTGGACGCCACGACCTCGGCGCGCGGCACCGACGGCGGCAGCATCACCGTCCGGAGCGGCGGCGCGGGCCTCACGTTCATCTCGGGTCGCGTCGACGTGAACGCATCGACCGGGCACGGCGGCGATATCCGGATTCTCGGCGGCGACATCGCGCTGGCCGGGGCCGCCGTCGCCGCCAACGGACCGCTGGGCGGCGGCACGATCCTGATCGGCGGCGATGCACAGGGCGCGAACCCCGCCATCGCGAACGCACGCACCGTCTACGCGGGCGTCGGAACGACGATCCGCGCGAACGCCCTCACGAGCGGCGACGGCGGGAAGATCGTCCTGTGGTCCGACGACACGACCCGCGTCGGCGCAACACTCACTGCCCGAGGCGGTGCGACGTCCGGCGACGGCGGCAGCATCGAGGTCTCCGGCAAAGAGCACACAACCTTCGGCGGCACCGCATCCGCCTCGGCACCGCACGGCGAAGCGGGCACCTTCCTGCTCGATCCGAAGAACATCTACATCGACACGGCCGTCGGCACGATCAACTTCCGCGACCTGCTCGACCCGCATCCGAACACCGACGGTTCCGGCGGCAACGGCTGGGGCTCCGTGATCGAAGTGCGCAACGGCAACACGCTCGTCACCGATCCGTACGACAACGCGATGGGCACGCGGTCCGGCGCGATCTACGTCTATCGCGGCACCGACGGCGCACTGCTCACGGCCCTCACCGGCGCCGCCGCGCAAGATCAGGTCGGCATCGGTCAGCGGCTCGACGTCAGCTCGAAGCTGCTGCTCGTGCACTCGCTCTTCGGCAGCGGCGACGGCGTGCAGGCCAACGCGCGCGGCGCCCTCACGTGGCTCGATCCCGCGACGGGCAAGCTCTCCGACGGCACGAGTTCGGGCGTCGTTTCGGTGTCGAACAGCCTCGTCGGCACGCATGCCGGCGACCGACTCTCGTTCACGGCCGACAACCAGTTCGTGTACCCCTTCCAGGGCACGGGCTCGAAGTATTTCGTCATCAGCCAGGCCTGGAACGGCGAACGCGGCGCCATCACCTGGATCGACACCGCGACCGGCAAGCTCGCGGACGGCTCGACCGGTGGTGCCGTCGGTACGGCGAACAGCCTCGTCGGCGTGAATGCCGGCGACCGCGTCGGCAGCCTGCGGGCGGTCTATACGTACAACCCGCTGACCGGCTTCTACCAGACGATCTACCAGCCGACGTACCAGAAGGTCGGCGAAAGCTCCGGCATCCTGTTCTTCGACGGCTACTTCGGCGGCGCGGGCGTCGTCGCGAACGCGAAGGGTGCGGTCAGCTGGATGAACATGACCACGGGCCGCCTCTCGGACGGCACGACAGGCGGCGTCGTCAGCACGGCCAACAGCCTGATCGGCGCGGCCGCCGGTGACCACATCGGCACGGCCCTCGACGGGTCCGCGCTGCTCTCGACGAGCGGCTACGACGCCCTGATCCTGTCGCCGGCATTCGGTGGCGGCAAAGGTGCCTTCACCTGGATCTCGGGTGATGACGGCAAGCTCGTCGATGGCAGCACCGGCGGAATCGTCGGCACCGCCAACAGCTTCACGGGTTCGGTCGCGGGTGATGCCGTCGGTGGCGGCACCGTCACCAAGGTCAGCACGTCGCGCTACATGGTGCTCAGCCCGACCTGGGGCGCGCAGGCGGGCGCGATCACCTGGATCGACATGACGACC
>CAUJJX010000101.1 GCA_963205165.1 Pseudomonadota bacterium | reverse complement strand
ACTACGTCGATCGCGTGTGGCGCCCGTGGTCCGAGAGCGAGCAGCATCGCCGGCAGATCTCGCGGCTCTACGCACAGCTCTTCGCGCTCCACCAGGAACTCGGCGGCGCGACGGCCGAGGAAGATCTCGAACTCGTCTGGGGCGTCGGCATGGCCACGTGGGAGGACGAGCGCGGCCGCGCGTCTTACCCGCTCATCACGCGGCTCGTCGACCTCACGATCCATCCCGTGACGGGCGCCGCGGAGATCCGTCCGCGCGACGGCGATCCGCGCCTCGAACTCGATCTGTACAGCCTGCGCCGCAACCCCGGCGTGCCGCGCGCGGAGCAGATGGCGCGGGAGTTCTTCGCGTCGGCCGTCCACACGTTCTCGCCGTTCGACCCCGACACCTGGCGGCCCGCGCTCGAAGCGGCGCGTGCCTGCCTCGATCCGCGCGGCGACCAGCATCACGCGGGCTTCGTGCCGCTCGACCTCGGCGTCGCCGAACCGACGGCGAGCTTTTCGGTGACGGAGAACTGGGTGCTGTTCGCGCGCCCGCGCAGCCACGATCTGCTCGTGCAGGACATCGAGAAATTCACCGAGGCCGTCGCGCGCCTGCCGGACGACGACGCGCTGCCGGCCGCGACGGCGGCGATGGTCCGCGAGCCGGGCCACGAACCCGAGACCGTGACGCTGCCGGTGTTCCGCGGCGTCAGCATGTCGCGCTCGGAAGGCAGCGGCACCGGCCCCGTCGCCGATCTGTTCTTTCCGAAGCCGTTCAATGACGAGCAGGTCCGGGTCGTCCAGCTTCTCGAGGCGCACGACGGCGTCGTCGTGCAGGGTCCGCCCGGCACCGGCAAGACGCACACGATCGCGAACATCATCTGCCACTGGCTCGCGACGGGCCGGCGCGTCCTCGTGACGTCGATGAAGGAGCCCGCACTCGCGGCGCTGCGCGAGAAGCTGCCGGCGGAGATCCGTCCGCTCGCCATCTCGCTGCTCGCCTCCGAGAAGGAAGGCATGCGGCA
The DNA here is from genome assembly GCA_963205165.1 of Pseudomonadota bacterium. Taxonomy (GTDB): domain Bacteria; phylum Pseudomonadota; class Gammaproteobacteria; order Burkholderiales. The sequence goes on along the minus strand of CAUJJX010000101.1, from coordinate 3,578 downwards.
GTTCGAGCAGTCGGTGCGCGTCATCGCGAACGAGGTGCAGGGCATCGACCCCGACGCACTCGCCCGCGAAGTGCAGCGCATCGAGGAAACCATCGAGGCCCTGCAGACGCGGCTCGCGCGCATCGATGTCGACATCGGCCGCTGGGCGAAGCTCAACCTCGCGCGCATCGACCTGTCGGGCGAACGGCTCGATCCGATCGACGCGGCCCGCGAGGTGATGGGTGCGGCCGGCCAGTTCGAATGGCTGCCCGACAACCTCGGCGTGGGTCCGCAGTACACCCCGAAGTTCACCGATGCCGACATCGGCCGGCTGCGCGCCGCCCGCGCGCGGCTGGGGCGCGACCTCGACTACGCCGGCGGGAACCCGCCGCAGATCGACGACCTGCCGAGTGCCGAGACCGTGTCCGCGGCCCATCGCGATCTCGCGCGGTTCGCGAAGCTCGCCGAGGCCGCGCGCACCGGCGACATCCCGCCGCTCGGACCGCAGGGCGCGTCGTCGTTCGACGATCTCCAGGCGCTGACGCAGTCCGTCGCGCGCATCCGCGATCTTCACCGCGAGATCGAGCGCGGCGCCGAACGCTGGACGCCGAAGCTCCAGGCCGCGGCCGCACGCGACGAACACGCGGACGAATTCCGGATGCTCGACGCCCTCGGTCGCGAGTTCGACCAGGCCGGCGGGCAGCGCCGCATGTTCGTGGCGCGCCCCGTCGCGATGCCGACCGAGGCCGAGGTCGATACCGATTTCGGACAGGCCGTTCAGAACCTCGCGGAAGGCCGTCGCGCCTTCGGGCTCTCGGGCGTGTTCGGCAAGGGCGACGCGAAGAAGCATCTCGACGCCGTCCGCGTGAACGGCCTGCCGCCGTCCGATGCCGGCGACTGGCAGCATGCCGCGGCGTACCTCGCGCTCCAGCGCACGTGGCGCGAACTCGCCGCGCGCTGGAACACGCTCGCGCGCGAACTGGGACTCGACGGCGTCGACGCATCGAGCCCCGATGCCGGGCTCACGGCAGCCGCGCAACTGAACGGCGTGCGACGCGTGCTGGCCTTCGAGGACGCCGTCCGGGCGCTCGCGCCGCGCGCGGCAAATCTCTTCCCCGGATGGTCCGCGACGAACCCGCGGCCCGATCACCCCGCTGCGTGGAACACGCTCGAACGCGCCGCGAACCACTATCTCGCGAGCGCGCACCTCGGCGACGTCTGGGCCGTGCGCGACCGCTTCCAGCAATGCATCGTCGGCCGCAGCGGCCGCGTGACCGACGACCTGCGCCACTTCATCGACAAGGTGCTCGGCGACGCGACGCTCGCGGAAGCCGCCGTCATCGCGACGTGGCAATCGCTCGTCGCGGAGATCGTGCGGGTGCGCGCGCTGCAGCCGCTGCTCGAGACCGTCGCCGAAGTCACCGACGCGATCGAGGCTTCGGGCGCGCCGCGCTGGGCACAGCAGCTGCGGACATCCGCCGGTGCGTCCGGCGACGCGCTCCTGCCCGACGACTGGGCGCGCGCGTGGCGGCTGCGCCGGCTGGCGTCGCACCTCGCGATGATCGACGCGCAGAACGAGTTCCGGCAGCTCGCGCAGGTGCGCGCCGAGATCGAGCACGACCTCGCCCGGACGTACCACGACGCCGTCGTGCGGCGGACATGGCTGATGATCCTGAAGCACGCGACGCCGGAAGTGAGCGCGGCGCTGCAGGGTTACCTGAACGCGATCGAGCGGATCGCGACGGCCGCCGGACGCCGGGCGCAACGCTACCGCCAGGACGCCCGCGACGCCGCGGCGCGCGCGCATCCGGCCGTGCCCTGCTGGATCATGCCGCACCACCGCGTCTCGGAATCGCTGCCGGCGGAGCTGGGCTGCTTCGATCTCGTGATCGTCGACGAGGCGTCGCAGTCCGACCTGTCCGCACTGCCCGCGCTGCTCCGCGGCCGCAAGCTGCTGATCGTCGGTGACGACCGGCAGGTCGCACCGGAATCGACGGGGCTGGAAGAAGAACGCATCCGCGATCTCATGCAGCGCTTCCTGCCGGAGCAGGTGCCGGTGTATCGCGCGCAGCTCTCGCCCGACCGCTCGATCTACGACCTCGCGAAGGTCGTCTATGCGCGCAGCGGCGTGCTGCTGCGCGAGCACTTCCGCTGCGTCGCGCCGATCATCGAATACTCGAAGCGCGAGTTCTACGGCGACGAGCTGCGGCCGCTGCGCGTGCCGACGGCGGCCGAGCGCTTCGATCCGCCGCTCGTCGACATCTTCGTCGAAGGCGCGCGGCGCCGCGGCGACGTGAACGACGACGAGATCGACTGCATCGTCGACGAGGTGCAGCGGCTCGTCGCCGACCCCGCCTCGGCCCACCGGACCATCGGCGTCGTGTCGCTCGTCGGCGAGGCGCAGGCGCAGCGCGCCTGGGACCGTCTCGCGGAAGCGCTCGGCCCGGCCGCGATGCAGCGGCACCAGATCGCGTGCGGCGACGCCCGGACCTTCCAGGGCCGCGAGCGCGACGTCATCTTCCTCACGCTCGTCGCGACCCCGCAGGACCCCGGCGCGCCGCAGTCGCGCGAGGCCTACGCCCAGCGCTTCAACGTGGCCGCATCGCGCGCCCGCGACCGCATGGTGCTCGTGCGCAGCGTGGAACTCGCCGACCTCACGGAAGCCGACCAGCTCCGCCGCGGCCTGATCGCGCACTTCACCGATCCGATGCGCGATGCCGACGATGCCGGTGGCGATCCGCGCGATCGCTGCGAGTCGCCGCTCGAACGCGCCCTGTACGACTGGCTCGTCGCGCGCGGCTATCGCGTGTCGCCGCAGGCCCGCGTCGGTTCGTACCGCATCGACCTCGTCGTCGAAGGCGCGGGCGATGCACGGCTCGCCGTGGAATGCGACGGCGACCGGCACCAGGGGCCGGAGACGTGGGTGGAGGACGTCCGCCGCCAGCGCACGCTCGAACGCACGGGCTGGACGTTCTGGCGCTGCTTCGCGTCGGCGATGGTCCGGCGCGCGGACGCCGTCCTCGCGGACCTCGATGCGTCGCTCCAGGCCGCCGGCGTGCGGCCCGGAGCCGTGACGCAGGGTCGCAACGACGCGCTCACGGAACGTCGGCGGGTGAAGGCGAAGCGCTGACCATTGCGGCCGGCGGCAGACGCGACGCCGGGCCGGCCGTGCACACGCCGGCCGGACGGCGTTCCGATGCGGATGACCGGCGTCCCGTGACGTCGCGCGGTCGAACCCGGCCACTGCACGCGAACGCGTTCCTGCAGCGTCGACCGCGCCGGTCGCATCCGGTGTCGCGACGGCATCACCACGCCGCACGCTGAACCCTCGCCGGCGGGTCCGGTCCATGAGATCTCTTCGTCATCGACGCCCCGCCCCGGGCGCGTCGATCCCGTGACCGTCGCCACTCCGGAACCCGCATGGAACACAACGTCTCGCTCATCACGACCATCGCGGCCGGCTTCGGGCTCGCGCTGATCCTCGGCTTCGTCGCCGTCCGGCTCAGGCTGCCGGCCCTCGTCGGCTACCTCCTCGCCGGCATCCTCATCGGCCCCGCGACACCCGGCTTCGTGGCGGACGTCGGGATCGCCGCGCAGCT
>CAUJJX010000100.1 GCA_963205165.1 Pseudomonadota bacterium | reverse complement strand
TGGCGGCGGGGTTCGACGGCGTGGAGATCCACGCGGCCAACGGCTACCTGCTCGAGCAGTTCCTGCTGTCGCGCACCAACCAGCGCACCGATGCCTATGGCGGTTCGATCGAGAACCGCTGCCGCCTCGTGCTGGAAGTGGCCGCGGCCATCGTCGATGTGTGGGGCGCCGATCGCGTCGGCATCCGGCTCTCGCCCTACGGCATCGCCAACGACACCGGCGAAGCCGACCCCATGCCGCTCTACACGTACCTGATCGGCGAACTCGACCAGCTGGGTCTCGCCTACCTGCACCTGATCGAGCCGCGCGCGAGCGGCGCCGGGCAGCGGGACGTCGACCACCAGAACGTGCCATCGGCGGCGAAGCTGTTCCGTCCGATGTGGCACAGCGCGCTGATCGCGGCCGGCAATTTCCGCGGCGACTCCGCGAACGAGATGCTCGCCGAGGGGCACGCGGACGCGATCGCGTTCGGCCGGCTGTTCATCGCCAACCCCGACCTGCCCGAGCGCCTGCGCACCGGTGCGCCGCTCACGCCGTACAACCGCGCTACGTTCTACACGAAGGGAGCCGAGGGGTATCTCGACTATCCGAGGACGGATGGGTCGGCGGCGTAGGGCGGGGGCTGGGCGCACAAGCGGCTGCCGCCGATCAGGCTCTCACGCAAACGCTTCTACTCGCGAACACTGCGGCGCATGATTCCCGCCGTGCGGCGCGGAAGCCTCGCATGAATCAGTACCGCAACGAGCGGTCCGGCGGCACCACACAACGTCCGATTCAAGAGAGACCTGAAAATGTTCCTGAACAGCAGACGACTTTCCATTTCGCTGGCCGCGTGCATTGCTGCGCTGGCTCACTCGACGATGGCGCTCTCGGCGGATACCTTGATCCGCGTGCCGGAGCCCGACACCCTGACACTCGTGTTCGCTGCCGCGGCGGCCGGGGTCCTGGTCTGGCGCATCCGCCGCAAGAAGTAACGCTGCCCGGAGCCCTGGCGACAGCGCACGCCACGCCGCGGGTCCGGCCCTCCCCAGCCATGATGGACACGAACATCGAGCGCGCCCTCGCGGTCGCCTTCTACGTTCCGCTCGTCGTCGCCATGGTCCTGGAGACCATCGCCCCTCGCCGCGCGGCGATCAGGTCCACGGCGTGGCGATGGCTGAACACTGCGGGCCTCGCGGTGATCAACACACTCCTGGCGCGTGCAGCCGCCTTCCTGACCACGCTCGTCGCGATCGTGGAGATCGACCGTGCCGGATGGGGACTGCTCAACCAGATCGCGTTACCGGGACCGGTGGCGTTCGGTGTCGGCATCCTGCTGCTGGACTTCGCGAGTTATCTCAAGCACCGCGCGTTTCACGCGTGGCCCGTGCTCTGGCAGATGCACTCGGTGCATCACTCCGACACCGACATGGACGTGGCCACCAGCCTCCGCCACCACCCTGCCGACTACCTGCTGGATACGCTGATGACGGTGGGCATCGTGCTCGTTCTGGGGCTTACGGTGGAAACGGTGTTCGCCTACCAGTTGCTCGCGCTCGTGCTCAACAGCTTCCGGCACGGCAACATCCGGCTGCCGGACAAACTCGAGCGTCGGGTGCGTCTGGTGCTGGTGACCCCCGACCTGCATCGCGTCCACCATTCTTCCGTGGAGCGCGAGACCAACAGCAACTTCGGCGTCCTGTGCCCCTGGTGGGATCGAATGCTCGGCACCTACGTTGCGCAACCCGCGCACGGCCACGAAGCGATGGATCTCGGCCTCGAGTATTTCCGGGCGCCCGCGGAGAACACGATCTTCCGGATGCTCACGCAGCCACTGCGGCAGATGAAGGCGCGGAAAGTGGCCCTGGACTCCAGCGGAAAACAGGGTCAGGAACAGGGTCCGGTCGTGCGTCTCGACGCCTGATCCGATGAAGGCAAGAGGCAAGACCTGAAGCTTGTGCCATGGCCCCCGCTACCTCGTCACCCCGCGCTAGACTATTCGCGACGCATTCCGGAGGCCGCTCATGACAACGCTCGTCGAAGAACTCGCTCAGCGCGCCCGCGCGCTGGATCCCCGGGATCGCGCCCGCCTCGCAGAAGAACTTCTGGCCTCGCTGGATCAAGAGTCCGAGTCAGACACCGAGGCCGCGTGGGAACAGGAAATCGGGCGCCGGGTGGACGAAATCAAGGCCGGCAGGGCCACACTGATTCCCGCTGAGCAGGTCTTCGCCGAGACGGCCAGAATCTACGAGTGAAGCTGGTTCGCTTTCACGAAGCGGCTCGCGCCGAACTTGTCCATGAGGTCAGTTTCTACACGGCAGTCAGCCGCAGCCTCGGCAAGCGCTTCGATCAAGCCGTAAGGAAGGCCGTGAGGCTTGCCGCCGAGTTTCCAGACTCGGGCTCACCGTACTTCGCAGGAACTCGCCGCGTTTTCCCGAGGAAGTTCCGCTTCTCGATTGTCTACCTCGTCCAGGAAGGCGAGATATGCATCGTGGCAATCGCTCCGGAGAGCAGGAAGCCCGGGTATTGGCGGTCGCGCGTGATCGATGTCTCACCCCTCGCTAGATCAGACCCCCTGCGGCAGGCGCCGTAAGCCCGCCACCTGCCGGGCGTGCGCGCGAAAGACCACTGCGCTGCCCCACATCCGCGCCGTCATCCACCGCCCCTGTCGTTCGCCAGAAGCCTGACGCCCGGCGCCCGACGCCGTCGCATAGAATCCGCCTTCCCGCGCCCCCCGCGCCCCGTCTCCACCATCAGGGATCCCCGTCATGTCCAGCATCGTCGATTACCAGGTCCAGGGCCACGTTGGCGTCATCACGCTGAACCATCCGCCGGTCAATGCGCTCTCGGTCTCGAAGGGACTGCTGCAGGGCGTCCTCGACGCGATCAAGGAAGGCGAGCACGACACGGCCGTGAAGGTGTTCCTGCTGATCGGGGCCGGGAAGAATTTCTCGGGCGGCGCCGACATCACCGAGTTCGGCAAGGCCGCGCCGCCCGGGCTCGCGAATCTCCGCGATCTCGTGAGCTACATGGACACCGTCACGAAGCCGATGGTCGCCGCGATCTCCGGGCCGACGATGGGTGGCGGGCTCGAACTCGCGATGGCCACGCACTACCGCGTCGCGATCACCGGCGCGCAGATCGGCCTGCCGGAAGTGAAGCTCGGGATCCTGCCGGGCGCCGCCGGCACGCAGCGCCTGCCCCGCCTCGTCGGCGCGGCCGTCGCCGTCGAGATGATCACGACGGGCGACCCGGTCAGCACCGAGCGCGCGAAGGAACTCGGCATCGTCGACGAGATCGTCGAGGCGCCGCTGCTGCCGGCCGCGATCAAGTACGCGAACCGCCTCGTGCGCGAGGGCAAGCCGATCCGTCGCGCGAGCGCGCTGACGACGGCCGTCGACGGCGATCCGGATGCGTTCTTCGCCGCCGCGCGCGAACGCGTCGCGAAGGCCTTCCGCGGTTACCCCGCGCCGCTCGAATGCCTCGCGTGCGTCGAGGCCTCCGTGAAGATGCCCTTCAAGGACGGCCTGCGCTTCGAGCGCGAGCGCTTCGAGGTGCTCGTCGCGACGACCGAATCGAAGTCGCTGCGCCACGCCTTCTTCTCGGAGCGCGCGGCCAACAAGATCGACGACGTCCCGGACAGCACGCCGGTGCGCGAGATCAAGTCGGCCGCCGTGATCGGCGCGGGCACGATGGGCGGCGGCATCGCGATGAACTTCGTGAACGCCGGCATCCCGGTGAAGGTGCTCGAGGCCGCCCAGGACCGTCTCGACAAGGGCTTCGACATCATCCGCAAGAATTACGCAGCGACCGTCGCGAAGGGCAAGCTCTCGCAGGCCGCGATGGACAAGCGCATGTCGCTGCTGACGGGCGTGCTCTCGTACGACGACCTGAAGGACGCCGACATCATCATCGAGGCCGTCTTCGAGGAGATGGACGTCAAGAAGGAAGTCTTCCGCAAGCTCGACGCCGTCGCGAAGCCCGGCGCGATCCTCGCGACCAACACCTCGACGCTCGACATCGACCAGATCGCGGCCGTGACGAAGCGCCCGCAGGACGTCATCGGCCTGCACTTCTTCAGCCCCGCGAACGTGATGCGCCTGCTCGAGATCGTGCGCGGCGCGAAGACGGCGCACGACGTCATCGCGACCTCGATGAAGCTCGCGAAGACCATCAAGAAGGTCGGCGTGCTCGTGGGCGTGTGCGACGGCTTCGTCGGCAACCGCATGGTGCACGCGTACTTCCGCGAGGCCGGTTTCCTCATCGAGGAAGGCGCGCTGCCGCAGCAGGTCGATCGCGTGCTCGAAGAGTTCGGATTCGCGATGGGCCCGTTCCGCGTGGGCGATCTCGCCGGCCTCGACATCGGCTGGGCGATCCGCAAGCGCCAGGCCGCGACGCGCGACCCGAACGAGCGCTACACGAAGATCGGCGACATGATCTGCGAGCTGGGCCGCTTCGGTCAGAAGACGGGCGCGGGCTACTACCGTTACGAAGCCGGCAACCGCAAGCGGATCCCCGATCCTGAGATCGAGGCGCTGATCGTCCGCGCGTCGGCCGAGGCCGGGATCACGCGCCGCGAGATCTCCGACCAGGAGATCCTCGAACGCTGCGTCTACCAGCTCGTGAACACCGGCGCGAAGATCCTGGAAGAGCGCATCGCGCAGCGCGCGAGCGACATCGACATCGTCTATCTCTTCGGCTACGGCTTCCCGCGGTATCGCGGCGGCCCGATGTTCTACGCGGACTGCGTCGGCCTCGACAACGTGCTCGCGGCGATCAAGCGCTACGAGGCGATCGGCCCGCAGTGGAAGCCCGCCGCACTGCTCGCGAAGCTCGCGGCCGAGGGCGGACGCTTCAACGGCTGA
>CAUJJX010000099.1 GCA_963205165.1 Pseudomonadota bacterium | reverse complement strand
GGTCGGCGAGGCCGCCAGCATCGATACGGTTTCCCGGTCGCCACAGGACATGCAGCTCGCGCGGCTCGCCGCCGTCCCCGGGCTCGACGTGACCGCCGGCCTGCGCTATTCGAACGGCAAGTCCGAACGCTATCTGCGCCTGCTCGCGCGTTATCTCGCTGGCGACGTCGGGGCCGTCTCGGGCCTCGCCGAATGTCTCGCGGCCGGTGACCTGCCGGAAGTCGCGCGCCGCGCGCACTCGCTGAAAGGCGCGTCGGGCTTCATCGGCGCGACGGTCCTGCAGGCGCTTGCGGCCGAGGTCCAGGCGTCGGTCGACGATGCGTTGCCGGAGGCGGATGTCGCCGCCCTGACCGGCCGGCTCGTCGCCACGCACGCGCAGCTCGTGAAGGACATCGCGGTGGCACTGGCCGGCGACTGATCCGCCGTCCGGTGCCGGTTCCGTGCGGACGACGGAACCGGCGCGGTCATCGCGGTCCGGGGGGCGCGCGTTGCGCCGATTTCGCAGATACTCCCGCCTCCCTTTCGTGCCGCTTCCGGAACCCCGCCCATGACTGTCCGCGCCATTGCCATGTCCCGCCTCGCCACCCGCCTGATCGGCGCCGTTCTGCTCGTCGCCGCCCTGCCGTCCGTGCCGGTCTTCGCCGCTGCCGACGACGGCTTCCCGACCTTCAAGCACGGCGAGTGGTCGTTCACGCGCCGGGGCGCCAACGTGCCGAAGCACGTCCAGGACATCGAGGTGAAGGAATGCCTCGACCCCGGCATCGCCATCCGCGAGCAGAACGCGATGCTCGCGAAGGCGGGTTGCAAGTTCGATGCGCCGAAGATCGAAGGCAGCGTCTACACGTACACCGCGAAATGCGACATCCCGAACGTCGGCAAGATGACGTCGACGAGCGTGCTCACGCGCGAAAGCGATTCGGCCTACTCGGTCGCGGTGGAGTCCGACGGCGAGATGAAGGGCAAGCCGGTGAAGTCGGCCGAGACGCTCTTCGCGAAGCGCGTCGGCAAGTGCCCGAAGCAGAAGAAGTGATGCAGCACCGGGCGGCGTGAAGCGTCGCCCGGCATCCTGTCGGCACTGACCCGCGACCACCGCGTGGTCAGTGCGCCTGTTCCCAGTTCGGCCCGGCGCCCACCTCGGCGTCCAGCGGGACCGACAGCGCCGCGACGCCGGCCATCAGCGCCGGCAACCGCACCTTCACGAGTTCCAGTTCGGCGTCCGGCACTTCCAGCACGAGTTCGTCGTGCACCTGCATGATCAGCCGCGACCCGATGCGCTCCGATTCGATCCAGCGCTGCACCGCCACCATCGCGAGCTTCGTGATGTCGGCCGCCGTGCCCTGCATGGGCGCGTTGATCGCGGCGCGCTCGGCGCCCTGCCGGCGTCCCTGGTTCTGCGCGCGGATCTCCGGCAGGTACAGGCGACGTCCGAACACGGTCTCGACGTAGCCCGTCTCGCGCGCCGACTGCCGCGTGCGCTGCATGTAGTCGGCGACGCCGGGATACCGCTGGAAGTAGCGGTCCATGTAGTTCTGCGCGGCCGACCGCTCGATGCCCAGCTGCGACGCAAGACCGAACGCGGACATCCCGTAGATCAGTCCGAAGTTGATCACCTTCGCGTAGCGCCGCTGCTCCGGCGTGATGTCGGCAGGCGGCGTCCCGAAGATCTCGGCGGCCGTCGCGCGGTGGACGTCCGCGCCTTCCTTGAAGGCTTTCAGCAGCGCCGCATCACCGGACAGGTGCGCCATGATCCGCAGCTCGATCTGCGAGTAGTCGGCCGACACGATGCAATGGCCCGGCGCTGCGATGAACGCCTCGCGGATGCGGCGGCCTTCGACGGTGCGCACCGGGATGTTCTGGAGATTGGGATCGGTGCTCGACAGCCGGCCCGTCACCGCGACGGCCTGTCCGTAGTTCGTGTGCACGCGGCCCGTTGCCGGATTCACCATGCGCGGCAGCTTGTCGGTGTAAGTCGACTTCAGCTTCGCGAGACCGCGGTACTCGAGGATGCGTTTCGGCAGCGGATGATCGAGCGCGAGTTCCTCGAGCACTTCCTCGTCGGTGGACGGCTGCCCGCTCGGCGTCTTCTTGATGACGCGGAGCTGGTGCTTCTCGAACAGGATCTCCTGGAGCTGCTTCGGCGAACCGATGTTGAACGGCTGCCCCGCGAGTTCGTGCGCCTCGCGTTCGAGCTGCAGCAGCTTCGCGCCGAGTTCCGCGCTCTGCGCATCGAGCAGCTTCGTGTCGATCAGGACACCGTGACGTTCCATCGTGAGCAGCACCGGCATCACCGCCAGTTCGATGTCGCGATAGACGCGCACGAGCTTCTCGTCCGCCTCGACCTGCGGCGCCAGCGCGTGATGCAGCTGCAGCGTGATGTCGGCGTCCTCCGCGGAATACTCGGTCGCGCGCTCGATGCTCACCTGGTCGAAGCCGATGTGGCTCGCACCCTTGCCGGCGACTTCCTCGTAGGAGATCGTCTTCACGCCGAGATGGCGCATCGCCATCGAATCCATGTCGTGCGGCTTGTGGCTCTCGACGACGTACGACTCGAGCAGCGTGTCGTGCGCGACGCCCTGCACGGCGATGCCGTGGTTCGCCATCACGTGCAGGTCGTACTTCGCGTTCTGCGCGAGCTTCGGCTTCGAAGTGTCCTCGAACCACGGACGCAGCCGCGCGAGCGTCGCGTCGAAGTCGAGCTGGTCGGGCGCGCCCTGGTAGCGGTGCGCGAGCGGCAGGTACGCGGCCTCGTGCGGCGTCACGGCGAACGACAGGCCGACGAGTCGCGCCGCCATCGGATCGAGACTCGTCGTCTCGGTGTCGAAGCACGTGATCGGCGCGGCGTCGATCTTCGCGATCCAGCGGTCGAGGGTTTCGTTGTCGAGGATCGCCTCGTACACGCGCGGCGGACGTTCGACGGCGATCGCGGCGGGCGCGCCGGACTCCGACGCAGCGGCGGCGGCACCCGATTGGAGTTCCTGCAACCACGAGCGGAACGCGAAGCGCTCGTAGAGCGTCGCAAGCTGCGCGGTGTCGGGCGCCTTCGGCGCGAGCGTCTCCAGATCGAAGTCGAGCGGGACATCGCACTTCACGGTCACGAGCTTCCGGCCCATCGGCAGCCAGTCGAGACTGCGTCGGAGGTTCTCGCCGACGACCCCACCGATGTCGGCCGCGTGTTCGACGATGCCGTCGAGCGAGCCGAACTGCGTGAGCCATTTCACGGCCGTCTTCGGTCCGACCTTGTCGACACCCGGAACGTTGTCGACGCTGTCGCCGACGAGCGCGAAGTAGTCGACGATGCGCTCGGGCGGCACGCCGAACTTCGCGAGCACGCCGGCCGGATCGAGTGTCTCGTTCGACATCGTGTTCACGAGCGACACGTGTTCGTTCACGAGCTGCGCGAGGTCCTTGTCGCCGGTGGAGACGACAGCCTTCATGCCGGACTGCACGGCGCGCGTCGTGAGCGTCCCGATGACGTCGTCGGCCTCGACGCCGTCGATCATGAGCAGCGGCCAGCCGAGGGCGCGAACGAGTTCGTGGAGTGGTTCGATCTGTCGCGAGAGGTCGTCCGGCATCGGCGGGCGGTGCGCCTTGTAGTCCGGGTACCAGTCGTCGCGGAAGGTCTTTCCTTTTGCGTCGAAAACGCAGGCGATATAATCCGCCGCCCATTCACGCCGCAGTCGCTGCAGCATGTTCACGACGCCGTAGATGGCGCCCGTGGGTTCGCCGACGCGGTTGCGCAGATCCGGCAGTGCATGGAAAGCGCGGTAAAGATAGGACGAACCGTCCACCAGCAGCAGCGTTTTCATTCCGACCGCGATTTCGAGAAAGACAGAGAGAAGATGACGACCAGGAACAAGATTCCTGTTCCGCTCGCCCCGGAACTGATGGAGAAATCCTGGTCCGCGCGCGAGTCGTGGCGGGTGTTCGGAATTATGTCAGAGTTCGTCGAGGCGACCGAACGCCTCAGCGCGATCCGCCCGGCCGTCAGCATCTTCGGCAGCGCGCGGATCCCGCCCGAGCATCCGTGGTACCAGCTCACCGAACGCATCGCGCGCCAGCTGTCCGACGCGGGTTTCTCGGTCATCTCCGGCGGTGGCCCCGGCGTGATGGAAGCCGCCAACAAGGGCGCCTTCTTCGGACGCTCGCTCTCCGTCGGCCTGAACATCCAGCTGCCGCACGAGCAGCGGGCGAATCCCTACCAGGACCTCAGCCAGACCTTCAGCCATTTCTTCGCGCGCAAGGTCATGTTCGTGAAGTACGCGTCGGCGTACGTGGTGCTGCCCGGCGGCTTCGGCACAATGGACGAACTCATGGAAGCACTGACGCTCGTCCAGACGCACAAGACGCGGCGCATCCCGATCATCCTCGTGAACGCCGGGTTCTGGAGCGGCCTCCTCGACTGGATCCGCACGACGCTCGTCGCCGAGAAGATGATCGCGGCCGAAGATGCGGACCTCATCCAGGTGATCGACGACCCCGACCAGATCGTGCAGGCGATCTTCGCGCACTACGAGACGCGCGGCTTCGAGCCGTCCGCCGCCGAGCGCGAAGCGCTGCTGAATCTCTAGCCGCCATGTCGGTCTTCACCCAGGTCACGTCCGACGAACTCGCGGCGTGGCTGCGCAACTATTCGGTCGGGCACCTCACCGGGATGCGGGGCATCGCCGCCGGCATCGAGAACACCAACTACTTCGTCACGACGACGCAGGCGCGCTACGTCCTCACGCTCTTCGAGAAGCTCCAGCCGCACGAGCTGCCGTTCTATCTCGATCTGATGGCGCACCTGTCGAGCCACGGCCTGCCGTGTCCGCGGCCGATCGCGAATCTCGACAACGCCTTCCTCGGTGAACTCAACGGCAAGCCCGCGGCGCTCGTCACGTGTCTCACCGGAGCGCCCGAGATGTCACCGACCGCGGCCCACTGCGCGCGTGTCGGAGAAGTCCTCGCGGACCTCCATCTCGCCGGCCGCAGCTACAAGGGGCACCTCGACAATCTCCGCGGACCCGCCTGGTGGACCGCGACGATGCCCGAGCTGCTGCCGTTCCTCGACGACGCGAACCGCGCGATGCTCGCCGACGAGGTCGCGTTCCAGGCGCATCAGTGCAACGACGATCTGCCGCGCGGCGTCGTGCATGTCGACCTCTTCCGCGACAACGTGCTGTTCGACGGCGACACGATCCGCGGCGTGATCGACTTCTACTTCGCGTGCATCGACACCTTCCTGTACGACGTCGCGATCACCGTGAACGACTGGTGCATGACCGACGACTGCGTGCTCGATCCGGTGCGGACCCGCGCCCTGCTCGACGCGTATCGCGAGACCCGCGCATTCACGCCGGCCGAGCGCGATGCGTGGCCCGCGATGCTGCGGGCCGGCGCCCTGCGATTCTGGGTGTCGCGGCTCTACGACTTTCACCTGCCGCGCCCCGGCGTACTCACGCATGCCCACGATCCCTCGTGGTTCGAGCGCATCCTGCGCAATCACATCGAAGGCCGCGGCCGCCCGCCGCTGGAACCATGAACGCTCCGCTTCCTGCAACTCGTCTCCCGGCCGTGCGCGGCTGGCGCTGGATCGTCGAAGGCTGGCACCTCTTCATGTGCAAGCCGCTCACCTGGATCGTCTTCACCGTCATCACGTGGCTGTTCGTGAAGTCGAGCGCGGCGCATCCGCTCCTGATGGCAGCGGCGTCGGTGGTGCTGCCGGTGCTGCTCGGCGGATGGTCGACCGCGATCCGCGCGGCCGAGGCCGGGAAGTCCGTCCCGGTGAACATGCTCTTCTCCGGATTCCGCGAGCGCTTCGGCGATCTCTCCGCGATCGGCGCCGTCAGCCTGATGGGCAACGTGATGCTCTGGCTCGTGATGTTCGCGCTCGTCGGCGACCTGCTGACCGAGGCGGTGACGCGACCCGAATCGCTCTCGCCCGAACAGGCGCAGGAACTCCAGAGCCGGATGTCGGTGGCGCTCGTGATCATGCTGGCGCTGGGCGTTCCGCTCGCGATGGCGGTCTGGTTCGCGCCGCTGCTCGTCGCACTCGACGGACTGCGCACGCCGCAGGCATTGCTCTCGTCGCTGCGCGGCATCCTGCGCAGCGCGCTCGCGTTCACGGTGTACACGGCCGTGCTCGCGATCGTCGCGTGGCTGCTGTACTCCGTCGCCGCGGCGCTCGGGCTCTCTCGCCCGGCGTCGATCGAGTTCGCGTTCTGGCTGCTCATGCCGCTGCTCGTGACGAGCGTCTACGCCGGCTATCGCGACATGTTCCGCGCGGCGCCCGAGCCGGCGCCTGCGGACGAGGCGCCGTCCGCCGACTGATCGTCCGCGCCCCGCCAGGGTGGTGAATCGCACGCTCGTCATGCCGCCCGGAGTATCGTCGGGTTGCCCGATCCGGGCCGATGACAACAGGAGACCACGATGGGATTGCTCGACCAGATCGCCGGCGCGATCGGCGGTGCTTCGGATGGCGGCCAGAATCCGCTGATGCAGCTCGCGATGCAGTTCATCCGCAACCAGCCGGGCGGATTGCAGGGCTTGATCGAACAGTTCACGAAGTCGGGCCTCGGCGAGCAGGCGGCGTCGTGGGTGAGCCAGGGTGCGAACCTGCCGGTGTCGGGCGAGCAGCTCTCGCAGGCGCTGGGGGGGGCCGGCGGCGGAGGCCTCGCGCAGATGCTCCAGCAGTTCGGGATGAATCCGTCCGAGGGCATGGACGGTCTCGCGAAGATGCTCCCGGACGTCGTGAACCAGCTCACGCCGAACGGTCGCGTCGAGGAAGACGGTGGCGGCCTGGAGCAGCAGCTCTCGTCGCTGCTCGGCAAGCTCGGCCAGTAGACCCGCGCGCACCGGGCGCGCTCGCGCGACGTGCCCGGTGGAGACAATCGTGCGGAGGGTCGTGCGGCGCGGGCTGGACGCCGCGCCGCGGCCCGTCAGTGCCCGCCGAGATAGGCCGCGCGCACCTGCTCGTTTCCGAGGAGTTCCTGCGCGGTGCCCGACACGGTGAGCGTCCCGGTCTCGAGCACGTAGCCGCGATCGGCCACCGACAGCGCCATGTTGGCGTTCTGCTCCACCAGCAGGATCGTCACGCCGCGGCTGCGGATCTGCCGGATCGTCGCGAAGAGGTTCTGCACGATCAGCGGCGCGAGGCCCAGCGACGGTTCGTCGAGCAGCAGCAGCTTCGGTTGCGCCATCAGTCCGCGCGCGACGGCGAGCATCTGCTGCTGGCCGCCCGAGAGCGTCCAGCCGAGCGCGTTCTCGAAGCGCCTGATCTCCGGAAAGATCTCGAACTTCTCGTCGGCCTCGATCTCGAGCTGACGGCGCGGAATGCCCTTGCGGTTCGAGGCGCCCAGCAGGATGTTCTCGCGCACCGTGAGCCCCGGGAAGATCCGCCGGCCTTCCGGCACGTGGCTGATGCCGAGCCGCGCGATGGCCTCCGGTCCGGCGCGATGGATCGGCTTCCCGTCGAAGTACACCTCGCCCTCGGTCGGCGCGAGCAGTCCGGAGATCGTCTTCAGCGTCGAGCTCTTGCCCGCGCCGTTGGCACCGAGCAGCGTCACGAGTTCGCCCGCCTCCACCTGCAGGCTCACGCCCTTCAGCGCCTGGACGTTGCCGTAGGCGCTCGAGATGTTGCGCAGTTCGAGCAGCGCCATGTCAGTTCACCTTGCCTTCGGTGCCGAGGTAGGCGGCGATCACGTCGGGATTGCGCAGCACCTCCTGCGGCGTGCCCTCGGCGATCTTGCGGCCGAAGTTCAGCACGCTGATGCGGTCGGAAATCTTCTCGACCAGTCCCATGTCGTGGTCGATCAGGAACACCGTGAGCCCGTGGCCGCGCAGGCGCTTCAACAGCGCGACGAGTTCCATCTTCTCGGTCTGGTTGAGGCCGGCCGCCGGTTCGTCGAGCAGCAGCAGCTTCGGATGCCCCGCCAGCACGCGTGCGATCTCGACGAGGCGCTGATGACCGTAGGGCAGGTTGCGCACGATCATGTGCGCGCGATCGGCGAGCCCGACGAAGTCCAGCGCGGACATCGCCCGCGCGCGGATTGCCTTGTCGCCCGACGGGATCGGATTGTTGTCGCGCTGCGCGCCGATCATCACGTTCTCGAGCGCGGACAGCGTCGCGAAGAGCCGGATGTTCTGGAAGGTGCGGCCGAGCCCGCGCGACGCCCGCTGGTGCGGACGCATCTGCGAGACGTCCTCGCCGTCGAGCACGACGCGGCCGAGCGTCGGACGGTAGATGCCGTTCACGACGTTCAGCGAGGTCGTCTTGCCGGAACCGTTCGGACCGATCAGCGCGTGCACCGTCCCGCGCTGTACGTCGAGGTCGATGCCGTCGACGGCCTTGAGGCCGCCGAAGTGCTTCGCCAGGGCGTCGAGCCGGAGCATGGGGCCGTCCTTCGCGCCGGCCACGTCGAAATCGAGCGGCGCGATGCCCGAGGTGTCGGTCGTCGCGGGCTTCGCGAACTTCGCGCGCCAGACCTTGATGAGGCCCCAGATGCCTTCCGGCAGGAACACCATGATCAGGATCACGCCGATGCCGTAGACCGCGAGGTAGACGTCCTTGATGACCTGCAGCGATTCGGGGAGGTGCTTCAGCCACTCGGGCATCTGCACGATCAGCACCGTGCCGATCACGCCACCGAACGGCGACTGCACGCCGCCGAGCAGCGTGGCCGTCAGGAACTCGATCGACCGCGCGAAGTTGAAGTTGTCCGGGCTGATGTACGCGAAGCCGCCGGCGTAGAGTCCGCCGCCGATCGCGCCGAGCAGCGCCGACAGCGAGAACGCCACGACCTTGATCCGCAGCGTGTGGACGCCCACGACTTCGGCCGCGAGTTCGTTCTCGCGCACCGAGCGCATCGCGCGCCCGAGCCGCGTGTTCGGCAGCCACCACACGGCGAAGACGAGCACGTACAGCGCGATCGCGCAGAACAGCAGGTAGGCGCGGTCGTCCGCGAGTTCCCAGCCGAACATCGTCGGCCGCGGGATGCCGGCGATGCCGTCGGGTCCGCGGGTGACCTCGATCCAGTTGACGAGCACGAGATCGAAGATCTGCTGGAAGCTGATCGTGATCATCGCGAGGTAGTGGCCGCCGAGCCGGATGGTCGTCATGCCGAGCGCGAGGCCGGCGAGCGTCGCGGTGCCGACGCCCAGCGCCAGCGAGACCCAGAAGTTCAGGTCGCCGGCGACGGTGCCGAGCGCGACGCCGTAGGCACCGAATCCGAAGAACGCCGCCTGCGCGAGGTTGATCTGGCCGGTGTAGCCGAGCACGACGACCATGCCGAGCACGGCGACGGCGTACGTGACGGCCTGCATGAACATCTGCACGACGTACGCACTGACGTCGAACAGGTACGGGACGGCGGCCGCCGCGATCGCGAGGATCCCGAGGCCGATCAGGGTGGGGAGATGGAGTCGCTGCATGGGTTTCGCTCGATGGGGCCGGTGTTCACAGGCCCTAGGCTTTCTCGGACACCTTCTCGCCGAAGATTCCCGACGGGCGGAAGAGCAGGAAGATGAACAGCGCCAGGAAGGCGTACGCGTCCTTGTAGGGCACCGAGATGTGGTACGCGGCAAGGCTCTCGATCACGCCGAGGAGCAGCCCGCCGACGATCGCGCCGGTCACGTCCCCGAAGCCGCCGATGATCGTCGCGGCGAAGGCCTTCAGCGCGATGATCGATCCCATGCCGATCGACACGAACAGGATCGGGCCGACGAGCACACCGGCGAGTCCGCCGAGGACGGCGCTGTAGACGAACGTGATCGAGATCATCAGGGCCACGGGAATGCCCAGCAGCCGGGCCATGTCCTTGTCCTGACTGGTCGCCTGCAGCTTCTTGCCGAGCAGCGTGTGCTCGAAGAAGACATACGTGAACAGCACCATCGCCATCGTCACGCCGAGGATCACGAGGTACTGGCTGTCGAGGAACACGCCGCCGACCGTGATGCCGTCGGCGTTCAGCACCTTGTCGAGCGGACGCGGTTGCGGACCGAACACGGCGAGCACCGTGTTCTGCAGGAAGATCGACGCGCCCAGCGTGCTGATGATCACCGGCAGGAACGACCGGTGGCGCAGCGGGTAGTAGACGCCGTAGTTGAACAGCACGCCGAAGACGGCCATCGCGACGAGTGCCGCGATGAACGCGAGCCAGTACGGCCACGAGAGTCCGGTGAAGAACAGCACCATGCTGTAGGCGCCGAGCATCGCGAAGTCGCCCTGCGCGAAGTTCACGACGTTCGTCGCCCGGATGATGAGCACGAAGCCCAGCGCGACGAGGGCGTAGATGCTGCCCAGGGCGAGTCCCTGGAAGAGCACCTGGAGGTTGTCGAACAGGATCTGCACGGATGGCTCTCGCAGTGATGGGCCGCGGGTCGGCAGGTCCCTCACCACCGGCCGTTGCGCGAACGCCCGGCCGGTGGTGGTTCCCCCCTCCCCCTCTTGTCCTTCGGGACCGCCGCGCGCCGCGCGTCAGTCCTTGAAGTCGATGTGCCTGATGAACGTGACCTTGCCGGCCACGTTCTTCACGACGTTGTAGCCGCGCAGGCCGTCGCCCTTCTCGTCGAAGTTGTACGTGCCCTCGACGCCCTTCCAGCCCCGGATCGCGACGATGGCCTTGCGGATCGCCTCGGGGTCGGTGCTCTTCGCGTTGGCGATGCCCATCGCGAGGACGCGCAGCGCGTCGTATGCCCAGCTCGAGTAGACGTCCGGATCGAGCTTGTAGCGCGCGCGGTACTTGGCGGTGTAGGCCTTCGATTCGGCGTTCGCGTCGGGCGTGAAGTCGGCGATGCTGTGGACGCCGTGGAGCGCCGTGCCGGCGAGCTTCATCGCGGTGTCGGTGACGACGGACGACGACCCGACCCACTCGGCGACGACGCCGAGCTGCTTCAGCTGCTTCGCGAAGATCCCGACGTCCGGCGAGTTGGTCATGTAGCTGCCGATGATGTCGGCGCCCGACTTCTTGATCGCGAGGACGACGGGCGTGAAGTCCTGGGAATTGTTCGTGTAGCCCTGCACGAGCACGGGCGTGATGCCCTGCGCCTTCAGCGCCGCGACCAGCGCGTTCATGCCGCCCGCGCCGAACGCGTCGGTCGAGTGGATGATCGCCCACTTCTTCTTCTGCAGCGTGTTCACGCCGAAGTCGGCGATGACGCGCGACGAGTACGAGTCGCTCGGCCGCGCCCGGAACAGCCAGCGGTTGTTGACCTTCGTGAGACTCGGATCGGTGCCGCCGACGGCGACCGGCACGCCGGCCTTCGCGATCGTGGGCGAGGCCGCCTGCGTCTGCGTCGAGCGGATCGGACCGATGATCGCGACGATGTTCTTCTCGCCGAACAGCTTGGAGAACGCGAGGACGGTGCCGGGGTTCGTGCTCTGGTTGTCCTCGAGCTTCAGCTCGACCTTCTTGCCGAGCACGCCGCCGGCCGCGTTGATTTCCTCGAGGGCGAGGCGGGCGCCGTTGACGGTGTAGATGCCGGCCTCGGCATTGGGACCGGTGGCCTCGTTGACGAGGCCGATCTTGATGGTGTCCTGGGCGGAGGCCGCCGTGGAGACGATGACCGCGAGACCGAACGCGATGCGATGGATGGCACTGCGCATGATTCCTCCCGAGCGCTTGGATGGGCAGGCCGCAGCATGGAACGGTCCGTTGCGATCGCCGGCCCTCTCGGGTGGGGATGGTCGAAAGCGGGGCGAATGCTAGGGGGCCGCCGAGAACCGTGTCAACGAAATCCACGGCGCCGCGTCGGACATGGGCGGCGACGCCGGAAGCGATGATCCGGATCCGGCGGAACGCCTTGCGCCATGTCACGGTCTGATTGCTGCAATGCATTCATGCTTCAACGTCCACGTGACCGCATGCCGGTCCGGCATGCACACCCCGGCGGCCAGCGCCGCTTTCCATTTGCCATCAAGGAAACCACCATGAAGATCACCACGCTTGCTGCATCCCTCGTCCTCGCCCTGGGCGTCGGCGCCGCCGGTACCGCTGCCGCCATGCACCACGAGAAGTTCGAGGCTGCGTTCAAGGCTGCCGACAAGGACGCCGACGGCACGCTCGACAAGGAAGAAGCCAAGGCGATGCCGCGCGTCGCGAAGAACTTCGATGCGATCGACGCCGACAAGAGCGGCACCGTGTCGATGGAAGAAGTCGTCGCGGGCATGAAGGCCGGCGCGAAGCCGAAGGTCAACGCGATGCACAGGAAGGGCGAGGCGAAGTTCGCCGTTGCCGACAAGGACAAGGACGGCACGCTCGACAAGGAAGAGGCGAAGGCGATGCCGCGCGTCGCGAAGCACTTCGACGAGATCGACGCCGACAAGGACGGGACCGTGTCGAAGGACGAGATCCACACGTTCATGAAGGAGCATCACAAGGACAAGGGCAAGGGCATGCACACGGAGATGCACAAGGACATGCACGGCAAGGACGGCCACGACATGCCGATGGGCGAGAAGAAGTGATCGGCACGTAGTCGACGCACGCCGATCCCGGGCCTGCACGCATCGCGGATGAACCCGCGGTGCGGCGGACCCGGGACGCACGGCCCGGCGGAACTTCGCGCGAGCGACGCCCGTCGGGCCGTGTGCATTTCGAACGATGCCGCGCGATGGTGTCCCGACACCGGTCGCGACCCCCTCGCGGCCCGATAGAATCCCGCGGCGCGCATCCCCTCGCCCGCTCCCGAGCACCCCATGCCACTTCCGCTTCGCCGCCCCTCCGGGCGTTCGCTGACCGTCGTCGCCGTCGTCCTCGCCCTCGTGATCGTCTTCGTCGTCCGCGCCCGCCTCGGCACGCGCGTCGAGACCGTGAGCGTCCAGCGCGAGGATCTCGTGCAGAGCGTCGTCTCGACCGGTCGCGTCATCGCGACGGCCCGCATCGAACTCGGCACGCAGGTCGCCGGCACCGTGGCCCGCGTGCTCGTCGAGGAAGGTGATCGTGTCGCGGCGGGGCAGTTGCTCGTTCAACTCGTCGACGACGAGGCGCGGGCCGCGGCCGCGCAGGCCCGCGCGGTCCACGACGAGGCCGTCGCCCGCATCCGCCAGCTCGGCATCACCGGCCTGCCTGTCGCGGAGCAGGCGCGTCGCCAGGCCGAGGCCGACGTCGTGCTCGCCCGCAACGAGTACCAGCGCGTGAGCGAACTCGCCGCGCAGGGCTTCTTCAGCGCCGCGAAGCTCGACGAGGCGAAACGCAACATCGATTCGGCGGAGGCGCGGCTGCGTTCCGCGCGCACGCAGGCCGACGCATCACGACCGGCCGGTTCCGATCACGCACTCGTCGTCGCGCGCGCCGAGCAGGCGCGCCGGGCGGTCGAGGCGGCCAGCGCGAAGCTCGACTGGACCCGCATCACGGCGCCCGTCGCGGGCGTCGTGCTGAAGCGCCGCGCGGAACCCGGCGACGTCGCGCCCGCGGGCACGCGGCTCGTCGCACTCGGCGCGGGCGCGCTGCAGCTCGCGCTGCTCGTCGACGAGAAGAACGTCGGCTGGCTGCAGGTCGGCCAGCGCGCGTCGGCCGTCGCGGACGCGTATCCCGACAAGCCGTTCGAGGCCCGCATCCTCCGCATCGCGCCCGAGGTCGACGCGCAGCGCGGCACCGTCGAGGTGAAGCTCGCGATCGATGCGCCGCCCGGGTTCCTGAAGCCCGACATGACCGTGTCCGGCGAACTCGTCGTCGCGAAGCGCGCGGGGGTCCTGACGCTGCCGGCGGAGGTCCTGCGCGATGCGGCCGGCGCGCAACCGTGGGTGCTCGTCGCCCGCGACGGACTCGCGGTGCGCCAGCCGCTGAAGCTCGGCCTGCGCGGCAGCGGACGCGTGGAGATCGTCTCGGGCCTGAGCGCGGGCGACGCCGTCGTCGGACCGGAGCAGGCCGCCATCAAGGACGGCACGCGCATCCGGGCCGTCGCGCCCGCGCCGCCGGCCGCACGCAAGCCCGGCCTCCAGGACGGCGGAGCGCTGTCGCGTTGATCGCCCCGCCCTTCGAGTGGCTCGTCGCCCTGCGCTTCATGCGCGAGGGGCGCGCGCAGAGCAGCCTCATCATCATCGGCGTCACCGTGGGCGTGGCCGTGATCGTGTTCCTGACGACGCTCATCAACAGCCTCCAGGCGAGCCTCATCGATCGCGTGCTCGGCAGCCAGGCGCACATCGTCGTGCGTCCGGCGGAAGAGCTTGCCGTGCCGTCGCTCCCGCGGACCGGCACCGCGATCGCCGCGCGCATCGAGCCGCGCGCACAGCGGCTGCGCTCGATCGACCAGTGGGAGCAGATCTACCCGCTGCTCGAACGCGCACCCGGCGTGGTCGCGGCGTCGCCGATGGTGTCGGGCCCGGCGTTCGCGACGCGCGGCAGCGCGAGCAAGTCCGTCGTGCTGATGGGCGTCGACCCGGACCGCTACCGCCGCATCGTGAAGCTCCACGAGGACATCGTCGCCGGCGTCTTTCGCCTGACCGGCACCGACGCGCTGATCGGCATCGAACTCGCGAAGGATCTCGGCGTGACGGTCGGCGACAAGCTGCGCATCACGACGGCGGAGGGCGGCGCCGACGTCCTGACGATCGTCGGTGTCTTCGACGTGGGCAATCGCGATCTCAACCGCCGCTGGGTCTTCACGACGCTGCGCGTGTCGCAGACGCTGCTCGACGTGCCCGGTGGCGTGACGAGCATCGACCTCGCGGTGTCGCAGATCTTCGACGCGGAAGACATCTCGGCGCGCCTCACGAGCGCGACGGGGCTGCAGTTCGACAGCTGGATGCGCACGAACGCGCAGCTGCTCGCCGCCCTGCGCAACCAGACGATCTCGAACCGCATGATCCGCAGCTTCGTCGTGATCATCGTGGCGCTCGGCATCGCGAGCGTGCTCGTCGTGTCGGTCGTGCAGAAGCAGAAGGAGATCGGCATCCTCCGCGCGATGGGCGCGAGCCGGCGCCGCATCATGGTCGTGTTCCTGCTGCAGGGCGCGACCTTCGGGCTCGTCGGTTCGCTGCTCGGCGGTGCGCTCGGCTTCGGGCTCCTGCAGGTCTTCGCGACGATCTACCGCAACGCGGACGGCACGCCGATCTTCGCGCCGAACCTCGATCCGCAGGTGCTCGCCGTCGCGTGCGTCACCGCGATCGCCGTCGGCCTCCTCGCCGCCGCGGTGCCTGCGCGCCGCGCCGCGCGACTCGACCCCGCAAATGCGATCCGCCATGGCTGAACCCGTCCTGCGCCTCGACGGCGTGCGCAAGTCCTACAACGTCGGCACGCCGGTCGAGGCCGAGGTGCTGCACGGCATCGACCTCGTGATCGAGCCCGGCGAGTTCGTCGCGCTCATCGGTCCGTCGGGGTCCGGCAAGAGCACGCTGCTGCATCTCGTCGGATTGCTCGAACGCCCCAGCGCTGGCCGCATCGCGCTCACCGGCCGCGAGACGACGACGCTCGACGAGGACGCGCTCACCGGCCTGCGCGGCCGCGCGCTCGGATTCATCTTCCAGTTCCATCATCTGATCCCGGCATTCACCGCCGTCGAGAACGTCTACATGCCGCTGATGATCGAGCGCGGTCATCCCGACGCCGCGATGCGTGCCCGCGCGATGGAGCTGCTCGCCCGCGTGGGCCTCGAAGGCCACGAGCACAAGTGGCCTGCGCAGCTTTCGGGCGGGCAGCAGCAGCGGGTCGCGATCGCGCGCGCGCTGTCGTTCGATCCGCCGCTCGTGCTCGCCGACGAACCCACCGGCAACCTCGACACGCACAGCGCCGACGACGTCTTCGCGCTGATGCGCGAATTCAATCGCGAGCGCGGCATCACCTTCCTCGTCGTCACCCACGATCCGCGCCTCGCGCAGCGCTGCGACCGTGTCGTCGAACTGCTCGACGGCCATGTCGTGCGCGACGAACGCATCCGGCCCGGAGCCCCGTCGTGAAACTGCATGCCCGCCGCGTCGTCGCGTTCTGCGTCGCGCTCCTGCCCTGGGCCGCGGCGCTCGCCGACGATGTGCTCATCCTGACGAACGGCGATCGCATCAGCGGACGCATCGATCGCATCGAGAACGGTCGCATCGAGGTCGCGACGTCCTGGGCCGGCGCCGTGCGCATCGACGTCGACGCCGTGCAGACCGTCGAGATGGATCGTGACGTGACGCTCGTGCTGGGCGGCCGGACGCGTCGCGCCGGACGGCTCGCGATCGACGCCGGGCGGATGTCCCTGCGCGAGGACGAGACCGCACCACCCGTCCCGGTGGATGCCAAGGCCGTCACGGCGATGCACGTCGGGCGGGTCACGCGCGACGAATGGCGCATCGGCGGGCGCGTGAACGTCGGTGCGTCCGACGCGAAGGGGAATACCGAGCTGAGCCGGCTGAACCTCGACGCCGA
This sequence comes from Pseudomonadota bacterium, assembly GCA_963205165.1. GTDB lineage: Bacteria > Pseudomonadota > Gammaproteobacteria > Burkholderiales. The sequence goes on along the minus strand of CAUJJX010000099.1, from coordinate 1,980 downwards.
GGCCATCGCCCGCCGCGATCGCGACCGCGTGACGGCGACCGCGCGCGGCAATCAGGCGACGCGCCACGACGTCGAGACCGAGGCCAAAGCGTCCGTCGGCCTGAAGGTCGACCGTTTCATCAGCCGGCGCCAGTACGCGTATGCCGCGGCGACGTTCGAGCACGATCGTCTCAAGGACCTCCGCAAGCGACGCACGTTCGGTGCGGGCGGCGGCTATCAGGTCCTCGAAGGCGAGCGCAGCTCGCTCTCGCTCGAGGCCGGTATCGATCGCGTGCTGACCGACTTCTTCGGTTCGCCCGACGACCAGGTGCTCGCCGCGCGTCTCGCGATCCGCGCGGAGCACTGGCTCATCGAGGATCGTCTCCAGGTCTTCCACAACGGGCAGAACTACATCGGTCTCACCGACGTGCATCGCACCTTCGTGCGCACGCAGACGGGGCTGCGCGTGCCGCTGAATTCGCGGCTCATGGCGAGTCTTCACGTGAATGCCGACTGGGAAGGCGACCCGGCGCCCGGCCGCCGCAGCCTCGATCGCACGGTCGCGTTCACGGTCGGCTATCGCTGGTAGCGTTGCTTCGCGCCGGCTGTCGACCCGGCGGCGACGGGTTCGCGGATCATCGTCGACCGATCGGCGCTGCCGTCCGATGACGCACAATCCAGCCCGTCCGAATCCACACGACGTCGATCCATGAGCCTCGTCTTCTACAGCCGCAGCGACGATCCCGAACCCTGGCGCGCCGCGATCGCGGCCGCTGTCCCCGACCTCGAGTTCCGCGTCGACCCGGACATCGGGAACCCCGCCGACGTGCACTACGCACTCGTGTGGAAGCCGCCGCAGGGCTGGCTCGCGCAGTTCCCGAACCTCCGCGCGATCCTGTCGCTCGGCGCCGGCGTCGATGCGCTGCTGGAAGATCCGCAGCTGCCGCACGTGCCGCTCACGCGCATGGTCGATGCGGGCATGGGACGCCAGATGGCGGAGTACGCGGCGCACGCGGTGCTGCACTTTCATCGGCACATGCCGCGGTACGCGGAGCACCAGCGTGTCGCCCGCTGGGCGCCGCTCGAACCGGTCGCGGCGCGTGACTTCGCCGTCGGGTTCATGGGCCTCGGCGTGCTCGGTGCGCAGGCCGCGCAGCTCGTCGCGGCGCTCGGTTATCCGGTGCTCGGCTGGAGCCGCACGCCGAAGTCGCTGCCGGGCGTCGAAGGATTCGCCGGCGACCGCGGCCTCGCCGCATTCCTCGCCCGGACCCGCGTGCTCGTGAACTTCCTGCCGCTCACCGATGCGACGCGCGGGATCATCGACGCGCGGCTGCTCGCCGGATTGCCGCGCGGCGCGTTCGTCGTGAACCCCGCGCGCGGCGGCCACGTCGTCGAGCGCGATCTCCTTGCGGCGCTCGACAGCGGACACATCGCCGGCGCGATGCTCGATGTGTTCGAGACCGAGCCACTGCCCGCGGAACATCCGTTCTGGAAGCACCCTTCCGTCGTCGTGACGCCGCACGTCGCCGCGGTCACGCAGGCCGCAGACGCCGCGTCGCAGGTCATCGACAACCTGCTGCGTCTGGAGCGCGGCGAGGCGCCGGTGGGCGTGGTGGATCGGGGGGCGGGGTATTGAACCGGGCGTTGCCGGATCTCCTCTCGCTCGCGTGAGGGTTTCGTAGGTCGGATTAGCGACGCAGTCGCGTAATCCGACGCCGGCGTTCGCACGATCGGTCGCGTCGGATTACGCGGCGATGCCGCCAATCCGACGTGACTGCTCACCACCCGTCATTCCAGCGCAGACTGGAATCCAGTCCGACGGTGGCCGGAGCGATGTGCGCTGCTGGACCCCAGCGTTCGCTCGGGTGACGGAATGAGCGATGCCCAGCCCCGAGGATCAGGCGGGCAGCGTCGCTCCGCGATGCGACGCTGCCCGCCTTGACTCGGATCACGGCATCTACGCAGTTGCGTCCGATGCGGGTCGCTTCAGGCATCCCTCGC
>CAUJJX010000098.1 GCA_963205165.1 Pseudomonadota bacterium | reverse complement strand
CGCATCGGCGTGAAGCTGTGCGTCGTGATGTCGTCCGGCTTCGCGGAAACCGGCACGGCGGAAGGCATCGCGGGCGAGGCGCGCATGCGTGACGCCGCGCGCGCCGCCGGGATGCGCATCGTCGGCCCGAACTCGCAGGGCCTCGCGAACTTCGGCACGGGCGCCGTGCTGTCCTTCTCGTCGATGTACACCGAGGTGCCGCCGATGGACGGTCCCGTCGGCATCGTGAGCCAGAGCGGTGCGATGAGCGTCGTGCCCTACTGCCTGCTGCGCCGCCGCGGCATCGGCGTGCGCCATTCCCACGCCACCGGCAACGACTGCGACATCACCGTCGCCGAACTCGCCGGCGCCGTCGCGGAAGACCCCGACCTGAAGCTGCTGATGCTCTACCTCGAGAGCGTCCCCGACCCGGCGCCGCTCGCCGAGGCCGCCCGCATCGCCCACGCCCGCGGCCTGCCGATCGTCGCGCTGAAATCCGGTCGCACGGCCGCCGGTCAGCAGGCGGCGAAGTCGCACACCGGCGCGCTCGCCAACGAGGACCGCGTCGTCGACGCCTTCCTCGAACGCCACGGCATCTGGCGCGCGCGCGATCTCCGCGAACTCGTGGGCGCGACCGAGCTGTACCTGAAGGGCTGGAAGCCGCAGGGCCGCCGGCTCGTCGCGATCAGCAACTCCGGCGCCGTCTGCGTGATGGCCGCCGACGCCGCGACGCGCGCCGGCATGCCGATCGCGCAGCTCGCCGAGTCGACGCGCGCCGAGCTGGCCGCGACGCTGCCGTCGTTCGCGACGACGACCAACCCGATCGACATCACGGCCGCGCTGATGACCAACAGCGGACTCTTCGGCGCGATCCTGCCGGCCATCGCCCGCGACCCGGCAGCCGACGCGTTCCTCATCGGGATTCCCGTGGCCGGCGCCGCGTACGACGTCGAGGCCTTCGCGCGCGACACGCTCGCGTTCGCCGAGGCGACCGGCAAGCCCGTGGTGTCCGCGATCACGCAGGACGAGGTCGCCGCGCCGTTCAAGGTCCGCGGACTGCCCGTGTTCCAGACCGAAGCGGAAGCCGTCGAGGCGCTCGCGCAGTTCACGGCGCACCACGAACGCATCCGCAATGCCGCGCCGACGGCACCGGTCGCGAAGCAGTCCGGCGGCGCGCTGCGCATGCTGAACGAAGCCGACAGCCTCGGACGCCTCGCCGCGGCCGGCGTGCCCGTCGTCCCGCATCGCCTCTGCCGCTCCGCCGACGAAACCGCCGCCGCGCTCGCCGCCCTCGGCGGTCCCGTCGTCGTGAAAGGCTGCTCGCGCGACGTCGCCCACAAGTCGGAGCTGGGCCTCGTGCGTCTCGGCATCTGGAACGAGGCCGATGCGCGCGCCGCGTTCACCGCGATGGAGAAGATCCTGCGCGACGGCGGCTTCGCGTTCGACGGCGTGCTCATCGCCGCGATGGCGAAGGGACGCCGCGAGCTGATGATCGGCGCGCACGTCGACGCCGTCTTCGGACCCGTCGTCGTCATCGGCGACGGCGGCAAGTACGTCGAGGCGCTCCCGGATTCGCAGTTGCTGCTGCCGCCGTTCACCGCGGCCGATGTCGAGCGCGCCCTCGGACGCCTCCGCGTCGCGCCGCTGTTCGCCGGCGTGCGCGGCGAGGCCCCGATGGACGTCGCCGCCTTCGCCCGCGCCGCAGCCGCGATCGGCACGCTCGTCAGCGCGCCGGGCAGCCGCATCGCGAGCCTCGACCTGAACCCGGTGCTCGTGGGCAGCGCCGGCGAGGGTTGCGTCGCGCTCGATGCGGTGGTGTTCGAGCACGAGGGCTGACGGACGGCGGTCCGCCGGAGGTCTCGCGGGCCTGCGAACGCTGCGAATTCGGGGCGCACGCGCAGTGACTGCCGGCCCCGGGCCGCGTCGCCCGACGCCCGGATCGCCCGCGCGCGTTTCGCCGGCAACCGGTGCTGACGCACGCCTATGATGTCCGGGTAGTCCGTCGACCGGGGTCGCCAGAAGTCCCCGGCGGCGGGCCGCACTTCTCCCCGTCACCCGGAGACCTCCCATGAAGAACGTCATCTTTTTCGTCCACGGCATCGGCCGCCACAAGCAGGGATGGGTGGACGGCACGCCCGAAGAGCCCGGCCCCGTCGCCGCCCTCGACGCCGCCATGAAGCAGTACGCCTGCTTCGGCGGCAAGGGCCTTCGCGATTTCGTCGACGTCGTCGAAGTCCGCTACGACGACCTGTTCGACACCGTGCTCGACCAGTGGGAAGCCCTCGCCGAGAGCCTCGGCCCCGTCGCCGGCAACATCCCCTGGGTCGAGAAGGTGCAGGCGCTGCTCGACGACGTCGGCGGCAACAAGGATCTCTTCGCCGACTTCGGTGGCGACATCCTGCTGTATCGCGGCTTCGACCTCGTCGCGCGCGCCGTGCGGCTGCGCGTCGCGGCCACGATCGCGGGCGAGGTCTTCGAGCGCAACGTCGCCGCTGCCGGTGAAGGCCTCGAAGGCACGCTCCCGAAGATCGCGATCGTCGGCCATTCGATGGGGACGGCCGTCGTGTACGACGCGCTCTGGACCATCGTGTCGGCAGGGTTCCTCGAGGACAAGGCCACGGTGACGAAGCAGCTGCCCGGCGCGCAGTGGCTCGTCGACCTCGGTCTGCTCACCGAGGCGCAGGCGAAGCGGTTCGCGATCATGGAAAAGACGGCCGCCACGATGCCGGGCACCCTGCCCTTCTTCGTCGACCGGCTGATGCTCGTCTCGGACACGATCCCGCTCGTGTCACAGGCCTCCGGCGACTACCTCGCCGCGAAGTTCCAGACGGACTTCCAGTGCAGGTCGTTCACGGAGGTGAAGCACCGGCTCGATCCGGTCTGCCAGACGAAACCCTTCGAGCTGCCGGC
>CAUJJX010000097.1 GCA_963205165.1 Pseudomonadota bacterium | reverse complement strand
CTCGCAGTCGATCCCCGGGCTCTCCGTCGTGACGGTCCTGTTCGACGACGGGTCCGACATCTACCGCAACCGGCAGGTCGTCTCGGAGCGCGTCACGGCGCTCGCGGCCCACATGCCCGTCGGCGTGTCGCCGCCCGCGCTCACGCCGCTCACGTCGTCCGCGAGCACCGTGCTCGGCGTCGGGCTCACCTCGAAACACCGCACGCTCACCGAGCTGCGCACACTCGCCGACCGCACGCTGCGGCCGCACCTGATGGCCGTCGAAGGGGTCGCCGAGGTCAACGTGTTCGGCGGCCGCGTCCGCGAATGGCAGATCCGCGTGGACCCCGCCCGGCTCGTCCAGCATCGCCTCGCGCTCGGCGACGTCGTCGAGGCCGCGCGCAAGTCGACGGGCGTGCTGTCCGCCGGCGTCCTGCCCGGCCCGAACCAGCGCATCGCGATCGTCACCGACGGCCAGCCGGCGAGCGCCGACGTGCTCGGACGCGTCCTGCTGCGCGACGCGGACGGCCAGCTGCTGCGGCTCGGCGACGTCGCGAAGGTCGTCGAAGGCGAGGCCGCGCCGATCAGCGCCGCCGCGATCGACGGCACGCCCGGCGTCTTCGTGATGGTGCAGGGCCAGCTCGGCAGCAACACGCTCGCCGTGTCGAAGGGGCTGGAGCTGGCGCTGCGCGATCTCGACCCGCTGTTCACGCGCGAGCAGGTCACGCTGCACCGCGAACTGTTCCGCCCCGCGAACTTCATCGAGACTGCGATCCGCAACGTGCGCTTCGACATCCTCGTCGGCTCGGCGCTCGTGATCGCGGTGCTGTTCCTGTTCCTCTACAACGCGCGCACGGCCTTCATCTGCACGACGGCGATCCCGGTGTCGCTGCTCGGGGCCGTGCTGCTGCTGATGGCGTTCGACCAGCCCATCAACATCATGGTGCTCGGCGGGCTCGCGATCTCGCTCGGCGAGGTCGTCGACGACGCGATCATCGACACCGAGAACATCTTCCGGCGGCTGCGCGAGAACCACGCGGCGGGCGATCCGCTGTCGGCCGCCGAGGTCGCGCTGAACGCATCCGTCGAGGTGCGCGGCTCGGTCGTCTACGCGACCTTCATCGTCGCGCTCGTGTTCGTGCCGCTGCTCACGTTCGGCGGCATCGGCGGCAAGCTGTTCTCGCCGCTCGGCCTCGCGTACATCCTCGCGATCATGACGTCGCTCGTCGTCGCGATGACGCTCACGCCGGCGCTGTGCCTGCTGATGCTCGCGCGCGGCCGCCTCAAGACCGAGGCGCCGCCCTTCGTCCGCCGGATCGAGCCGGGCTACATCGCGCTCCTGCGGCGCATCGAACAGCGCCCGGCGCGCGTGCTCGGCGTGACCGCTGCGCTGATCGCGCTGGGGCTCGCGACGATCCCGCTGTTCTCCGGCGAGTTCGTGCCGTCGCTGAAGGAAGGCCATTACGTGATCCACATGACGGCGCTGCCCGGCACGTCGGAGGAGGAGACGCTGCGCATCGGCACCCGGCTCTCCGGCGCGATCGGCAAGGTGAAGGGCGTGAAATCCGTCGCGCAGTGGGTCGGCCGCTCGCAGAACGGCGCCGACACCTTCGGCCCGCACTACAGCGAGTTCGAGGTCGAGGTCGGCGCGCTCGACGGCGAATCGCAGACGCGCATCCTGCGCGAGATCCGCGCGATCCTCGCGGGCGAGGGTGGCGACTATCCGGGCGTGACGTTCTCGGTGAACACGTTCCTCACCGAACGCATCGAGGAGACCATCGCGGGCTTCCCCGCGGCGCTCGCCGTGAACCTCTTCGGCCCGGACCTCGACACGCTCGACACGGATGCCCGCGCGGTGGCCGCGGCTGTCGCATCGGTGCGCGGTGCCGTCGACGTGCAGGTGCAGGCGCCGGCCGGCACGCCGCAGCTGAGCGTCCGGCTGAAGCACGACCGCCTCGCCGCGTACGGATTCACCCCGCGCGAGGTGCTCGAGGCCGTGCAGACGGCATACGACGGTGCGCGCGTCGCGCAGATCCAGGACGGCAACCTGCCGATCGACATCGCCGTGATCCTCGACCCCGCGCATCGCCGCGCGCCGTCGCAGGTCGAGGCGCTCCCGCTGCGATCGTCCACCGGCACGCTCGTGAAGCTGCGCGACGTCGCCGACGTGAACGTCACGGCCGGCCGCTACAAGATCCTCCACGAGGGCGGCAAGCGCATCCAGAGCGTGACGGCCAACGTCGAGGAGCGCGACACGGAAGACTTCGCGACGGACGTCCAGCTCGCCATCGCGGAACGCGTGAAGCTCTCGCCCGGCAACTACCTCGTGATCACCGGCGAGGGCGCGGCCGCCGTCGAGGCGCGCGAACGGCTCGTGTTCCATTCGCTGCTCGCAGGCGCCGGCGTGTTCGTGCTGCTGTACCTCGCGTTCGCGAACCTGCGCAACCTGACGCTCGCCTTCCTGAACCTGCCCTTCGCGCTCGTCGGCGGCGTGATCGCGGTGCTCCTGAACGGTGGCTGGATGACGCTCGGATCGCTCGTCGGTTTCGTCACGCTGTTCGGCATCACGCTGCGCAACGCGATCATGCTCGTCTCGCACTACCAGCATCTCGTGGAGGTCGGCGGCCTGCCGTGGAACCTCGACACGATGCTGCGCGGCGCGGCCGAGCGCCTCCCGTCGATCCTGATGACGGCGCTCGTCACCGCGCTCGGCCTGCTGCCGCTCGCGCTCGGTTCCGGCCAGCCGGGCCGCGAGATCGAGGGTCCGATGGCGATGATCATCGTCGGTGGCCTCGTCACCTCGACGCTGCTGAACCTCCTGATCCTGCCGGTCGTGATGCTGCGCTTCGGACGCTTCGGCGCGCGTCCCGCGTGACGCACGGCCCGGCGATGGCATCATCCGGCCCCTGACCGTCACCCCCGGAAACGCCATGATCGAGATCCGCGAGCAGCACGCCGCAGGCATCACCATCCGCCTGCACGAAGCCGACAACGTCGTCGTCGCACGCACCGAGGTCCCGCTCGGCGCCCGCATCGACGCGGAGAACGTGACGTCCCGCGGGCAGGTGCCCGCCGGCCACAAGATCGCGACACGCGCGATCGCGAAGGGCGACCCGATCCGCAAGTACAACGTGGTCATCGGCTTCGCCGCGACAGACATCGCGCCGGGCAGCTACGTGCATTCGCACAACGTGGAGTTCCGCGAGTTCGACCGCGACTACGCGCCGGGCGCCGACTACCGGCCCGTCGAGATGATCCCCGAGGCGCAACGCGCGACCTTCCAGGGCATCGTCCGCGCGAACGGCCAGGTGGGCACGCGCAACTTCATCGGCGTCCTGTCGACCGTGAACTGCTCGGCGACCGTCGTGCACAAGATCGCGGAATGGTTCACGCCCGAACGGCTCGCCGACTTCCCGAACGTCGACGGCGTCGTCGCCTTCGCGCACGGCACCGGCTGCGGCATGGAACAGACCGGCGAACCGATGGACCTCCTGCGGCGCACGCTCGGTGGCTACGCGCGGCACGCGAACCTCGCCGGCTGTCTCGTCGTCGGCCTCGGCTGCGAACGCAACCAGGTCAGCACGCTCCTGAAGGAACAGCAGCTCGAGGAACACTCGCGGCTGCGGGCCTTCGTCATGCAGGACACCGGCGGGACGCGCAAGACGATCGAGGCCGGCATCGCCGCCGTCCGCGAGATGCTGCCGGAGGCGAACCGCGTGAAGCGCGAGACCGTGTCGGCCAGCCACCTCTCGGTGGGCCTGCAGTGCGGCGGATCCGACAGCTTCTCGTCGATCACCGCGAACCCCGCGCTCGGCGCCGCGATGGACCTCCTCGTGCGCCACGGCGGCACCGCGATCCTGTCGGAGACGCCGGAGATCTACGGCGTCGAGCACACGCTCACGCGCCGCGCCCGCTCGCCCGAGGTCGCCGCGAAACTGATCGAGCGCGTGCGCTGGTGGAAGGAGGAATACACCGTCGGCCGCGACACGCAGATCAACGGCCGCGTGAGCCCCGGCAACCAGTCCGGCGGCCTCGCGAACATCTTCGAGAAGTCGCTGGGCTCGTCGATGAAGGGCGGCACCGGTCCGCTGATGGAGGTCTACCGCTACGCGGAACCCGTGACGCAGAAGGGCTTCGTGTTCATGGACACGCCGGGTTTCGATCCGTGTTCCGCGACGGGCCAGATCGCGGGCGGCGCGAACGTGATCCTGTTCACGACGGGCCGCGGCTCGATGTTCGGCGCGAAGCCCGTGCCGTCGATCAAGCTCGCGACGAACACGCCCATGTTCCGCCGGCTCGAGGAAGACATGGACATCAACTGCGGCGAGATCCTGGACGGCACGGTGACGGTGCGCGAGATGGGTGAGCGCATCCTCCAGCACACGCTGCGCATCGCGTCGGGCGAAGCGAGCAAGAGCGAACTGCTGGGGCTCGGCGACCACGAGTTCGTGCCGTGGAACATCGGCGTCACGGGTTGAACCGCGGCTGCTTCACGGCCACCCACTGAACATCAACCGACGAACGGACGCATCGACCGTCCGCCATGAATCGAACCGAGGAGACCACCATGATCCACGTCATCGCCACCATCGAACTCCAGCCCGGCGTCCGCGCCCGATTCCTCGAGGAGTTCGCGCGGCTCGTGCCGGAAGTGAAGGCCGAGGACGGCTGCCTCGAATACGGCGCAGCCGTCGATGTGTCGAGCGGATCGCCCGCGCAGATCGCGATGCGTCCGGACGTCGTGACGGTCGTGGAGAAGTGGTCGACCCTCGACGCGCTGCGCGCACACGCCGTCGCGCCGCACATGGGCGCGTATCGCGCGCGGGTGAAGGAACTCGTCGTGAAGACGACGCTGCAGGTGCTGGAACCGGCCTGAGGCGTTCGTTCAGGCAAGCCGCCGCGCGCAGTCGTGACGGCCTTGATCGGATGCCGTCGACATCGAGTTCGCGCAGGTCGGATTACGCGGCGATGCCGCTAATCCGACCTGCGCACCCCTCGCCCGCGTGCAGGAGAGGGGCCGGGGGAGAGGGCGCCTTGCGCCTGACGCCTTGGGCCTTGAGCCTTGGGCCTGACGCCTGACGCCTGACGCCTGACGCCTGACAAGCCTGCCCCATCACGGCACCACCCCGCATCCCATCCGCGGACCACCACCGCCCAGCTTCTCCGGATGGTCCGCGTGGTTGTCGCCGCCCGCGTGCACCATCAGCGAACGGCCGCGCAGGTCACTCACGCGCAATCGCGGCGCGAGGACCGGATGCGTCGCCCGACCGTCGGCCGTCACGAACAACGCCGGCAGATCGCCGAGATGGCCTGCGCCCCACGGACCTTCGTGCACCCCGGACCCGCTCGGGTCGTAGTGCCCGCCCGCGGCGAGCGCCGGGACCATCTTGCCGTTCTGTTCCTTCGGGTCGCACGATGGATTCGTGTGCACGTGGAATCCGTGGATGCCCGCCGGCAGCCCCGCGAGGTCGGGCGTGAAGACCACGCCGTAGCGGCTGTCGGTCGCGCGGATCGAGCCGAGTGCCGCGCCGGCGCCGGTGGCTTCGGCCTGATGCATCGGCACGACGACCTCCTCGGCACCTGCGCGTGCGGCGAACGTGGCGAGCAGGGCGCAGGCGATGACGATCGGTTTCGTGTTCATGGATTCTTCCTCTTGTGGTTTCAGGGTCGTCGACACCACGGCCGCATCCGGCATCCGCAGCGTCGACAAGCCCGAGCCTACGCCCGAACGCCGCGTCGCCACCCCATGAAAAAGGCGGCCGCGACCAGTGGTCGGGACCGCCTTCCTTCGAGCAGGTCGATCGGGATCGTCACCATCCAGATCGACCTGTCGGACACCGCTGCGCCGTCACGCGGCGCGGGGCCTCACTTCTTCGGGGCCTGGCGCAGTTCCGTCTCGATCGAGATGTCCACCGTGTCGGACGTCAGCGGCGCGTACTGGCCGAGGTCGAACTCGCTGCGACGCACGCGCGTGTGGGCCGACCAGCCGAGCCAGTTGGAACCGGCGAGCGCCTTGAAGTAGCCGGCGAGCGGATGATCGCCCGTGTAGTTCAGCGTGGCGTCGAGCACGACCGGGCGGGTCTTGCCCTTGATCGTGAGGTTGCCGGTGACCTGGAAGCTGCGCGCGCCCGTCTTGCGGACGTCGGTGCTCACGAACGTGGCCTTCGGGTGCTTCGCGACGTCGAAGAAGCCGTCGCCCTTCAGGTGCTCGTCGAACAGCTTCACGCCGGAGTCGATGCTGTTCGCATCGATCGTGATGTTGACCTTGCTGTTCTCGGGCTTCTCGGCGTCGAAGAGGATCTCGCCGTCGAAGCTGCCGAAGCGGGCGGACTGGTTGGACAGGCCGACGTGGTTCCACGTGAACGCGATGCGCGAGTGGTTCTTGTCGAAGGTGTAGGCGTCGGCCGCGACGGACGGAACGGCGGCAACGGCGAGGGCGGCGGCGAACGAGGCGCCGAGCAGACGACGGATCATGGAATTCTCCCGGGGGTGAGGTGATGCGACCCCCGGATTCTAGGCTTGCGCCAGCGCGAACGACGCATGCAAGATCGCGAACTCCGCTTGCATCGATGCAAACGCCGCATCCAGACCGGCAATCCCTTCCATGCTCGAATCCCGTGATCTTCAGCTCGTCGCAGCGCTCGTCCGCGGCGGGTCGATGCGCAAGGCCGCCGAGACGCTCGGCGTGCACCAGTCGACCGTGTTCCGGCGGCTCGAGCAGCTGGAACGCGATCTCGGCGTGCGACTCTTCGAACGCCTGCGCGACGGCTACCAGCCGACGCCCGCAGGCGACGAACTGCACACGCTCGCGCGGCGCACGGAAGACGACCTGCTGCTCGTCGAGAACCGGCTGCGGGGCCGCGACCTGCGGCCGTCCGGCCTCGTGCGCGTCACGACGACCGACACGCTGCTCGGGTCCGTCCTGCCGCCGATCCTCGCGGGTTTCCGCGAACAGCATCCCGAGGTCGAACTGGAGATCACGATCTCGAACCAGCCGTTCGACCTGATGCGCCGCGATGCGGACGTCGCGATCCGGCCGACGTCGGAGCCACCGCAGAACGTCGTCGGCCGCCGCATCGCCACGATTGCGTTCGCGGCGTACGCCGCGCCATCGCTGCCGCGATCCGACCGCGGGCTCTCGGCCGCCGCGTGGATCGGCTTCGACGCGAGCCTCGCGCACATCCGCCCGGCACAGTGGCTCGCGCGGTTGCCCGACGGTCCGCCGCCCGTGCGGGTGAACAGCTTCCTCGCAGTCATGCACGTGGCCCGCGCCGGGCTCGGCTACGCGTTGCTGCCGTGCTATCTCGGCGACCGCGAGCCGGGGCTCGAACGCATCGCGGGGCCGTACCCGGAACTCGAATCGTCGCTGTGGCTCCTGACCCATCCCGACCTCCGGCGGGTCGCGCGCATGAAGGTCTTCATGGACTTCGTCGCGGCCGGGCTCCAGGCGCATGCCGGGTGGCTGGACGGCACGGCCGCGCCACCGGCGAAGCCGCGCCGGACAGCGCTCGCCCGCAAGTCCACGAGCAGCGACTGAGACTGGCGGCCGCACGACGACCGCAGACAACGCGCGCTTCAGCCGCGACGACGGCCCATTCGGACCACGTCGATCGATCCGTGCGGGTTGCGAAATCGGCATCCCACCCCTATGTTCCCGCCTCGGCCGCCCGGCCGGTGGCGGCGCGCATGGCGCCGTTACAACGTCCACCGAATGGAGATCGGCCCATGGCCACCGTCGCACGCCCCAGCGAGAACTTCGAATCCGTCGTCACCGGCAACGACATCGTCGTCGTCGATTTCTGGGCGCCCTGGTGCGGCCCGTGCCGCCAGTTCGCCCCC
>CAUJJX010000096.1 GCA_963205165.1 Pseudomonadota bacterium | reverse complement strand
TCGCCGTGCCTCCGACCGCGAGCACGATCTTCTGCTTCTCCAGCGCGGCGTGCGCGACGGGCACACCGAGCGCGAGTCCGGCGGCGCCCGCGAGCAGTTGCACCAGTGCGCGGCGCCGCGCCGCGCCCGTCGGATCGATCGGATTCATCGCAGCTTCTCCATCATCGTGGTGCGCATCGGACCGCACTCGGCCATCGCGGTTCGCGATCAGCGCTCGCCGCCTGCCGGGACCTTCTGCGCGAAGGCGTTCGTGAACGTGTCGGGCAGCGAGATCTTCGCGCTGCGCACCGACGGGTCGTCCGCGCCGACGACCCGCAGCGACAGGTCCGCGCCGACCGGCGAGATCAGGCCGTCCTTCGAGTAGACGGGCTTCAGCCGCGTCAGCGCAGCCACATACGCGGCGCGATCGCCGAGCGTGTATTCGGGCGGGACGACCTTCATCACGTCGTCGACGGTCGCCTTGTTCAGCCAGCGCAGCGCGCGCACGACGGCGTTCGTCAGCGCCTGGATCGTCCCGGGATTCGCGCGGATGAAATCGGTCTTCGCGTAGAGGCAGGCGGACGGCATCGGGCCGCCGAACACGGCGCGGGAGCCGACTTCGGTGAAGGTCTCGTGGACGATCTTCAGGTCGCCGGACCGCTCGAGCATCACGATCGCGGGCTCGACGTTGGCGAGTGCATCGATGCTCCCGGCGCGCGCAGCGCCGACCGCTGTCGCGCCGGTGCCGACGCCGATCGCGGAGACGTCCTCGGGCTTCAGCTGCGCCGTCGCGAGCAGGTGGTTCAGCAGCATGTGCGTGCTGGACCCCGGTGCCGTCACGCCGATCTTCCGGCCCTTGAGATCGCGCGGACCGGCGTACGTCGCGAACTTGCCCTTCACGAGTCCGAGCGCGAGCGCGGCGTGACCCTGGAGCACGAAGGCCTGCAGCTTCTGGCCTTTCGCCTGCATCTGGATCGTGTGCTCGTACCCGCCGGACACGACGTCGGCACTGCCGCCGATCAGTGCCTGCAGCGCCTTCGCGCCCCCGGGGAAGTCATTCACCTCGACCTCGAGGCCCTCGTCGCGGAAGTAGCCGAGCCGCTCGGCGAGTGCGAGCGGCAGGTAGTAGAGCGTCGCGCGGCCGCCGACGGCGAGCTTGATCTCCGGCTTCTCGGGTGCGGCCGACGCGAGGGGTGCGGCGACGACTGCGACGAGGAACGCGGCGACGAGGCGGAACAGGGGTCGGGTCATGGAGTGCGTGCCGTCAGGGTTGATCGCGCCGGAGTCCTGCCCGCGGCACGGAGAAATCGAAGGCGATGCGCGGTCACGACGTCGCCCTGCCCGCTGCTGCCGAAGTGCGCATCGCGCGACCGCGTCAGTCCGTCGCCGCAGCGCCGGTCAGCGCGCGTTCGAGCGCCGTCCAGGCGAGCGTCGCGCAACCTTCGCGACCCGGCATCGCGTGCACGACGCGCAGCACGGCCTCGTGGTCCGGCGGCGCATCCGGGCCGAGGCTTTCGACGCGGGCCTTCGCGGCCGCGAGGAACGTCGCTTTCAGCGCGAGCGCGTCCGCGACGGAGCGTCCGCGGACCCAGTCGGTCATGATCGACGCCGACGCCATCGAGATTCCGCAGCACTCGCACTGGAAGCTCGCCTCGTCGATCACGTCGCCGGTCATGCGGACGTAGACGGTGAACGTGTCGCCGCAGACGGGGCTCACGGCGTCGCCGTGGCGGTTCGCGTCGTCGAGGACGTGGTAGTTGCGGGCGTTGCGGATGTGGTCCAGCAGGACCTCGTCGTACAGCGTGCTCATGGTGAACTCCGCGGGACGCTCAGCGCTGCGCCGCGAGGACCGTGAAGCCCTCGCCGATCAGCGATCGCTGGATCTCGCCGGTGAATCCGGCGCCACGCAGCAGCGACTCCTGTTCGGCGCGATCCGGAATCACGTTGCCCCACGTGAGTTCCTCGATGCCGGTCTGGAGCGGAAAGCGGAACTCGGGTTCGCGCGTCTGCGCGAGCGTCGACGGATACGTCTCGTCGACGATCAGCAGCCAGCCGCCGGGCTTCAGCGTCGCGGCAGCGGCGTTCACGACGAGCGGACGGATGGCCGGCGTGATCTCGTGCAGCACCTCGATCATCACGACGGCGTCGACGGAGCCCGCGGGCACGACGTCCGAGAGGTTGCCGGCGATCAGCCGGATACGATCGGCGAAGCCCGCCTCGGCCACGCGACCGCGCGCCACAGCGAGACTGTCCGGATCGATGTCGACGCCGAGGGGCCGCGCGTTCGGGAAGGCCTTCGCGATCTGCACGAGGAAGTTCGCGGTGCCGCAACCCACTTCGAGGACACTGCCGCCGCCCTCGAGCGCGGCCTGCATGCCCGGCAGCGACGGGAGGATCTTCTTCGCGGTCGCGATCTGCAGGCCCCACGTCGATTCGGCGATGAGCCGCGCGAAGCGGTCCCCGCGGCCCTGGAACGGCGAGACTTCCCCGGTGCGGAAGGCCTCGACGCAGCGCTCGAAATCATCCGCGGCCACTTCGGTCCCGAGCTGAACGTAGCCGCCGAGATAGCGCGGATGCGTCGGGCTCGCGAGGATCTGGTCCATGCAGGGGGCGAGGCGGAAGCGGCCCGCGTCGTCGGCGTCGACGAGCGCGAGACCGTGGGCCGTCCAGAGCCACGTCTTCACGTACGGCGGGTGCAGCGAGAGCTTCTCCGCGACGGCCTCGGCCGTGCTGTCCGGCGATTCGGCGAGCGCGCGGAAGAGGCCCGACTTCAGCCCGAGATCGATCAGGTGGATCGTGTTGAAGCCGCGCCGCCACTCGAAGATGCGGGCTACCTGGCTGTCGGCGGAGATGGGCGTCGGGCTGTCGGGCATGGTGGTGATGTCGGTCGATCGGGGCGGGGCCGGATGTTCGCATGGCGCGCCGTCGCGGCGCCACCGAGGGCACCGGCGCAGCTGCGGAGCGCCAGTCACGGCCGCACAGGGATCGCGGCCCCCCCGTCGGCGTCTTTGACAGGACCCCGCAGCGTGCACCGCAACCCGTTGATTTCACATTATCCGATTCGATGGCACGGGCGGTGCTCACTGGCCCCGCTCCGACTTTCGATCACGGATCCACCAGACCATGAAGACGTTCCGCCTCGCCGCCCTGTCCGTCGCTGTCGCGACCCTGATGTCCACGACGGCGATTGCCGGTCCCGTGCCGTTGACGAACGCCGGGTTCGAGGCGCCGATCGCCGCGCCGTACGTCTACACCCCGACCGGCGCGGGCATCGGCTGGACCTTCAGTGGCGGCGCAGGCGTCTCGCGCAACGGGACCGCCTGGGGCGGCACGGCGTACGAAGGGACGCAGTTCGCCTTCCTGCAGGTCGGCATGTCCGCCGATCCGTTCGGCGGCGGTGGCTCCTGGATGAGCCAGGCCTTCTCGCTGGCCACTGCCGGCACCGTGGATCTCGATTTCCAGATGGCCCTGCGCGCCGGCTATCGCACCGGACAGCAGGTCGCCGTCTACCTCGACGGCAACATGATCGGCAGCAGCTTCGCCGCGACGAGTACCTCGTGGACGGCCGTGAGCGTCGCCCTCGGTGCACTGGGCGCCGGCAGCCACACGCTGGCGCTGGCGGGGCTCGGTGACTTCGCGACCTTCGGCGACACATCGGCCTTCATCGACGCGGTGGCGCTGCGCACGACGGCCATCACCGTGCCGGAACCCGCGACGGGCGCGCTGCTGCTGGGCGCGCTGGGCATCGCCGGATTCGCACTGCGGCGCGGTCGAAAGGGCTGATCGGCGCGGCCTGCTGGATCTTCGGCACCGGGCACAGCTCATTCCGTCACCCCAGCGAACGCTGGGGTCCAGCAGCGGGCCTCGCGACAGCCACCGACGGACTGGATCCCAGCGTGCGCTGGGATGACGGAAGGTGAGCGGTCCCGTAGGTCGGATTAGCGGCGTAAAGCCGCGTAATCCGACGCGGACGGTTGTGCCAGCGACTACGGATCACCACCACCGCTCCGGCCTCCCGCCTACTTCCCCAGCAGCACCCCCGGCAGCCACGTCGCCAGTCCCGGCACCAGCGCCACCAGCCCCAGCATCGCGAGCCCGAACAGCACGTACGGCATCACGGCCCGGAAGATCTGCGCCGTCGAGATCGAGGCCGGCGCCACGCTGCGCATCGTGAAGAGCAGCATCCCGAAGGGCGGCGTCAGCAGCCCGAGCTGCATGCAGATCAGGAACATCACGCCGAACCACAGCGGATCGAATCCGTAGTGCTGCACGAGCGGCAGGTAGAACGGCAGCGTGACCAGCATCATGCTGATCTGGTCGATGAAGCAGCCGAGCACCAGCAGCACCAGCATCATCATCCCGAGCACGACCCACGGCGACGCGGCCGTCGACTGCACGAGTTCGACGAAGCCGTTCGTCGCACCGGAGAACGACAGGATCTGCGAGAACGTCGTCGCGCCGATGATGATGAACAGGATCACGCCCGAGATCGCGGCCGTGCCCTTCAGCGCCTCGAGCAGCGCGCGCCACGAGAGCGAACGGTAGACGACGGCCATCACGAGCGTCGCGAGCGCACCGATCGCGGCCGACTCGGTCGGCGTCGCCCAGCCCGCCGACATCGCGACGATCACGACGACGAAGATCGCGACGAGCGGCGACACGTACACGACGAGCGGACGCCACCGCGCCCAGCCGCTGACGCGCGCGTGCTCGAAACGCGGCGCGAGCTTCGGATCGAGCTTCGCGCGGATCACGATGTACGCGATGAACGCCGCGGCCAGCACGATGCCCGGCATCACGCCGGCGATGAGCAGCCCCGAGATCGAGATGCCCGACAGGCTGCCGAGCAGCACCGTGAGCGCCGACGGCGGGATCAGCATGTCGACGCCGCCGATCGCCATGATCGGCCCCATCGCCATCGAGGGGTGGTAGCCGCGCTTCAGCATCTCGGGCAGCAGCAGGCTGCCGAGCAGCGCCGTCGTCGCGATCGTCGAACCGGAGATCGCGGAGAAGACGGTCCCGGCCACGACCGCCACGACAGCGAGCCGCCCCGGCACGCGCCAGATGAGCTGGTCGAAGGCATCGATCGCCTTCATCGCGACGCCGGTGTGGAACAGCACCTCGCCCATCAGCACGAACAGCGGGATCGGCGTGAGCGAGAAGTTCGTGATCGCGGCGACGCCGTTGCGCACGACCTGCATCAGGCCCGGCTCGCCGCCGAGGTAGACGACAGCGCCGACGAGGTTGATCGCGAGGAACGCGAACGCCGCGGGGATGCCCGCGAGCAGCAGCACGGTGAGGATGCCGAAGAGCATCCCGAGGGTTTCCCACCATGCCATGCGTCAGGCCTCCTGCCGCACGGGCTGCACGAGTCGGCGCGCGAACTCGAGCGCCATCAGCCCGAAGCTCACGGGCACGGGCGCGAACTGCCACCACTCCGGGAACACGAGGCTCTTCATCACCATCGCGCCGATCGCGATGTCGTCGCGGATCACGGCGACGGCGTACCACGCGATCACGACGCAGACGGCGAGTCCGATGAGCGACGCGACGCGGTCCACGAGTCCGCGGGCCATCGGCGACAGGCGGGTATGGATGACGTCCATCCGCACATGCTCGTTGCGATGGAGCAGCCACGGTGCGGCGAGCAGCGTCGCGAGCGGCAGCGCCAGCTCGGTCACGTCGACGATCCAGGGCAGGCTCGCGACGGCGAGATTGCGGCCGACGACGTCGACGCCGACGAGCAGCGTGATCGCGCCGACGACGAGCGCGGCGAGGACGCCGCAGCTGTTCATGAGGGCGGACCAGAGTTTCATCGGATCACCGGGGCCGATCGAGCTGCGATCGCGGCGCGCGAGAAACGCGGCGCACGATGCCGCGGAACGGAGAACGCCATCACGCTGCGTCCGGCGACGGACGCAGCGACGCGCGACTGCATGCGACTCACTTCGGCGCCAGCAGCTCGCGCAGCTTCGGTCCGTGCGTCGGGCTCGCGGTGACGAGGGCGTTCCACGCCGTGTCGTTCGCGGTCTTCACGAAGAGCTTCGCCTGCGCGTCGTCGAGGCGGATCACCTCGATCTTCGCGTCCTGCTGACGCTTCGCCTCGGCGGGGGCGTCCTTCTTCGCGATGTCGGCATTCAGGCTCTCGAGCCAGGCCGCCTGCCTGTCGAGGAACTGCCGCTGCTGCGGCGTGAGGCGCTTGAGGCTGTTCGCGTTGAACACGACGCCGACCTCGAGCGAGTAGAACCCGGGTTCGATGCGGTACTTCGTGCGCTCCTGCCAGCCCAGATCGAAGATGCCGATGAGCGGCCAGCCGTAGCCGTCGACGACGCCGCGTTCGAGCGCCGTGTAGACCTCGCCCGGCGCCACCTGCACGACCTGCGCGCCGAGCTTCTGGAAGAAATCGCGGTACACCGGCGCGATGCGCAGCTTCAGTCCCGTGAGGTCGGCGCGGTCGATCTTCCGGTTCGTGTAGACGTGGTACTGCACGCCTTCGGCGGCGCGCGCGAAGTAGAACAGCCCTTTCTCGCCGTACGCGCGGTTCAGGAGATCGAGACCGCCGTTCCGGCGCAGCTCGGCCTGCGAGAAATTCGTGTAGTTGAGCGCGACACCCTCGGGGACGATGTTCGTCGTGAAGGCCGCCGTCGTGTTCGCGAGATCGACGACACCGGTCCGGATGGCGTTCGCCAGCTCGAACGTCGGGATCGCCTTCGGCCCGCCGACGTAGTTGATCCGGACGATGCCCTTGCCCTCGTCGTTCACCTTCTTCACGAAGCGCTCGAAGTTGCGCGCGAAGTACGTGCCTTCGGGGAACGCGTTGGCAGCGCGCAGCATGATTTCATCTGCAGTGGCGGTGCCGACGATGGCGAGCGACGCGCACATCGCGGACAGGATCTGCGCGAGGCGCAGGGCGGGACGGCGGGGGAACATCATGGGTCGGGCTTCCGTGGGAAGGTTCGGTCGATGGGGATATCAGCGCGGATCGCGGTCGATGCCGAGATGCCGCACGAGGGCGAGCGTGCGCGCCGGCGTGTCGTCGGGTCCGCCGGAGAGCAGATGCAGGCCGAGCCCGAAACGGGTGGCACGTTCGACGGCCTCCGGGGTGGCGAGGCCCTCCTCGACCATTCGTGCCGTCTCGTTCGCGACGAGCGAGCGCAGGCGGTCGACGATGCCGCCCGGCGCGGGCGCGCACTCGACTGGCACGTTGCCGATGTCCTCCAGGATCGCGCGCAACCACGACAGCGCGTGGCGCGACGTCGCAGGATGCGGACTCAGTTCGACGATCGGCATGAGGTACGCGGGGTCCGGCCAGCGGACCGCGAGAAAACGTTCCGGACGCGGCACGAAGCCGGCGAGATCGGTCGCGAGCAGCGACGCCGTCGTCGACGCGATCGTTGCACCGGGCACGGCGTCGGCGCCGATGCGGGCGAGCGCGATGCGCTTCGCCTCGAGCGTGTCGGCCACCGCTTCGAACACGACGTCGGCCCGGGCGAGCACGTCGGCGATGTCGGTCGCGGGAACGACATGCACGCGGGCATCGATGCGATCGACGGCGTTCACGGCGAACGTGGCGAGCGCAGTCCGCAAGGCCGCCCGGACTTCGTCCGCGAAGCGGGTGAACTCGTCGGGCCTGCGGGTCTCGCCGTCGATGATCCGGACGTCGTAGCCGCCGTGCGCGAAGGCCAGCGCGATCTCGCGGCCCGTGCGGCCGGCGCCGAAGACGGCGATGTGAGGACGTTCGACCTTCATGGATGCGCCACGACGTGGGTCGGCCGGCGAGCGCTGCCGGCGCGACGCGCCGGCACATCGGTCGGGCGGAAAACAACGCGAATCACGGGAGGGACCATCGGCGTGCCACTCTGGGTCGGGTGATGCGGGCCGGGTGCGGCCCCGCGTCGGGCCTTATGCCCGGGGACGCCGTGGCTGTCAACAAAGCGCCGGGCGTCGGGGTCCGCACGTCGCCGGTACACCGCGAGGCGCATCGGACCGGCCGCGTCGCCACCGTCGTTCGCAGCGCATCGATGCCGCGACGAACGGTACCGACGGCGCGGTCCCGCCCGCCTCGCGATGCGATAATCCGCGCCGCTCCGCACCCCCCGAATCCGACACGCCATGGCCGAACGCTCGTTCAAGACCGAAGTCCAGAAACTCCGCCTCGGCGCCGGCGAGGAATTCCGCGGCGAGGGCATCCTGGCCGTCACGAAGGCGCTGCTGCAATCGGGCGTGAGCTACGTCGCCGGCTACCAGGGCGCGCCGATCTCGCATCTCATGGACGTGCTCGCCGACGCGAACGACATCCTGGAGGACCTCGGCGTGCACTTCGAGCACAGCGCGTCCGAGGCCACCGCAACCGCGACGCTCGCGGCATCGGTCCACACACCGCTGCGCGGCGCGGTCACGTTCAAGTCGACCGTCGGGACCAACGTCGCATCGGATGCCCTCGCGAACCTCGCGTCCGGCGGCGTGACGGGCGGTGCGCTGATCATCGTCGGCGAGGACTACGGCGAGGGCTCCAGCATCATGCAGGAGCGTTCGCACGCATTCGCGATGAAGTCGCAGGTGTGGCTGCTCGATCCGCGGCCGAACCTGCCGTCGATCGTGCGGGCCGTCGAACAGGGCTTCGAACTGTCGGAGGCCACGCACACGCCGGTGATGCTCGAACTGCGCATCCGCGCGTGCCACGTCCACGGCAGCTTCGTCGCCTCCGACAACGTCCGCCCGACCTACACGCTGAAGGACGCCATCGAGCGCCCCGTCCGCGACACGAGCCGCATCGTGCTGCCGCCCGCGAGCTATCTCCACGAGCAGGAGAAGATCACGCAGCGCTGGCCGGCCGCGCTGCGCTTCATCCGCGAACGCGGGCTGAACGAGCGGTTCGCGGCCGACGTGCGCGACTTCGGGATCATCCTGCAGGGCGGCATGTACAACGGCGTGCTCCGCGCGCTGCAGCTGCTCGGACTTGCCGACGCGTTCGGAGAATCGCAGGTGCCGCTGTACGTGCTGAACGTCACGTACCCGATCGTCCCCGACGAGCTGGCCGAATTCTGCGCAGGCAAGCGCGCGGTGCTGATCGTCGAGGAAGGCCAGCCGGATTTCATCGAGCAGAACATCGTCACGCTGCTGCGCCGCGCCGATCTTCAGACGCGCGTGCACGGCAAGGACTGCCTGCCGATGGCCGGCGAATACACGGGCGGCGTGCTGCGCGACGGCCTGCGGAAGTTCGTCGAACGCGTCGCGCCGGACATGCTCGCCGAACGTGCGACGCCGGTCGCCGCAGCCCCCGCGCCCGCGGTGCAGGCGGCCGCGCAGCAGGTGCATCCGCGTCCACCGTCGTTCTGCACGGGCTGTCCGGAGCGTCCGATCTTCACGGCGCTGAAGCTCGTCGAGCGCGAACTGGGGCCGCACCACGTGAGCTGCGACATCGGCTGCCATCTCTTCTCGATCCTGCCGCCGTTCGAGGTCGGCGCGACGACGATGGGCTACGGCCTCGGCTGGGCGGGCGCGGCCGCACTCAACACCCGCGAGACGTCGAAGCGCACGATCAGCTTCATGGGCGACGGCGGCTTCTGGCACAACGGCCTGACGAGCGGCGTCGGCAACGCCGTGTTCAACAAGACCGACAACGTCCTCGTCGTCGTCGACAACAGCTACTCCGCCGCGACGGGCGGACAGGACGTCCTCTCGTCGCGGGCCGACAACCCGATCCGGGCGACGCGCAATCCGATCGAGAAGGCCGTGCGCGGCGTCGGCGTCGAATGGGTCCGGACGGTCACGCACACCTACAGCATCGCGGAAATGCGTGACACGCTGCGCGAGGCGCTGACCACGAAGGAGTCAGGCCCGAAGGTCGTGATCGCGCAGAGCGAGTGCATGCTCAACCGGCAGCGGCGCGAGAAGCCGAAGTTCCGCGCGCTCGTGAAGAGCGGCGGGCGCGCCGTGCGCGAACGCTTCGGCGTCGACCCCGACACGTGCACCGGCGACCACTCGTGCATCCGTCTGTCGGGATGTCCGTCGCTCACGATCCGCGACAACCCCGATCCGCTCCGCACGGACCCCATCGCGTCCGTGATCGACAGCTGCGTCGGCTGCGGCCTGTGCGGCGAGGTCGCGCACGCGGCCGTGCTGTGCCCCTCGTTCTACCGCGCGCAGCTGATCCACAACCCGACCGGCTGGGACCGCTTCGTGGCCGGCATGCGCCGCGCCGTCATCGGATTCTTCCAGCGCCGCATCGAACGACGGCTCGCCGGGATCGCGGCCTGATGCCGGCACCGCGCAGGTCGGACGGCGCCCGCGACGCGCGCTGCATCGCCGTCGATCGACGGCCGCGGGCGACCCCGCCACGTCACGTCGCAACGACGTCCGCTGCATCCATGTCCACGACGGTCCGCATCGTCCGGGCCGGCCCTCTTCCGCTTCGAGTGTCCGCATGAACGCCGCATCCGCATCCGCGCCCCGCTCCATCAACATCGCCATCCTTGCCATGGGCGGCGAAGGCGGCGGCGTGCTCGCCGACTGGATCGTCGATCTCGCGGAACACGCCGGCTGGACAGCGCAGACGACATCCGTGCCGGGCGTCGCGCAGCGCACCGGCGCAACGATCTATTACGTCGAGATCTTCCCGCGGGTGGGCGACGGTCGCGTCCCGGTGCTCGCGCTGATGCCCTTCCCCGGCGAGGTCGACGTCGTCGTCGCCTCCGAACTGATGGAATCCGGACGCGCGCTGCAACGTGGGCTCGTCACGGCCGATCGCACGACGCTCGTCGCGTCGACGCACCGTGTCTATTCGATGACCGAGAAGATGGCGATGGGCGACGGCCGCGTCGACGCCGACACGCTCGTCACGGCCGGTCGCGAAGCCGCGAAGCGTGCGGTGTTCGCCGACTTCGCACGCGCCGCGGAAGACGCGGGCAGCGTGATCGGTGCAGCGCTGTTCGGCGCGCTCGCCGGTGCGGGCTGCCTGCCGTTCACCCGGTCCGACTTCGAGGACGCCGTGCGCCGCGCCGGTGTGGGCGTCGACGCGAGCCTGAAGGCATTCGCCGCGGGCTTCGCGCTCGCGACCGCACCGGCTGCTGCACCGATCGCTGCCGTCGATGCGAAGCCTGCACCGACGGTCGGGCCCCGCCTCGCGCCGCTCGCGCAGCGCGTGCGCGACACGTTCCCCGCGGCGTGCGTCGCGACGATCCTCCATGGCTGCCTGCGCCTCGCCGACTACCAGGACATCGCTTACGCCGCGGACTACGTGGCGCGACTCGAACATCTGCAAGGCGCGACGACGGACGCTCGCCTGCTCGACACCGTCGCGCGGCATCTCGCGCTGTGGATGTCGTACGAGGACACCATCCGCGTCGCCGATCTCAAGACTCGCGCGAGCCGCTTCGAGCGCGTGCGCGGCGAGGTGCGGCAGCGTCCGGACCAGCTGCTCGGCATCGGCGAATTCCTGCATCCGCGCGTGCAGGAGATCGCGGACACCCTGCCCGCCGGGCTCGGCCGCTGGTTGCTCGCGACGGACTGGGCGCGGCGCACGGTCGCGCGCTTCGCGTCGAAGGGTCGCGTCGTGCAGACGTCGTCGATCCGCGGTTTCCTGCTGCTGTACGTGGTCGCGTCGATGCGGCGGTTCCGCCGTGCATCGCTGCGCTTCGCGAACGAGCACGCACGCATCGCGACGTGGCTCGCGCTCGTCGCCGACACGGCGCAGCGCGACCTCGAACTCGCCATCGCCGTCGCCGAATGCCAGCGGCTCGTGAAAGGCTACGGCGACACGCACGTGCGCGGCACGACGAACTACACGACGCTGATCGCGCAGGTGCCGGTGCTCGTGGGCCGCGCCGGTGCCGCGAACGTGCTGCGGCAACTGCGCGATGCCGCGCTGGCCGACGAACACGGGACGAAACTCGCTGCGGCCATCGCGGCGCTGGCGACGGCTGCGACGGCCTGAAACCGGCGGGGCCGCGCTGCGTGACGGCGGCCGGGCGTCCGCGAGCCGCGTGCACCCTCGTCGCAGCGCGGTGCCGATCGGGAACGCATGGTCGAGCGACGGCACGTATCTCACGTCGACCAACGCCGCAAAACGAAACGCGGCTCCCGGAGGAGCCGCGTTGCTTCGTTCGACGCGTGCCGCGATGGAGCCGCGGCAGCGCAGCGCTACTTCACGGAATCGAGCAGCGCCGCGAAGGCGTCCTCGAACTGCTTCAGCCCTTCCTGCTGCAACTGCGTGCCGACCGTCTCGAGGTCGATGCCGAGACGTGCGAGCACATCGACCGCGGCGCGCGAGTCTGCCGCACCTTCACCGATCGTCGACGCGACCTTGCCGTGATCGCGGAACGCTGCGAGCGTCGCATCGGGCACGGTGTTGATCGTTTCCGGCCCGATCAGCGGTTCGACGTAGAGCAGATCCGGGTAGGCCGGATTCTTCGTGCTCGTGCTCGCCCACAGCAGGTACTGCGGACGCGCGCCCGCGGCCCGCAGCGCGGCGAATCGCGGCGTACCGAACACTTCTCCATAGCGCTGGTAAGCGAGCTTGCCGATGGCCACTGCTGCGCGGCCCCGCAGCGCGAGCGCGTCGGGCGTGCCGATCGCGTCGAGCCGCTTGTCGACGAGCGAGTCGATGCGGCTCATGAAGAAGCTCGCGACGGCCTTGACCTTCGAGACGTCGCCGCCGGTTGCGCGCAGGCGTTCGAGCCCGGACTGGTACGCGTCGAAGATTCGGTTCATCTGGCCGAGCGAGAAGAGCAGCGTGATGTTCACGCTGATGCCCTCGGCGATGCACTGCTCGAACGCGGCCGCGCCTTCCGGCGTGCCGGGGATCTTGATGAGTGCGTTGTCGCGCGCGACCGCGGCCTTCAGGCGACGGGCGGCCGCGACGGTGCCGTCGACGTCCGCGGCGAGTGCCGGCGAGACTTCGAGACTCACGAATCCGTCGTCGCCGCGCGAGGCGTCGAACACGGGCCGCAGGATGTCGCAGGCGGCGCGCACGTCGCCGATGGCGAGCTGTTCATAGCGACGTTCGGCGTCGTGCCCGGACTGCTTCAGGCGATCGAGATCGGTGCGGTACGCGTCGCCGTTGGCGATCGCGTTGCGGAAGATGGCGGGATTGGTCGTGATGCCGGTGGCTTCGCCGGCACTCACGATGCGCTGCAGTTCACCGCTCGTGATGAGGGTGCGGGACAGGTTGTCTAGCCAGATGCTCTGGCCGGCGGCGCGCAGCTGCGCGAAGTTGGTCGTGGCTTGCATGCGTGCGGGTCCAGGCTCAGACGGCGGCTTCGTCGGTCTCGCCGGTGCGGATGCGGATCACCTGCTCCACGGCACTCACGAAGATCTTGCCGTCACCGATCTTGCCGGTACGCGCCGCGCGGACGATCGCATCGACGGCCTGGTCGACGAGGCTGTCCTGCAGAACGACCTCGATCTTCACCTTCGGCAGGAAATCGACGACGTACTCGGAACCGCGGTACAGCTCGGTGTGACCCTTCTGGCGGCCGAACCCCTTCACCTCGATCACGGTCAGGCCGGTCACGCCGATCTCGGAAAGGGCCTCGCGGACCTCGTCGAGCTTGAAGGGCTTGATGACGGCTTCGATCTTCTTCATGGGGGCTCCGAGGGCGGTGAGTTGAATCGGGCGCGAGTATAGACCGTGACCGGTCCGGAGACGCCCCGCCGGCACGCACGGCGAGGGTCCGGACGACGCATCAAACGCCGAGCACGACCTCCGCCCGGACCACCCCGGCGCGCTCGTGGCGGGCCGTCGTCCGGAGCCGCGTCCCGGCGGGCGCCCGGACGATCCATTCGAACTTCGCGCGGTCGTCCGTGCTGTCGCCGCCCCACCCGGACCACGCCGACGGTGACGACGACTTGTAGGCACGACCTTCGAGCTGACCGGCCTCGACACGGCGTTCGCCGGTGACGAGCGACGCAGTGTCCGGCAGATCGATCTCCGCGACGACGCCGCGGACGAGCTTGCGATCCTGGGCGCGCTTCGTCACGTACGTCGGCAGCCAGCCGGTGTTGTGCACGACGAGCCGGACGCGCCACGTGTCGGCGCCGAGGTCCTCGGCCTCGATCGCGAACAACTCGAGCTTCGGCGAGATCAGGGCATGCCAGACGAGCCAGCCCGGGAACTTCGCGACCTCGCGTTCGAGCAGCGCGGGCGGCGGATTGCTCCATGTGAAGAGTGCGTTCCAGCCGCCCAGCTCGACGGGACCGAGCTGCGGATGCTCGAACGGATACCACGGCACGAAGCCCTCACCGCCGAGCACTTCGTCGTTCCAGGCGAGCAGCTTCAGGTCGTCCTCGACGGGATGCTCCCGGTACCAGTCGATGAACTTGTACTCGCCGATGCCGGCCTCGCGCTGCGGACTCCAGATCTCGACGGTCCAGGCGAACAGTCCCTGGTGCTCGTAGAGCCAGTCGTCGAAGGAGCCCGTGATGACCTCCTTCGGGTGGTACCGGAACTCGTGGAACACCGAGATGTTCGGGTAGCCCGTCAGCTCGGTGCCGCGCGCGCCGATCTTCTGGTACGTCCAGAGATCCTCGGCGGGCAGCGTGTCGTCGGCGAGATGCGAGTACGGACGCAGCAGCACACCGCTGTACGTGTGGAAGGCGATGCCGCCGGTGATGTTCGGATGGCTCGTGATGAACTGCACGGCCGCGCGGACTTCGGGTTCTGATGCCGGATGCGGCCCGGCGCCCTGCTGCTCGTGCTCCTGCCGCCAGTGCGCGGGAAAGTTGCGGTTGAGGTCGAGCCCTTCGCGGCGCGTCTGCATGCCGATCGTGACGCCGTCGAAATCGTCGATGCGGCCTTCCGGCAGGAGGCGGTAGTAACGCCCGCCCGTCTCGACGGGATCGCGCCGGACGAGCAGCCGCGGATCGCGCTCGCTCGCCTTCCACGGACCGTTCGGATCGACGACGCGCATCGTGAGCACACGGCCGTCGCCGTCGATGTCCTCGCGGGACAACCCGCCGACGGGGTCCTCGTCGTACGGGTACGGACGCGTCGACGACCGGATCAGCTTCGGGACATCGGCGAGCGCCCATTCGGCGCCATCCGGGTTCAGCCGCGGGGCAACGAAGAAGGCCCGCGTATCGAGGACGCGCGTGACGTCGGCATCCGCGCCGTCGCGACAGGCGAGGTGCTCCAGGAAATGCAGGCAGGCCATCGAGCCCGCCACCTCGGTCGCGTGGATGTTGCCGTCGACCCAGAGCGCGGGCTTGTCGTCGGCCGCACCGGTCGAGAAACGCGTCGCGGTGACGAGCCAGAGATCGCGTCCCTCGAAGCTGGTGCCGATGCTCCGGATCGAGAAGAGATCAGGGCGCGCCGCGACGAGTGCGTGCAGGGCGTCGGAGAGTTCTGCGTGGCGGAGGTAGCGATCGGAGGCCATGCCGCAGTCTGTCGGATCGGGAAGCGCCAGACAATCCGGTGGACGGATCGATGGACGGCGCTTCGATGCGGATGACGGGAGGGTACGGAGGCCGGTGTCGGCCGGGGGTTCCGGCCGCCGGGGTCGAATCGGGCGGATGCGGGGGTGGGTACTGCGGACGCCCGGCCCGGGGGTCAGGGGCGAAGTCCCCGGACGGGGCACGGCTGTCAGGGGCGCCGCCGCGGCGAGGGCCGACGGCGGGTCGAATCAGTCGATCAGGACAGTGCGTATTGCTGGCGACCCTGGTCGTCCGGCAGTTCGAATGCTTCGCACATCTCGCCCAGCTCGCGCCAGTCGTCGGCGAGCGCCTCGGCGAACGACTCGTCGAAGTTCAGTTCGAACACGGGGCGGCGCAGTTCGAGCAGCCACGCGCTGCGGGTGCGGACGACCATGCCGGATTCGGCCGCCGTCGTGCACGAGGGTTCGGCGCCGGAGCGCCCCTCGATCTCGACGAGGCACATGCGGCAGCTTCCGAACGCGGCTGTCATGTCGGCACCGCAGAACCTCGGGAGCGCGCGCGCAGCGAGCACCGTCGCCGCCATCACGCTGCTGCCCGCGGGCAGGGTCACGGGGACACCGTCGACCATCATCGTGATCGGCTCACCGCTCTCGGCTGCCCCCTTGGGCGAACCGACCGACTCCGAACAACCACACGTGTGCTGAGATCTCATCGATCGCCTCCCCGCACGGGCCAGGTTACGAAACGTCGCTCATTCCATTGGAGTGTCGCCGTTTGGCAACCATGAGCGCGGGCGCCACTTTGATCCGTCCGGCGAGAAAGAACAAGCGGTGACAGGGATGATGCGCCGGACGACTCATCCCGCCATCACCCACTCGGGGCATGCGTCTGCAGTGTCCGGTGTTCGAGGGCCCGTGCGGGCGGGTGACGTCCGGAAACGACAAGGGGCGCATCGCAATGCGCCCCTCTCGTCGAAACGTCGCGCGGAAGACCGCGTGAGTTACCGGCTTTTCTGCTTCACCGCGCCCCGCGCAGGCGTCGCCGCCTTCTTCGCGCGGCCCGGACGGGTGTTGCCATAGCTGCCGTTCTTGATCTTGCCGCGGCGGGTGCGAACGTCACCGGATCCCATGTCGGACTCCTGTTTGTGGGGTTGGAAAGCGCGCGATTCTATGCGACCGGAGGTGCTTTTCCTAACACCGTCGACGCGGACGGCCCGCACTTGCCGCTACACTCGCGTCCGGTGCCGTGCATGGATCGGTCGTGCCTGCCGGCCGCCGCTGTCGGGGCGCGATCGGCCGCCGACGACGTCCGCCCGGACGGGTCGCCACGGTCCGGCTTCGCGCCGACGCCCACGGACCCGCTCGAACGCCAACCCGTACCCACTCCGCGATCGGCGCACGATGAACTGGTTCACGGTAATCACCGGTTTCGCCCTGATGGCCGGCGCACTCGTCGGCTGGTATCGCTTCATGCGCTTCCTGAAAGGCGACAGCGGCGGGATGCCGGATTCCGGCAAGCGACGGCGGGCGCGCGATGCCGCCGGCCCGAACGAACTGGAGCAGATCATCGCGGCGCACCGCACGGGCGCGCCCGCCGTCGGACCGACGCTCGCGACACCTGCCTCGCGCCCGCCGGCACCCATGTCGCCGCCGATACCCGCGCCCGGCCTCGTGGTCGTCCCGAGCGTGCAGCCGGCCGCGTCCGCAGGTCCCGCCGCCGCGGGCAACGCGGCACCGGCGTCGTCCGCGCTGCTCTCCGGCGGACCGAAGCTCGCCTACCTCCTGTTCCGTGCAGCCCTGCCCGAATGCCACGTCTTCGCCCGCGTGACGCTCGCGGAGATCGTCCGAGGCCCCGCGCCGGCCCACACCTTCGCGCTCGTCGTCTGCCGATCGGACTTCACGGTGCTCGCGGCCGTCGACGTCGCGGCCGACAACGACCGCTCGCCGGCCGCCGCCGTCGCGCTCACGAAGGTCGGCATCCGCCACGTGCTGCTCGATCCGACGGCCATGCCGCGTCGCGCCGCCATCCGCGACCTGCTCGGCGCCACCTGACGCCGCGAAACGCTGCGGCGCCCCGGTCTTCCCCCAGAGTTCGTGCGGTATCCTCGGGCGACTTTCGAACACCGCCCCGGAGCCCCGTCTTGCGCGCACTCGCCCTCGTCCTGCTGCTCTCCGCACTCCTGCCCTGCACGGCGATCGCACAGGATCGCCACGTCGAGTTCGCCGAACAGCTGCCCGATGCCGTCGATCGCAAGACCGTCGTGATCGAACGACGTGCGGGCGACGGCCCGGAGGCCGAACGCGGCAAGTTCGTCGTGCTCGACTACGAAGGCTTCGTGTACGACCTGTCGAAGCCCGGCCGCAAGGGACTCAAGTTCGACAGCACGCGCGACCGCGGCGCCGCGCTCTCCGTGCTGATCGGCGTGAACCGCATGATTCCCGGCATCGATCGCGGCGTGCTCGGCATGAAGGTGGGCGGACATCGCACGATCGTCGTCCCGCCGAAGATGGGTTACGGCAGCCGCACGGCCTTCGGCGAGATCCCCCCGGACTCGACTCTGATCTTCGAGGTCGAACTGCTCGACGTCGTGGCCGAACGCAACGTCCCATGACCCGTCCGGAGTCCGGTGCCGGCGACGTGGTCCGCGAGGAGACCCGCGACACCGTGCGGCTCGTGACGCTGGCCCGCCCGGAGGTCATGAACGCCATCGACACGGGGCTCCGCGAACGCTTCATCGAGGCGCTCGCGGCCGCCGATGCCGACCCGGTCGTGCGCGCCGTCGTCATCACGGGCGCCGCCGATCGTGCCTTCTGCGCCGGCCAGGATCTCCGCGAGACGGCGGCCTTCGGACGCGACGACGTGTCCGCCTGGGTCGCCGCGAACCACCGGATGTACCGCGCGGTCCGCCAGCTCGCGAAACCCTCGGTGGCGGCCTTCAACGGCGTCGCGGCCGGTGCGGGTTTCCAGATCGGACTCTGCTGCGATCTCCGGGTCGGATATCCGGACATGCGCATCGGCCAGCCGGAGATCCGGTCCGGCCTCGCGTCGATCGTCGGCTCGCAGCTCATGACGCCGTTCACCAGCCTCGGCCACAACCTCGAGCTCTCGCTGCTCGGCGATCTCGTCACGGGCCAGCGCGCCTACGAGATGGGGCTGCTGAACCGGCTCGTGCCGCAGGCGGACGTGCTGGCCACGGCACTCGAACTCGCCGGGAGCCTCGCGGCCCGGCCACCCACCGCCATGCGGCTCACGAAGGCGCGCTTTCGCGCACTCACCGATCCCGCGTTCGAGGCGGCGCTGTCCGCGGCCGTCGCTGCCCAGCAGGCCGCGTACGACAGCGGCGAACCGCAGGCCGCGATGGCGCGCTTCCTGGCGGCCCGCCGCGGATGAACCCCGAACGCATGACACCGTCGGCCCGGACCATCGACTGTCCATGAGCGAAGCACGACTCCCGAATCATTTCCCGTGGCAGCTGCCGCGGCAGGTCGTCGACGACCTCGCCGGGATCGGCGTGGTCCGCAGCTTTCCGCGCAACACCGTCATCATCCACGAGGGCGAACCGGGCGACTCGATGTACATCGTGCTGTCGGGCCGCGTGCGGGTGTTCCTCGCGGATCACGACGGCAAGGAAGTGATGCTGAACGAGCACGGACCCGGCGAGCACCTCGGCGAGATGATGCTCGACCGCGGACCGCGCTCGGCGTCGGTCATCACGGTCGAACCATCGCGATTCTCGGTCGTGTCCCGCGACGAGTTCGAGGGCTACCTCGCCACCCATCCCGGTGCGGCGTCGGCCCTCATCGGCATGCTCATGGGACGCGTCCGTGCGCTCACCCGGACCGTCGGGAGTCTCGCGCTGCTCGACGTCTCGGGCCGGGTTGCCCGGATGCTCGTCGAGGCGGCGGTCGAGGAGGACGGGCGCCTGATGCTGCCCCACAAGCTCACGCAGCTCGACATCGCGAAGCGCGTCGGGGCCTCGCGGGAGATGGTGAGCCGCATCCTTGCCGACCTCAAACGCGGCGGCTACATCGAACAGGACGGGCACCGCATCATCATCCTGCGAAGCCCGCCCCAGGCCTGGTGAGCAACCCGCGCGGCGAGGTGTGCAAAAGTCACATCGCGGGCGTGCACTAGGCACGGGTCAGCGACAGGGCGCCACGATAACCTCCGGTACGTATCCGACGGACCGCGGCACGAGACTCCGCGACGCCGGATGACACCGACCGCGGCGACACGATCGCCACGGTCGCCAGGCATCCGAAACGGTGCCGGCAGTGTTCGTACCGGAAACACCGTGACCCCGACTCTTCCCCAGCAGCTCGCTCCAACCGCAATCCCGCAGCCCGACCGCCGCGTGCCGCTGCACCGGCCGTCCGCCGGATTCGCGATGCTCGGCGCCATCACCGGCGACGTCATCGGCTCCGTGCACGAATGGGCCGGCACCAAGACCAAGACGTTTCCGCTGTTCACACCGGCCAGCACCTTCACGGACGACACCGTCCTGACGGCTGCCGTGGCCGAATGCATCCTCGACGGCGGCGGCTACGTCGACGCCTTCCACCGCTGGACGCACGCGTATCCCGGCGCCGGCTACGGCGGCCGGTTCGCGCAGTGGGCCTTCCATCGGCGGCGCGATCCGTACAACAGCATGGGCAACGGCTCGGCGATGCGGGTGAGCCCGGTCGCGTGGGCGTTCGATTCGCTGGACGACGTGCTCGACGAGGCCCGCCGCAGCGCGATGGTCACGCACGACCACGAGGAAGGCGTGCGCGGTGCACTCGCGACGGCCAGCGCCGTGTTCCTCGCGCGGAAGGGCGAGGACAAGGCGACCATCCGGCGCGAGGTCGAGCGCATCTCGGGCTACGACCTGTCGCCGACAATCGAGCAGTTGCGCCCGACGCACGTGTTCGACAGTGCGTGCCCCGGTTCCGTCCCGCATTCGATCATCGCGTTCCTGGAGTCCGAGAGCTTCGAAGACGCCGTACGCAACGCCGTCTCGCTGGGCGGTGACGCCGACACGATGGCTGCGATCGCCGGCGCCATCGCGGAACCCTTCTACGGCGGCATTCCCGAAGACATCCAGGCGCGCGTGCTCGAACGACTCGACGACAACATCCGCCAGCTGGTCGCACGGTTCAGCGCCCGATTCGGCGTCTGATCGGCGGACACGGCGTCGGGCCGGGTCGAGGTCTGCGGCGCATCCCGCCGGACTCGCCAGCACGACCGATCAGACGCGGCGCCGGATCGGGCACCAAAGAAACAGGGCCGGTGGAGCACAGGGCGGGAGTCGTTCTCCGCGCCCTGCGCTCCACCGGCCCTGCGTCGTACCGGCCCTGCGGGACCGACAGACCCTACTGCGCCTTCACGTCCGGACCGTACCGGTCGTCCTCGATCTTGAATTCGAAGGGCTGGTCGATCTCGAACTGCTCGTCACCGGGCGGGAAGATGTACTTCTTCGCCGCCGTCTCGGCCGCGTAGTCGAACACGCCCGGCGGCGTCGAATCGAGCACCTCCGTCTTCAGCACCTTGCCCGCGGGGCTCACCGTCAGGCGGATGCGCACCTTGCCTTCGATGCCCTGCGAGAGGGCATCCTTGGGATAGTGCGGCGTCACCTTCTTCACCGGCGGCGCCTTCTTGTCGGGCGGCGGCAGATCGGGAGGCGGCGGCTCTTCCTTCGGCGGCGGGGGCGGCGGAGGCGGCGGTTCCGGCTCGGGTTTCGGCTCCGGCAGCGCGGGCTTCTCGGGCGGCTTCGGAGGCTCTGGCGGCTTCGGCGGCGGCGGCTTCTTCGGCGGCTTGGGTGGCGGCGGTTCGGGCTGCGGCGGCGGGGGCGGCGGCTCCGGCAACTTCACGAACTCCACCTTCATGGGTTCGGGCTCCGGATCGGGCATCAGCGCCTGCCAGTTCACCAGCACGCCGGCAAGCACCGCGACCTCGATCCCGATGGCGATCAGGAACGCACGGGACAGCGGCAGCAGTTCGGCGTCCGGCTCGCGCGGCGCGCGCGCGTCGGGACTCTCGGACACGCTCATTTGGCGGCAGGCGCTCCCGCGGGGTTCTGCGGCGTCTTCGACGCGGCGATGCCGACCGAGGTGATGTCCTCGGCACGCACCAGATCCATCACGTCGAGCAGCTTCTGCAGCGGGACTTCCTTGTCGCCGGCGATGACGACCTCGACCTTGCCGTTCGCCTTGTCGGCCTTCAGGCGGGCCGTGAGGGCCTCGGGCGTGATCGGCTTGCCCTGCACGAACATCGCGCCGTCCTTCTGGACACCGATCGTGATCTGCGTGTCCTTCAGGGCCTGTGACGTCTTGGAGTCCGGGATCTCGAGGGCGATGCCGCTGCCGGCGATCGTGTCGATCGTGATCATGATGAAGAACACCAGCAGGAACATCATGATGTCGATCATCGGGATCACCTCGATGCGGGGCTTGTCCGCCTCGAAGTAGCGCATCGTGCGGGATTTCATCCCTTGGCTCCGCCGCCGTGCAGGCGGTTCACGACCGTGAGCTTGATCAGTTCCATCTGGTGGACGCCGAGGCGCACGCGCTTGTTGAAGTAGTTCAGGAAGATCAGGCCGACGATCGCGATGAACAGGCCGACGCCGGTCGCGATGAGCGCCTCGCCGATGCCGCCGGTCACGGCCTTCGCACCGCCGCCGAGTCCGTCGCCGCCGAGCACGTCGAACGTCTTGATCATGCCGAAGATCGTGCCGAGCAGGCCCATCAGCGGACCGAGCGTCACGGCCGTGTCGAGCACCCAGAGGTGCTTGTCCATCGCGGGGACGGTCTCGAGGATCGTCTCGTCGATCTGGCGTTCCATCGATTCGGCGTCGGTGCTCTTCGACTCGACGCCGGCGATCACGAGCGCGGACTGCAGCGCGCCCTGGTATTTCGTTGCGACGGCGCGGAGTTCATCGGTGCCGCGATACGGCGCGCGCTTCAGTTCGCGTTCCATCGCGGCGCCCTGCGACAGCACGCGATGGAAGAAGTACAGGCGCTCGATCACGACCGCGGCAGCCACGGTGAACAGCAGCACCATCAGCGGAACGATGCCCGCGGACAGGTCGGTGAGCGTCAGGAGTTTGTCCCACATGGTCGGTCAGTTCCTCGTAGTCATCGGGGCCGCGGGGGCGGCGGGTTTCATTTCATGCTCGGTGCGTCGGGGAACGGCGCGAAGTACGGAACGTCGTATTTCTCGACGATCTTCCGGATCTCGCCGTTCGCCGTCATTTCCTCGAGATCCTTGTTGAGCATCTCGAGGAAACCGTCTTCCTTAGACTTCACGCCCCACGAGGCATTGAAGCGCTGCCCCTTGACCGGCATGAAGCCTTCGCTCATGGCGAGCGACACGTTCTTGTCGCGATTCGCGACCGTGATCGAGGGACCCCAGACCATCGCGGCATCGACCTCGTTGCGCAGCAGCCCGTCGATCACGCGGTTGTTCTGGAAGTACGTCACGACCGGGATGCCCAGTTCGACGGCGTTGTCGTACATCGGCGTGTACGCGGGCACGCCGATCTTGAAGCCCTTGCCCTTCAGGTCGGCGAGCGTCCGGACCTTCGGCACCTTGCCGTTGGTCACCAGGACGAACCCGACGCCGAGGTAGGGCTTCGTGAAGGCCATCGAGTGACGGACCATGTGGTCGTCCTCGCCGGTCGCGATCAGGCCGAGGAAGAGGTCGCAGTGACCGCGGTCGATCGTCTGCCGGAAGGCGCCCGCCAGGCCGCCGCGATAGACGCCGGTGTTGGCCCACAGGATCGAATACTCCCAGCCGTGCTTCTTCGTGATGGCGCCCAGGATCTCGATGTCGATGCCGGGCGGTTCGTTCTTCGGCGCCGTGTGCGCGAACGGGTAGTACCACGCATCGGTGCAGGCGATGATCCGCTTCATGGCGGTCACGCGGCCGATGGCCGTGAGGTAGCGCACTTCCTGCGGGATCTCGACGGGCGGGCCGCCATAGCGATAGCCGCCCTGGTAGTTGCGGTCGGTGATCGGGTTGAACACCTCGGGCTCGGTGTAGCCGAGTTCGGCGACCCGCGGGCGCGGGCGACCGATGATGACCTCGGTGTCCAGCACCGGCACGGCAGCCTGCGCCGGCCACGTGACGGCAGCGAATGCGAGCACGCATCCTCGACGGAGCGCGCGTGACCACGAATGCGACCTGCCTTGACTCGACACCTTCACGTTCTCGCAAGCAAAGTTGTTTCGACCAGCTTCCGCGGGGAAGCCGACGGCGTATGCATTTCCGGGCTGGGTGACTGCGATGCCCCTGAGGGAATCCGCTCGGGGCGAAGCCTTTCGGACTGGCTGACGGCGACCGGAGTGTAATGGAAACGGCGCACCGTGCGCGTGCGACGCGACGTCGCATGCCGGGTTGAAGCGGCGACCGGCAAGCGCGTACGATCGATGCACCCTCCCCGCCCGGTGCCGCCTGCGATGCGGCCTCACGACGATGCCCCCGCGTGCCCTCCTCCTCGCGCTCCTGCTCGCCGCCGGCACTGCCGACGCCGCCGAACAGGGCGTCATCATCTCTGCCACCGATCTGCGCGAACGCCCGTTCCTCGACGCGGCGAAGCTCGAGCGACTGCCCGGGAAGACGCAGCTCGAAGTGCTCGCGCGCCAGGCCGGCTGGCTCCAGGTCAGGGTCGGTGAACGCAGCGGCTGGGTCCGGATGCTGTCGGTGCGTCTCGGCGCCCCGACCGCCGAGACGACTTCGGGCGGATGGATGGCGCGGCTCGGCATCGGCCCGGGGCGCATCCGCGCCGCTTCGCAGGGCGGTCCGACGGTGACCACCGGCATCCGCGGACTCTCGGTCGTCGAGCTCGAGAACGCCAGGCCCGATCTCGAGCAGGTCAAACGGATGCGCGAATCGATGGCGACCCCGGCGCGCGCGAAGGCGCACGCCGTTCAGGTGGGCCTGGCCGAGTACGAGGTGCCGCTGCTCGACGAGCACGGCAAGCCCGCGGAGGTGAAGCAATGAAGCGCATCGCCATACTCGCGGCGGGCATCGCGCTGCTCGCCGGCTGCTCGTCCGATCCGCAGAAGAACCGCTCGTTCCTGGAAGGCTTCGGCGGCGTGGGCACGATCTTCAAGGACCTCTACGACCTGCGCACCGTCGAAGAGAAGGAGGAGATCCAGATCGGCGAGGGTGTCGCCGCGACACTGCTCGGCGCGCGCCCGCTCGTCGACGATCCGGCGCTGCAGAAGTACGTGAACGACGTCGGACTGATCATCGCGCGTCGGTCGGAGCGCCCCGATCTGCCGTGGGCCTTCGGCGTCACCGACTCCGATCACGTGAATGCCTTCGCCACGCCGGGCGGCAACGTGCTCGTCACGCGCGGGCTGATCCGCGCGCTGCGCAACGAATCCGAACTCGCCGGCGTGCTCGCGCACGAGATCGCGCACGTCACGCAGAAGCATCACCTCCGGGCGATGCGCAAGGGCGCGCTCGTCAACATCGTGTCGACGACGGCCGGAGTCGCTGCAGCCACGCAGGGTGCCGCCGAACTCGGCAGCGCGATCGCGAGCGCCACGAAGGAGTTGTACCTGCGCGGCCTCGACCGCGACGACGAGTTCGAGGCCGATCGCCTCGGCGTCGTCTACGCGGCGCGCGCGGGCTACGACGCATTCGGACTTGCGGGCGTGATGCAGACGCTCTCGGCCGCGCCGAACGACGACGCCTACGTCGCGCTGCTCTTCAAGACGCATCCGCTGCCGGCGGACCGTCTCGCGAAGCTGTCGGAGGCCATGGGCGTGCGCTTCGAGGACTGCTGCGGACGCCCGAAGGACGACGCGGAATTCCAGCAGCTCACGGCCTGGACCCGGGCCGCGAACTGAACCGCCCCGCCCGTCGCGGGCGAGGCGCGTCCGGCTGCGATTACTTCGAGATGCCCAGCAGTTCCACTTCGAAATGCAGTGTCGCGTTCGGCGGGATGACGCCGCCGGCACCGCGCGAACCGTAGGCGATGCCAGGCGGGCACGTGAGCTTCGCCTTGCCGCCGACCTTCATCTTCTGCACGCCCTCGGTCCAGCACGGGATCACGCGGTTCAGCGGGAATTCGGCCGGCGCATTGCGCGCGTACGAACTGTCGAACTCGGTCCCGTCGGGCAGCGTGCCCTTGTAGTGCACCTTGACCCGGTCGGCTGCGGCCGGCGACGCGCCCTTGCCTTCGGTCAGCGAGCGATACACGAGGCCGGTGGATGTGACGACGGCGCCGGGTTCCTTGGCCGCGAGCGCGGCCGCATCGTTCTGGGCCCACGCCGGCAGGGCGGCGGCAACGAGCAGAAGGGCGGACAGTTTCTTCAAGGCATTCCTCCGGGAAGTTCGGTTGTGCTTCGACGCCGAGGACCGGCACCGGGCGCGGATTTCACCACGAAATACCGACGCCCATGCACGACGTCCAGCGGTCGGTCCCGTTGACGGTTGTCAATCCGCATCGCTGTCGCGACCCGGACAATTCGTGGCGGCATCGCACGGGGACACTCTCGCGCGTCGTCGCCACGACGCCGACGCGGGCTCGCCCCGCGACGATTCGAACCCGAGCCTGCGTGTGACGGATGCCGCGGCATCCACGCGCGAACGGGCCACGCCGGAGACAAGACCATGAACACCACCAATTGCGTCGGCCGTCCGCGCCGGAACAGCCCGGGCTGGCGCCATCTCCTTCTCGCTGCCGGCGTGATGGTCAC
>CAUJJX010000095.1 GCA_963205165.1 Pseudomonadota bacterium | reverse complement strand
GGTCGTCCACCGGCGCACCGGTTCCTGTTGCCGCGGCAGCCGCCATTGACGATGATCCGCGCTCGACGTCGGCCGGGTTCGTGGTCGTCTGCGGCATTCGTGTCGCGTGACGACGATGGCGACCAGCCGCTACGCAGTTCTCACAACCCGGCGAGGGTCCGATGCGTCTTCCGTTCGTGAAGCAGTGGAGTGCAGGTGTGATTGCAGTGACGCTGGCGCTGGTCGCCCCGATCGCGGCCGCGGCGACGGGCGACGAAGTCTGGGCGGTCGTGAAGGCGAGCCTCTTCGGCGAGCGCGAGATCGCACCGGCCGGGTTCGAGATGTCGCTGACACTTCCGCTGCAGGCCGAGGACGCCGCAGTCGTCCCGGTGAGCATGAAGGCGCATCCGCGCAAGGGGCAGGGGATGCCGCGGAAGCTCTACCTGATCATCGACCGCAATCCTTCGCCGGTCGCCGGCGTGTTCGAGTTCGGTGACGTGGCCGGCGGCGCGCAGATCGAGACCCGCGTGCGCATCGAGACCGCGAGCACGGTGCGCGTCGTGGCCGAGGCGCCGGACGGTTCGCTCACGATGGTGACGAAGTACATCAAGGCGTCGGGCGGGTGCTCGACGGCGTCCGGCACGCGGTCGGATTCCGCGGCGACGCGCGGCCAGATGCGCTGGCAGCTGCCCGAGCTGCTCGCGATGGGCCGCCCGAACGCCGTGACGCTGATGATCCGGCATCCGAACTCGTCTGGCCTCGCGGCGGACCAGTCGTCCCGCATCGTCGAGACCCCGGGCTTCGTGCGTCGCGTGAAGGTGACGTGGCGGGGGCAACTCGTCGTCGCGGCCGACGTCGACTTCTCGATCAGCGAGAACCCGACACTGCGCTTCAGCTTCAAGCCCGACGGCGAGGGTGCCCTCGCGGCGGAAGTGGAAGACACGGACGACGTGAAGTACGAGAGCAGCGTCGCGATCGGGCCGGGGCAGTGACGCGGTCAGAACCCGCGGCAGATCGGCGTGGCTTGCCCTTGCGACGGTGAATCGTCGTAGAATCCGCCCCCTCTGCGGGTGTAGTTCAATGGTAGAACGGCAGCTTCCCAAGCTGCATACGAGGGTTCGATTCCCTTCACCCGCTCCAGGAATTCCATGATTTGCACGGGCCTCGCAGGAGGCCCTTGTTACGTCGGGCCTCGCAGGAGGCCCTTGTTACGTCGGGCCTCGCAGGAGGCCCTTGTCACGTCCGGGCCTAGAAGCAGGCCCGGGGTTCCACGCAAGGGCCTCTCGCGAGGCCCTTGTCGTTTCCGGGGGGGGCGGCGAACTCCGGTGGCCGGAACTCGCGACGTCCGCCCGGCGCCTCCGTCGCGCCACGGCGCCGCCGACTGCACGCGTCAGCGATGCTCGTGTCCGTGGTGCCCGTGACCGAACCGCGAGCCGGCGTCCATGCGCTGGAGCTTGCGCACGAATGCGTCGTCCTCCATCTCGCCGAGGTCTGCCGCATCGATGCGCACGTACTCGCGCCACGCGGCGTCGGACACCAGCGGCCAGCCGGACGGTGCCGAATCTGCCAGCGACTCCAGCGTGAACCGGACGCGACCGTTCGGGCCTGTCCGTTCGTAGCGCGCGGGGATCGAGAGCGCGTCGATCCACCAGACGGTGACCTGTTCCTCGCCGATGACGCCCTCGCGAATCGACGCGACCTGCCCGAAGACCTCGGTGCTTCCCGCGGCCGGCAGGCCCGACAGGTCCGCGGGGTCCAGCATCGACGCGAGCGCCTCCCAGCGGGGTTCGATCCGCATGGCTTTCAGTTCGCCCGGCGAGTATTCGACCATCCGGCTGTCGGCGTGAAACACGCGCGTGAGCCGCGTGCCTTCCGTGTCGCGCTGCCAGACTTCGGCGCGGCCGTCGTGGTCCGTCTCGACGCGGTCCGCCGTGCGCCACAGGTGGAATTCCGCGGGCGTTCTTTCCTTGCCGGCGGCATCCGAAGCGGTGAAGGAGAACTGCGCGGCGACGGGCCGGGACGTGTCGGCGAGCGCGCTCGCGGCGTGACCGACGGTGACGAGGGCGGCGAGCGCCAGGGACAGCATGCGTTGCATCTTCGAATCTCCAAAAGCGACGGGGCACCCGCAGGTGCCCCGGGCGTAACGGTTACTGCTTCATCAGAAGCCGAAGGCTTCCTTCATCACGTGGTAGATCCAGTTCTGTTCCATCACGCCGTGCACGAGATACGACTTCGGACCGGTCGCGAAGATCGCGACGTCCTCGCCGGCGTGCGTCTCGGAACCCATCGGGATCGCGGCTTCCTGGAGGAAGCTCGTGGCCGCGGTGTTCACGCCCGTCAGGTCCGGACGCTTCTGGCCGGTGGCGATCGCATCACGCCAGCCCGGGCCGTTCTGGTAGCCGAGCGTCGTGTAGGGCAGGC
Organism: Pseudomonadota bacterium; assembly: GCA_963205165.1. Lineage (GTDB taxonomy): Bacteria > Pseudomonadota > Gammaproteobacteria > Burkholderiales. The sequence goes on along the minus strand of CAUJJX010000095.1, from coordinate 3,550 downwards.
CCAGGTTGTCGCGCGACGGCGCGGTGGGCTGGCCGTCCATGTTCGGCACTTCCTTCACGAGGCCGAGGATGTCGTTGCCGCGATGCGGGTAGCCGGCGATCGTGAACACGTGGCTGTGGTCGGCCGTCACGATGATCAGCGTGTCCTTCGGATCGGTCATCTCGTACGCGCGCTTGATCGCCTTCGAGAACTCGATCGTGTCGAGCAGCGCGCGCTTCGCGTTGCCAGCGTGGTGCGCGTGGTCGATGCGGCCCGCCTCGACGTGCAGGAAGAAGCCGTCGCGGTTCTTCGACAGCATGCGGATCGACTTGTCGGTCATGTCGGTGAGCGAGGGCTCGCCGCTGCGGTCGGCCGGGCGGTCCGCCTCGTACTGCATGTGCGAGTTCTCGAACAGACCCAGCAGGTGTTCGGTCGTCGCCGGGTTCACGGCGTCGAACTCGGCCTTGCGCCACACGTAGGCGGCCTGCGAGGGGCCACCGCGCGTGCTCACCCATTCGTTCGGCAGATGCCGGCCGTCACGGCGGGCGCCGGCGCGGTTGTTCTCTTCGTCGGTCACCGTGTTCGGCAGGAAGTACGAACGGCCGCCGCCCAGCGCGACCTTCAGGCTGGAACGCACAGCGGGCGAGGCGTCGATGAGTTGCGACGCGACGTCCTTCACGGTGCACGTGCCGGACGGCAGGCCCTGCGCCGCTTCGAACGCGCGGATCTCGCGATCGCTTTCCCAGTCGCGGACCGAGATGTGCGAGTACGTCGCGGCCGGCGTCGCATGCGTGATGCGCGCCGTCGACACGACACCCGTCGACTTGCCGGCGGCTGCGGCCTGCTCGAGGATCGTCTGCAGCGACTTGGTCGCCGTGACGTTCGCGTCGCATTCGCCACGCGCCGTCGTGTGGTTCACGGAGAGCTGGCCTTCACGACCCTTGTAGCCCGTGACCATCGCCGTCATGGTCGGCGCGGAGTCGGACGTCTGCTGGTCCCACGAGTACGTCTTCGACAGCGCGAGGTAGGGGAACTTCTCGAACGACAGGCTGTTTTCCTCGCCCGGCTTGCCATTCATCTGGCCCTCGAGGATGCGCGCGGCCGTCACGGTCGACACGCCCATGCCGTCGCCGACGAACAGGATCACGTTCTTGGCGCGACGCGCGTTCGCGAAGATCTGCTTCGACTCGCGGATGAAGCGCTGGCCGCCGTCGAACCAGTCCTGCACGGACTCGGGGCCCTGCACGACGGGGTCGGCTGCGTACAGCGGGGCGGCCGGCGCGGCGAAGATCGCCGCGAGCAGGGCGGCGAGGGGTTTGCGGATGCTGCTGTTCATCGATCTCTCCTTGCTGTGGTTTGTGGTTGCCTTGTTCCTGTGGTTTCAGCCGCGGCGGCGCGCGGCGAGGCCGAGCAGCCCCAGGCCGGCGAAGGTCAGCGCCCACGTGCCGGGTTCGGGGACTGCGGTCACGGACAGGCTCACGGCGTCGACGCCGGTCTGGAACGCCGCCTGGTTTGCGACGTTCGCGAAGCGGAGCTGGAAGGTCCCGCCGGCGGCGAGCAGGTCGGTCACGTCGAACGAGAAGTGGCTCCAGGCGTTCGGCGAGTCGCCGTAGCCCCGGCCGTTCGGGCCACCGACGTAGAAGCTGCGCAGCACGCCGGCGCCGGTGTCGAACGCCGAAGCGCCGGCCGACAGGATGTCGACGCGCATGTGCTGGTTCGGACGGTCGGCGCCGCCGGTCGAGGCGTCGAGGCCGGTCGTGTCGACGTAGGGCACGCCGTCGCCCTGGTCATTGCCGAACAGCGAGAACGACAGCGTCGCCTGCGTCAGCGTCGGTGCGACGAAGCGCTGCACGAGGGCGGACGCACTCGGCAGGGCGGCGTCGATGAGCGCGTAGTGCGCGCCCTGATCGGCACCGGCCGTCGCGTAGCCGCTGATCGGCGAGACGTTGGCGTCGGTGGCGACGATCGATCCGACGAGTCCGTCGGCGAAGGCCTGCCAGCCGGTCGGATCCCAGGTTTCACCGCCGTCGGCCTCGAAGCCGCCGTTGGTGACGAGTTCCGCGGCGTGGGCCGCGGCGACCGTGTGCAGCACGCCGACGAGCGCGGCGGCCAGCACGGTGCGGAGGTGCAATTTCATGGAGGTCTCCTGTTCGGTTGCCGATCTCGAAGGATCGCTTCCGCGAAGGGTGAGGCGCGGACCGATGCAGGCTAGGGGTGGGCTGTTACCGCGGTGTTAATCGCGGGAGGGTGATCGGCATGCGCCGGTCGGCTCACGCCGGTGCGACGTCGTTCGCCGGGCGTGCATCGCCATCGGTGTCGACGGGGCTGGACCCGGCACCGTGTTCCGCATCAGGATCCGCCTGTCCGGCGCCGGACGTCGCGTCGGCGTCGCCCCGTCGCTGCCCGGAGGATCGACCATGCTGGCTGACGTAAGTGTTTCGGCGCTCGTGCGCCGGCTCCGCGTGATCGCGCTGCACTGCGTGCTCGGGATCGCGGTCCCCGTCGTCGCGGTCGCGTCCGATCCCGCCTATCTGCGCGAGATGCCGGCGACGGCACGCGTGCTGGCCGATATCCGCGGGAAGGATCCGATGGAGACCCGGGCGCGCCAGGTGGCGGCGATGCAGCGCCTGCATTCGATCGTGCGCGAGATGGCCGGCACGAGACTCGTGACCGCGGCGTTTCCCTCGGCGGACGAGAAGCCGGTTCTCGCGGCCTACGCGGCCGAGGCGAACCGCCTGCGCAACGAGGGGCTCGCGACCTTCCCTCCCGGCGCGGCGTCCGTGGATTCCCCGGGCGCGAAATGGATGAGTTCGATCGCGCGGTTCGAGCGCGGCGCCGCGTTGAACGACGAACTGATGCGGCGTTATTTCTCACCCGATTTCCAGGCACGGCATCGCGCGGCCACCGCCGCGTTCGCGACGCAGGCCGCGGCGGGGCGCGAGTCGATCGCCCGCGGCCTGCACGATCTCGAAGAACACGAGGATTCCGTCTGGGGTCGCATGACGCAGGAAGAGCGCGACCACGCGATCTCGGCCGGCGTCTTCATGTGCGTGCTGCTGGCTTTCGGCGCCCTGCGGGAACTCCTCCGTTTCGGCGTGACGACGTCCGGTACGCCGGCGTTGCGTTTCGGTTTCGGCCGGGCGCGGCTCGAATGGGTGACCGGCATCGTGTCCGGCTACGAGGCGCGGGACAAGACGTATTCCACGCTCTGGGAGGAAACGCGCGAGAACGGCGTGAAGAGACGGTTCTGGACGAGCACCACTTACCGGCACGAGGAATTCGATCTCGTGCACGACGGCGGCCGGCATCACGTGCACACGTCGCACATGAGCATCTACGAGAAGGGGGGCGGGGAGTTCGAGAGCCAGATCGGGCGACCGCTGACCGCCGTGTGGGCGACGCGAAGATGGCGCAGGACCGGGCGTTACGTGCTCTTCCGCGAGCCCGGCGCCGGCGGTGACGTGCGTGCCTCGGGGGCCGGGCACGACCGGTCCCGATTCCTCGCGCCGCGGGGCTGGACGGTCCTGCCGGCCATGAACCTCGGCTTCGTCGTGGGCAGTTCGACCGACAT
>CAUJJX010000094.1 GCA_963205165.1 Pseudomonadota bacterium | reverse complement strand
CGTCGGGCCGCGCGGCACCGCGATGGCCGATCGCGCGATCTACTACACGGAGTCGTCCGAGTTCACCGGCAACCCGGTGCTCGACCTCGTCGTGCCCGGCACGTATCAGGTGCGCATCTGGGCGAACGGCAGCACGACGGGCGCCTACGGATTCCGGATGCTCGATCTCGCGGCCGCGACGGCGTTCGCGCCGGGCACGCCCGTGTCGGGCACGCTCAACCCCGCGAACGAGACGGACGCCTACCGGTTCGAAGCGACGGCCGGTACCCGATACTTCTTCGATCGCACGCTCTACTCGCCGGAGTACTCCGACTGGGTGACGTGGCGCCTCGTCGACCCGTTCGGACGGCAGGTGATCGCGCCGACCAATTTCTACTACGACATCGAGCCGGTCACGCTCGCCTGGGACGGCGAGTACACGCTGTTCATCGAGGGGCGCATCTGGACGACGCAGTACTCGATTCCGCCCTTCAGCTACGGGTTCACCGTGCGGCCGGTCGTCGACGATCCGGCGGTCGCGCTCGTGATCGGCGCCGACACGGCGGGTGCGATCTCCAGCGTGGGGCAGGTCGACACGTACACCTTCGAGCTCGACGCCGATCGCACGCTGTACTTCGACAGTCTCACCAACAACAGCAGCTTCGTCTGGAGCCTCGCGGGGCCCGATGGAATCGTCGCGAGCCGCAACTTCACGGCCAGCGATTCGGCTGATTTCGGCAGCAGCAACCCGCTGTTGTCGCTCCGCGCCGGCAGTTACACCGTGAGGGTCGACAGCAGCACCGACGTGATCGGCGGCTACGCGTTCCGCCTGCGCGACCTCCGCGCCGAGGCCGTCGAGATCAGTCTCGGGGCCACCGTGAGCGGCGCGATCACGCCGTCGCGCATCACCGATGTCTACAAGTTCGAGGGCACGGCCGGCGAGCGCTACTACTTCGACCGCATCTCGTACGGTGCCGACTACTACAGCACGACGTACCGGCTGATCGATCCGAGCGGCAACCAGATCGGGAGCGGCTACACCTGGCCCGACGACCGCGACGTCGCGACCTTCGCGCTGTCCGGCACCTATCTGGTCCTCGTCGAAGGGCGCGTGACCAACGGCGACACGCCGAACGACTACAGCTTCCGCGTGCTGTCCGTGCAGGACACACCCGTGCCGATCAGCATCGGCGAGGACGTCACCGCCAGCATCACGCAGCCCGGTCGCATGGGGGTGCACACCTTCAGCCTCGGCGAGGCGACGCGGCTCGTCTTCGATGCGATGGCGCCGGTCAACAACAGCCCGCAGGTCTTCTGGTCGCTGCGCGGACCGCGCGGATACGAAGTCAGCGGACGGCAGTTCTACTACTCGGAAGCCCAGGATCTCGGCAGCACGAGCCCCGTGCTCGATCTCATCGCCGGCGACTACACGCTGACGTTCGACGTGCCCAACGACCAGGTCGGCACATACCGCTTCCGGCTGCTCGACATCGCCGATGCCGTCGAGATCATGCCGGGGGCCTCCGTGGCGGGGCAGCTCACGCCGCCGAACGCGACGACGATGTACCGGTTCGAGGCCGAGGCAGGCGTGCGCTACGCCCTCGACCGGCAGGCGCTCACGGCCGGCTTCGGATCCGACTGGATGGCCTGGACGGTCATCGATCCGTTCGGCCGCAAGGTCGTCGGCCCCGCGAACTTCGACGACCAGGGCGTGTTCACGCCCGCGTACGTCGGCACCTACACGATCCTCGTCGAAGGTCGTCTCTGGGACCGCCAGTACTTCGGCGGATCGACCGTCGACTACACGTTCCGCGTCGTGCCCGTCGCCGACGAGACGATCGCCATCGTCCCCGGCGAGGCGCACGGCACCGCGACACAGCGCGTCGAAAGCCCGCTCGGCAACGGCCTGCTTCTCGACGGCATGCGCTACATCGAGATCGCCGACAGCCCCGAGGTCGATCTCACCGGGTCCGTCACGTTCGAGACGATGTTCCGCGTCGACAACTATCCGGCCGAATGGCAGGCGCTCGTCTACAAAGGCAACGGCAACTACTGGCAGCGCACGTACACGCTGTGGGTCAACTCTGCCGGGTACGTGCATCTCTCGACGGGCGACAACAGCGAGCAGAGCATCAGCACGGCCGCCGGTTCGGTGCTCACCGGCCAGTGGACCCACGTCGCGGCCGTCCTCGATCGCACGCTCGGCGTGATGAAGCTCTACCTGAACGGTGTCGAGGCCGAGCGCGGCGAACTGCGCACCTCGGCCGCCATCGCGAGCGACAACCCGATCTATCTCGGCCGATCGCTCGAAGGCAATCCGCTGTTCCAGGGGGCCATCGACGAGTTCCGCCTCTGGAACGGCGTCCGCACGCCCGAGCAGATCGCGGACCTCGCGAACGCGAGCCTCGTGGGCGCGGGCAGCGGCGCCGTGGTGAACCTCACGATCGACGAGACCGACGGCAATGTTCTCGTCGACGACACCGGCAATGGTCACGACGGTCTCGTGCGCCATCAGTGGGACGGCGGCACCGCCATCGTCGCCGGCCGCATCGATCCGGGGCAGCGCGACAACTACACGTTCACGCTCGACGCCGCCGCGCGGCTCTACTTCGATTCGCTGATCAACAACAGCGAACTCCGCTGGGACCTCGTCGGGCCGCGCGGGCTCGTGGTCTCGAACCGGCCGATGACGCAGGGCGATTCGTACGACGGCTTCGGCGTTCTCGAACTGCCGGCCGGTGCCTACACGCTGACGATGTACGGCGCGAACGGCGCCAACGGACTCTACGGATTCCGCCTGCTCGATCTCGGTGCTGCGCCGATGATCGACTACGACGCGTTGACGACCGGCCGGCTCGACCCCGGCACCTCGACGGCGGCCTACCGCTTCGAGGCCGAGGCCGGCGACACCGTGTACCTCGACCGCGTCCTGTTCTCGGGCAGCAACGACACGTACTGGCGGCTCGTCGATCCGTTCGGCCGCAACTACTCCGGGCCGCACCATTTCGGCAACGACATCGACCGGACGACGCTGCCCTACGCCGGGTTCTGGACCGTGCTCGTCGAGGGCCGCTACAACGCGACCACGCCGACGAACTTCAGCTTCCGCGTCGCGCGCGTCGAGGACACCGCCGTCGCGATCGTCCCGGGCGTGCCGAGCGGCATGGACCCCGCCTGGACCACGGAAGGTCCGTTCGGATCCGCGCTCCGGATGAACGGCATGCGCACGCTCCAGGTGGCCGACGCCGACGCGATCGACCTCGCTTCCGGCGCCGTCACGTTCGAGACGTGGGTGAAGGTCGACGCGTATCGCAACACCTGGACCCCGCTCGTCTACAAGGGCGCCGACACCAACGCGTCCCTGCGCGACTACAGCCTCTGGCTGAACGCGAACGGCTCGGTCTACCTGTCGAGCGCCGACCAGCACGGCGAGCAGGGCGTGCAGACGGCTGCCGGCCTCGTGAATGCGGGCGACTGGCATCACGTCGCCGGCGTCGTGGATCGCGCGACCGGCAAGCTGCGCATCGTCATCGATGGCGTCGATCGCGCGACGGCCGACATCCGCGTGCTGCCTGCGCGCGTCAGCACCGACCCCCTCCACATCGGCACCGACCGCGAGCAGTACTCCGACCACGCGAACCTCGACGGCAGCCTCGCCGAGTTCCGGTTCTGGAATCGCGCCCGCACGACGGCCGAGATCGCGGCCGACATGGATCGCCGGCTCGACGACACCGAGGCCGCCCAGACCGTCTTCACGCTGCGCATGGACGAAGGCGACGGCACGGTGCTCGCCGATGCGAGCGGCAACGGTCATGCGGGCGCCTTCGGCGAACTGGTGAACGGCGTCGTCGCGGGCGACATCGCGATGCCCGGCCAGCAGGCCGACTACACGTTCACGCTGACCGGGCGCACGCGCCTGCTCTTCGATTCGCTGACGAACAACTCGAACATCGTCTGGCGCCTGCGCGGGCCTGGCGGCGTCTCGATCATCGGCGACCGGTCGTTCACGTCCAGCGACTCGTACGACGGTTCCAGCGTCCTCGACCTCGCCGCCGGCGACTACACGCTCACGGTCGACGGCCTCGTCGACGCGACCGGTCCGTTCGAATTCCGGCTCCTGCCGCTCGACGCCGTCGCCGAGCCACTGCCGCTGAACACCCGCGTCGATGCCGAGCTGTCGCCGTCCGCCTCGACGGCCGTCTACGGCTTCCACGGCGACGCGGGGCAGCGCATCTACCTCGACGCGATCGCCCGGACCGCCGGCGACATCTACTGGCGCCTCGTCGATCCGGACGGCCGCGTCGTGTTCGGACCGTCGGTGATGAACAGCTCGACCAACGACGCCGAGCTGACGCTCGCGAAGACCGGCGACTACACGCTGCTGATCGAGGGCCGGTACTACATCGGCGGCAACACGCGCTTCGGCTTCGCGGTCCACACGGTCGTCGACCAGACCGCCACGCTGACGCTCGATACCGACGTCACCGGCACGCTCGCGATGCCCGGCCAGCGCGACCGCCACACCTTCACCCTCGCGAACGACGGCGTCGTGTACTTCGACGCGATGACCAACGACAGCCGGATGCGCTGGTCGCTGACGGGGCCGCGCGGCACCGTGATCGACGGGCGTTCGTTCACCGCGTCCGACTCGTACGAACTGGGCGGTTCACCCGTCCTCGCGCTCGTCGCGGGCGACTACACGCTGACCATCGACGGTGACGGCGACGATGCGGGCGCCTACGCGTTCCGCCTGCACGACCTGTCCGCGGCGACGTCGATCGATTTCGACGAGATCGTCACCGGCCGGCTGGCTCCCGGCAGCGCGACCCGCATCTACAGCTTCGAGGCCGGGGCGTACGACCGCCTGCGCTTCGACATGCTGACCGAGAGCCGCGACTCCGCGTCGTGGCGCCTGCTCGATCCGTGGAAGGGGCTCGTCTTCGGACCGAGCAACTTCTCGGACGCCGGCATCTACACGATGCCGGCCGAAGGCACGTACTGGCTGCTCGTCGAGGGCCGCTACGACGAAGGCACGCCGGTCGACTTCAGCTTCCGGATCGATGACCGCACGCTGCCGAATCCCCTCGGGCTCGCCACCCAGGACTTCGATGCAGCGGGCACGCCGTACATGCTCTCGAATCACCAGGGTGTCGAGGCCGGCGTGCTCGAGCAGGACGGCAACCGTTTCCTGCGGCTCGCCTACGCGAGCAACACGTACACGAACAACACTGTCGGCTTCTCGACCGTCGACGAAGGCCCGTACGCGTCGGTCGCCGTCGAGTTCGACTTCCGGATGACGCCCGGCAGCGGCCGGGCCGACGGGTTCGGCCTCGCGCTGCTCGACACCGCGACGTGGGGCACGAGCGGCGACGCGCCGGCGTTCTCTCTCGAACCGAGCCTCGCGGCGTCGTTCGGCCTCGGCTTCGACATCTACAACAACGGCGAGTCGAACAACAACCACCTGTCGGTCCACGCCAACGGGACACGGCTCACCGAGTTCTCGAGCCCCGGCTTCGACCTCGCCAACGGTGTCTTCAACCGCGCGCGTGTCACGTTGACGGCGGTGGAGGGCGGTGCGCTGCTCAACGTCGTGCTCACCCCCGATGTCGCGGGCGGCGGCACCGCCGTCGCGCCGATCGTCGACTACTTCATCGCAGGGCTCCAGCTGCGCACGAGTCGTGTCGCGTTCGGCGCCTTCAGCGGCGGCCAGACCGCGAACCACGACATCGACAACGTCGCGTTCGCATCGACGCCGGGCACCCTCCCGGCGCTGCCGGTCATGGACGTCGGCAGCACCGTCACGGCCACGATCGCAGCGTCCGGCGAGGTCGATCGCTACGCGCTCACGCTCGACGGCGCGACGCGGCTCGTCTTCGACACGCTGACGAGCAACTACTACTTCCGCTGGAGTCTCACGGGTCCGCAGGGCACCGTCGTCGGCGACCGCTATTTCGGC
>CAUJJX010000093.1 GCA_963205165.1 Pseudomonadota bacterium | reverse complement strand
GTCTTCGCGGACAGCGCGAGCGCGTGGGCGATGTGGCTGATCCCGTGGCCTTCCGCGAGCATCGACATGACCCGGAACTCCCGCGCCGACAGCCGGGTGTGGGCGGGGGCGTCGAGGTCGCCCGTGAGCCGGTCGGCGAGCAGTTCGGCGAGCGACGGGCTCAGGTAGCGTCCGCCGGCCATGATCCGGGAGATCGCGGCGAGCAGCAGGTCGGTCGCGTGGTCCTTGGTGACGTAGCCCGAGGCGCCGGCACGGAGCGCCTGGATCGCGAACTGGTCCTCGGCGTGCATGCTCAGCACGAGCACGCGCTGGCTGGGCCGGATGCGCAGCAGGCGCTCGAGCGTCTCGAGCCCCGACGCGCCCGGCAGCGACAGGTCGAGGAGCACGAGATCGAAGGGTTCGGCCCGGACCAGCGCCGCCGCGGCTTCGCCGCTGTCGGCTTCCGTGACGGCGATCTCGACGTAGGCCTCTTCCAGCATCTGTCGCACGCCGCGGCGCATGAGCGGGTGATCGTCGACGACGAGGATCTTCACGGGGCGAGGTCCTCCGGCGGTCCGGCGTCCGGGGCGGCGAGCGGCACGAAGGCCGTCACGCAGGTCCCCGCGCCGGGACGCGATTCGATGACGGCCCGACCGCCGGCCAGCGCGGCGCGCTCCGTGATCCCGAGCAGTCCGATGCCGCGTCTCGCCGCGTCGTCGACGTCGAAGCCGACGCCGTCGTCACGCACTTCGAGGATGGCCTGGTCGCCCTCCGCGTGCAGCCGGACCGACACGCGCGACGCACGAGCGTGCCGCGCGACGTTGGTGCAGGCCTCCAGCGCGATGCGGTACAGCGCCGTGGCCGTCAGTGGCGCGAGGACGACATCCTGGACATGGCAGTCGCACGGGATGTCGGTGTGGTCCGTGAACTCGCCGGCGTGCGCACGCAGCGCGGCGGACAGGCCGAGGCTGTCGAGGATCGCCGGGCGCAGTTCGCTCGCGAGCCGGCGCACGAGCACGACGGTGTCGTCGATGAACGCCTGCATGCCGGCGATCCGGGCCGTGACGGGCGCGCCGGTCGTCTCGTCGATGTCCCGCGGGAGGCGGCGTCCGATCCAGCCGAGATCCATCTTCAGGCTCGTGAGCGCCTGGCCCAGCGCGTCGTGAAGCTCGCGGGCGATGCGGCTGCGCTCGGCCTCGATCGCGGTCGTCAGGGTGCCGGCGTAGCGCGCGAGGCGCGTGCGGGATTCCCCGGCCTCGCGCTCGGCCGTCCGCTGCGCCGTGATGTCCTGCAGGATCGCCATGAAGTACGGCGTCGCGCCGTCTGCCGGTTCGACCCGCGAGGTCGTGATCACGACCGAGACGACGCCGCCGTCCGGACGCAGGTAGCGCTTCTCGCGCGAGAAGCTGCGGCGGCCGGCCCGGGCAAGTTCGGCGAGGCGGGCGTCCTCGTCGGCCCGGTCGTCCGGATGGGTGAAGGCGCCGAACGGGCGGGAGAGGATCTCCGCCTCGGTGCGGCCGACGATCTCGCAGAAGCGCGCGTTCACGCGCAGCAGCCGACCGTCGAGTGCGCCCTCCGCGATGCCGAGGGCTGCCTGATCGTAGATCGTCGCGAGCCGTTCCCGCGCGGAGGCGAACTGGGCATACGTCGCGGCCGGATCGTGGAGGGTCATGGCGTGCGGCGGGACGACGCGCCGTCGGGCGGGCGCGATCGCCGTCCGTGATCGGACGTCGGCATGGCGTGTTCTCCTCCGTGGTCGGCGGGATGGTGCCCGCGCGGGGCATCGCCGCGGCACCAGTGCGTGGCCTGTCGAGACAGGCAAGGGTTCCGGTACGCAGCCTGCGCGCTCGTATCGTTCGGTGTCCCCATTATCGGAGATGGGACCCTGTCCGGGAATCGCCAGCGAAGCGATGATCGACCCGCCGCCACGGCTTCCGGAGCCGATCGGTGCGCAGGCCGAAACGGGTGCGCGCCGGCGGACCCGCGCGTATCCTCGATGCATTCACGGGCATCGATGTTGCCTCGCAGGCCCCGATCTCGGCGGCACGGACCGCACTGTCAGGAATGCCGACGGTGATGGCCGGCGCCGAACCCGACATCAGAGCCTGTCGACAGGCCCCAGGAGCGAGACCATGAGTTCATCCAGCGCCGGCAGTACCGAAGGTCGTCCGCATCTCCAGGTCGCGGATCCCGCGAGGTTGCGGGCCGCTGCCGAAGACGACGCCTGGTCGCGCTTCGCAGCCGCGGGCACCGTCGAGGCGTTCTGCCACGGCTGGCTCGCCGTGACCTGCGCGCGCATCGATGCCGCCGACGGCATCCTCGTCCTGGCGAGCCCGGATGGCCGGGGCTTCGTCCCCGCGGCCGCATGGCCCGACGGACGTCGCGATCGCGCGAAGCTTGCCGAAGCCGTCGAGAGTGCCCTCGAGAAGCGCGCGCTCGTCGCGACACCCGCCGCCGACAACCGGCTCCATGTCGCCCAGCCCATCGAACTCGAAGGCCAGATGCTCGGCGCCGTTGCCGTCGACGTCGCGGCGCTCGACGAACGCGGGCTGCAGAGCCTGTCGCGCGATCTCACGTGGGGCGCCGGCTGGCTGGAGGCGCTGCTGCGCCGGACGATGAGCACCCAGGACACCGAGTCCGCCGCCCGCATGCGCAAGGTGTTCGATCTCTTCAGCGCGGCGCTCGAGCATCACGGCTTCGTGCCTGCCGCGACGGCGACGATCACCGAGCTCGCGACGATGCTCGACTGCGACCGGGTCGCGCTCGCGAGCCTCGACCGCAAGCGTCCGCGGGTGAAGGCGCTCTCGCACACCGTCAATTTCGAGAAGAAGTCCGAACTGACCCGTGCCATCGAGCAGGCGATGGAGGAAGCCGTCGACCAGCGCACGTCGATCGCCTGGCCGGCCCTCCAGGAAGGCGACGGCCACGTGCGCCGCGCCCACGAGCGACTCGCCCAGACGCAGGGCTCGAAGGGCATCCTGACGGTGCCGCTCGTCCGGCTCGGCGAGACGGTCGGCGCGCTGTGCCTCGAACGCAACCGGCCGTTCGAGGCCGCCGATCTCGATCTCGTCGAGGGCCTTGCCGGACTGCTCGGTCCGCTGACCGAGATCCAGCGCGACGCCGAGCGCGGCCCGGTGGCCCGCACGTGGGAGGGCATGAAGTCGCTCTGGGGCCGCTTCTTCGGCCCCGGCCACGCCGCGTGGAAGCTCGCGGGGATCGTCGTCGCGGCGCTCGTGCTGTTCTTCTCGTTCGCGACCGGGGACTACCGCGTCGCGGCCGACACCCGGATCGAAGGTGCGATCCAGCGCGCGCTCGCGGCGCCCTTCGAGGGTTACGTCCGCGAGGCGCTGGTCCGGCCCGGCGACGTCGTGAAGAAGGATCAGCTGATCGCCCGGCTCGACGACCGCGATTTCCAGCTCGAACGCCTCAAGGCCGCGAGCCGCCGGGAACAGCTCGTGAAGCAGCATCGCGAGGCCCTCGCGAACCACGACCGCACGCAGATCCGGGTGATCGGTTCGCAGATCGATCAGGCGGAAGCCGAGCTGAACATCGCCCAGGAGAAGCTCTCCCGCACCGAGCTTCGCGCGCCGTTCGACGGCATCGTCGTGAGCGGTGACCTCTCGCAGCAGCTCGGCGCGCCGGTCCAGCGCGGGCAGGTGCTGTTCGAGGTCGCCCCCCTCGAGGACTACCGTGTCGTGCTGAAGGTCGACGAACGCGACATCCGCGATCTCACGGTCGGCCAGGACGGCAACCTCGTGCTGACGTCGATGCCGTCCACGCGACTCCCGGTGCGCGTCGCCCGGATCACGCCGGTCTCGACCCCGGAGGACGGCCGCAACTACTTCCGCGTCGAGGCGAAGCTGCAGCAGGGCGCCGAGCGCCTGCGCCCCGGCATGGAAGGCGTCGCGAAGATCACCGCGGGCAACCGCAAGCTCATCTGGATCTGGACGCGCTATCTGGTCGACTGGGTCCGGCTGGAGTTGTGGACCGTGCTGCCGTGAGCCACCCGGCGAGGGGCCCCGCGCAGCGGGGATCGACGGTCGGGCGATCGGCAGCGGAGCCCGACTCCGCGAAACGCAATCGCCCGGTGAGGATCGGAGGGTGGGCCGTGAGCCACCCGGCGAGGGGCCCCGCGCAGCGGGGATCGACGGTCGGGCGATCGGCAGCGGAGCCCGACCCCGCGAAGCGTGATGCCTCAATGACGTTCGGAGGGCGAGCCTTAGGCATGCCATGAGCAGCGATCTCTACAGCCCCTCCTGGTACCGCGTCGCGAACCTCAGCCCGCGGCTGAAGAGCCACGCCGAGGTCCACCGGCACCACTATCGCGGGCAGCTCTGGTATGTCCTCCAGGACCGCGCGTCGCGCCGGATGTACCGCTTCAATCCGTCCGCGTGGCAGGTGATCGGCCTGCTCGACGGCACACGCACGGTGCAGCAGGCCTGGGACCTCGCGTGCCACCGGCTCGGTGACGACGCGCCCACGCAGGACGAGACCATCCGCCTGCTCGGCCAGCTCCACGGGGCCGACCTGCTCCAGAGCGAGATCGCGCCGGACGCCGACGAACTCCTGCGGCGCTACGCCAAGCAGGAGAAGGGCAAGTGGTGGCGAAACCTGCGCAACCCGATGTCGGTGAAGCTGCCGCTGATCGATCCCGATGCGTTCCTGAAGCGCTGGGTGGAGGTGTACGGATGGATCTTCGGACCCGTCGGCCTCGCGGCCTGGGTTGTGCTCGTCGGCGCGGCGCTCGTGCTCGTCGTCGGCCAGCACTGGGCTGAACTCACCGAGAACGTCGCCGACCGGATCCTCGCGCCGGGCAACCTCGCCGGCATGCTGATCATCTTCCCGCTCGTGAAGATCATTCACGAGTTCGGTCACGCCTGCGCCGTTCGGGCGCGCGGTGGCGAGGTGCACGAGATGGGGGTGATGTTCCTCGTGTTCCTGCCGGTGCCGTACGTCGATGCGTCGGCGTCGTCGGCGTTCCCGAGCAAGTGGCAGCGGATCATCGTCGGGGGCGCCGGGATGATGGCGGAGCTGGCCCTCGCGTCGATCGCCGCGTTCGTCTGGGCCACCGTCGAGCCGGGCATCGCGCGCGCCGTCTGCTTCAACGTCATGCTGATCGCCGGCGTGTCGACCGTGCTGTTCAACGGCAATCCGCTGCTGCGCTACGACGGCTACTACATGTTCGCGGACCTCATCGAGATCCCGAACCTCGGCGCCCGCGCGAACCGCTACCTCGGCTATCTCGTGCAGCGCTACGCGTTCGGCGTGCGCGAGATGCAGCCACCCGAGGCTTCGATCGGCGAGAAGCGCTGGTTCGTCCCGTACTCGATCGTGTCGTTCGTCTACCGCCAGTTCGTCACGTTCGCGATCATCCTGTTCATCGCGACGCAGTACTTCCTGGTCGGCGTCCTGCTCGCGATCTGGGCGGGCGTCTCGTCGATCGCGGTGCCGTTCGGCAAGGCGCTGATGCAGGTCATCAACGGACGCAACCTGCGGCGCCAGCGCCATCGTGCGTGGGCCGTGACGGGCGGCGCGTTCGTCGTGCTGCTCGCGGGGCTGTTCCTGATTCCGTTCCCCGTCTGGACGCGCACCGAGGGCGTGCTGTGGGTGCCCGAGTACTCCGTCGTCCGCGCGGGCGCCGAGGGCTTTGTCGCAACGATCGACACGGCGCCCGGCACGAGCGTCCGGGCGCACGTCCCGCTGCTCCATCTGGAGGATCCGCTGCTCGCCCCGCAGGAACGCCTCCTCGTCGCCCGCCTCGACGAACTCGACGCGAAGCTCCGCGCGATGCAGGTCGAGGACCGCGTGCAGGTGCAGATCGTCCGCGAGGAGATCGCGTACACCGAGAAGGAACTGGCCCGCGTCCGCGAGCGCCTTGCCGGGCTCGTCGTGCTGAGTCCGGTCGAGGGACGCTTCGTCGTCGCGAACCCCGCCGACCTGCCGTCGCGCTTCGTGCGCAAGGGCGAGCAGATCGGCTACGTCACGCCGCGCGACACGCGACTCGTGCGCGTCGTGGTCGGCCAGGACGACGTCGACCTCGTCCGTCAGAGCACGGAGCGCATCCGGGTTCGGCTCGCCGAGCGGATTCCCGAGGAACTCGAGGCCGTGATCCTGCGCGAGGTCCCCGCGGCGTCCGGCGAACTGCCGAGCCTCGCGCTGTCCGAACGCGGCGGCGGCACGATCGCGCTCGATCCGCGGCAGACCGAGCGTCCTGTCGCGCTGAAGCCGGTGTTCCACTTCGAACTGGGCCTGCCCGTCGCGACCGGCGAGATGCACCTCGGCGAACGCGTCCACGTGCGCTTCGATCACGGCGCCGAACCGGTCGGCTTCCAGATCTGGCGGGCCGGGCGCCGGCTGTTCCTGCGGCGCTTCACGGTTTGACGGGCGTCCGCGGCAAGGGGCGGTGACGATGTCGACGATCCTGGGCTACGGCTTCTACCCCGAACGCGTCGAGAAGCGCGAGAACTGGCTCGAGCGCACCGTGCGCAAGCCCGTGCGCTGGATCGGCCGCGACATCGGTCACGGCAGCCGGCGGTTCGAGACGCTGATCCGCCACGTGAACGCCGCCGCGACGACCGTCGACACGCTCGATCTCGCGGGCCTGCGCGCCGCGGCCGATGCGCTGCGGCCGAGACTGAAGCGCGAAGGCTTCACCGATGCACTCGTCGGCGAGGCCTTCGCGATCGTCCGCGCGACGGCCCACCTGACCGTCGGGATGCGTCACTACGACGTGCAGCTCGCGGGCGGCTACGTGCTGCTCACCGGACGCGTCGCCGAGATGGAGACCGGCGAGGGCAAGACGCTCACCGCGACGCTCGCCGCCGCGACCGCCGCACTGTCCGGCGAGCCCGTCCACGTCGTCACCGTGAACGACTACCTCGCCGAACGCGACGCCGAGGAGATGGGCAAGGTCTACAGCGCGCTCGGCCTCACGGTCGGATGCGTCACGCAGAAGGTCGAGCCCAACGATCGCGCCGCGCAGTACGCGTGCGACATCACGTACTGCACCAACAAGGACGTCACGTTCGACTACCTCCGCGACCGCATGCGCCTGAAGGGCCGGCCGCGCGCCCTGCGCCACGCCGTGAGCAAGGTGACGGGCGTCGGCGCGACCGACGGACTCACGCTCCGCGGGCTGCATTTCGCGATCCTCGACGAGATCGACAGCGTGCTCGTCGACGAGGCACGCACGCCGCTGATCCTTTCCGCCGAGACCGACGACGCGGGCCTCGAGCGCATCTACCGCGAGGCGCTGTCGCTCGCGCGCGAACTCGTCGAGGGCCCCGACTACGTCATCGAGCACCAGCGCACGTCGATCCGGATCACGACCGACGGCAAGCGCCGGCTCGGCGAGATCGCGTCCCATCTGCGCGGCGTGTGGTCGGGCCCGAACCGTCGCGAGGAACTCGTCCGCCAGGCGCTCACGGCGCTGAACCTCTTCCACCGCGACCAGCAGTACCTCGTCGCGGAAGACAAGGTGCAGATCGTCGACGAGTTCACCGGGCGCGTGATGCCCGACCGTTCGTGGGAGGCCGGCCTGCACCAGATGATCGAGGTGAAGGAGGGCTGCCCGATCACCGGCCAGCGCGAGACGCTCGCCCGCATCTCGTACCAGCGCTTCTTCCGCCGCTATCTCCGCGTGTCCGGCATGACCGGGACCGCGAAGGAGATCGCCGGCGAACTCTGGTCGGTCTATCACCTGAAGGTCATGCGCGTGCCGACGCGCAAGCCGGTGATCCGGAAGATCGGTCCGATCCAGATCCACGCGACCGAGGCGGAGAAATGGCAGGCCGTCGTCGAATCGATCCGCCGTGAACACGCTCGTGGCCGGCCGATCCTGGTGGGCACCCGCTCGGTCATCGCGTCCGAGACGCTCGCGGCACTGCTCGTCGAGGCCGGGCTCGAGCATCGGCTGCTCAATGCCCGGCAGGACAAGGTCGAGGCCGAGATCGTCTCGGCGGCCGGCCAGCCGGGACGCATCACCGTCGCGACCAACATGGCGGGGCGGGGCACCGACATCAAGCTTCCGCCCGAATCGCTCGCGGCCGGCGGCCTCCACGTGATCGCCACGGAGCTGCACGAATCCGGCCGCGTCGACCGCCAGCTGTTCGGCCGCTGCGCGCGGCAGGGCGACCCCGGCAGCTGCGAGATCCACGTGAGCTACGAGGACGACCTCATCGTCCGTTACGCGAAGCTCGCGAGCGGCGTCGCCGGCAAGGCGCCCGGCAAGGACCTCACGGGGCCCGCGCTGTTCCGGTTCGCGCAGAACCGCGCCGAACGCATCCACGGGATGATGCGCAACGAGGTGCTCGAGATGGACGACTACCTCGGCGACATGCTCGCGTTCGCGGGGCGGCCGGAGTAGGGCGCATTCGATGCGGCGTCGTCCGCATCCCGGCATGCACGGTCCGCGCAGTACCTTGCACGTTCGTCGGCGACCCGCCGGCGTCCGCGATCCGCGCCGGAGTCCTGCACGTCGATGCGCGTGATCGGCCCGTCCGCGGAACCACCCTCGACGCTTCGGCATTCCCGGCCAGCACCCTGCGATGCCGCGGCCACCGTCCCGGCTGCATTCCGCACCGCAGCCGTCCGCCTGCTCCCGCTGCGTTGACTTCGCTCAACGGCGATGTGCGATCCGGGGCGAAGAATCGGTCCGGACAGACCTCCAGGCAGACCACGATTCGAGGGGCACGAGATGACGACGACCACGCGCGCGGCAAGACCACGCGTTCCACACATCGGCATGCTGCATGTCGCGGCGCTCGCGGCGGCACTCGCGTTCGTGCCGGCCGAGGCCGGGGCGGCCGCGTTCGGGACCAATGGCCATCTGATCGCCAGCGTGATCGGCGATCAGGCGAACCGCAGCGACGTCGGCACGACCTTCCTGACCGACGATGCGACCGTGATCAACGCGGAGTGGGGCAGCGGCGCGTCGGCGCTCTACATCGCATCCCTGCCGGCGGCGATGCTCGTGTCGCAGGCGTCCGCCACCGCGAATCCCGCGACGGCGCTGTACGCCACCGGGAACGCTGGCATCGAGTACGTCACGCTGGCTGACCGCATCACGTTCCATGTCCCCGTCGGAACCTACGCCGGCGGCCTCTCGGCGACGTTCGCCGGTGCCGTGCTCGGCAGCATCCAGGCCGTCGGCTGCACGAACAGCGTGCCGAACAACTACTGCTCGGCCGGATCCCAGGTCGTCGATGCGTCCGTCGGCGGGACGCTCGGCAGCGACAACTATCACCGCATGCTGAACGTCGACGCGGGCGGTCTCGCGGCCGACGGACTCGGTGAGCATTTCGCACTGACCGTGCAGTTGGCGGGGGCCGGCGCGGTCGTCGGCGCGCCGCTCGATGTTGCCGTGTCCGTGACGGCGATGCTCCAGAGCCGGGGCAGCGCGCGCAACACGTACGGCTATCCGTTCGGCGCCCGGGAGAGCATGTTCGACGCGGACTTCGCGCTGTACTTCACCGGCATCGGGGTCGCCGACGGCGTCACCTGGGATTCCGCATCGGGCGTGTTCCTCGCCGAGCCGGTACCCGAACCGGGCGAGTGGGCGCTGCTGCTGTCCGGGCTGGCGGTGATCGCGGCGCGGTTGCGGCGGCGCGTTCGCACTGCCTGATCCGCGGCGACATCCGGGCGTCGGCACCGCCGCCGTCGCGCTGGTCAGCGCTCCGTGCGCAGCGGAAACACGAGCGGCCGGCCGTACATCCGGCCGTCCTTGCGGTCGCCGATCGCGATGCGTCCGCTGCCGTCGAGCCCGACGAGTGCACGGTAGCGACCGACGGGCGCCCGCGTCACGCCCAGACTCTTCGGGAGGTTGGCGTCGAGCAGGACGACCGATTGCGCGCCGGCCTTCTTCAACACCATCGTCGAACAACCGGCCTCGCTGCACCAAAGACGCGCACGCCCCTGCACGACCGTCTCGTCCGTGCCGTCACCGTCGAAGTCGACTTTCGCGATGACGAACTCGCCTTCCGCGATGCCCTCCGCCGCCGTGCCCGCGAGCGCGTTGCGATGGCGCGCCGTCCCCGCGTCGAACCGGATCGGCGCTGCGTCCGCGCCGGGACCGTCGGCCGCGAGCGCGGGCGGGGCGAGGCTCGCGAGCAGTGCGAGCAAGGCGATTCCCGGGGTGATGCAGCGGGTGGCAGCGAAAGGCACGGTGGGTCTCCATCGATGGACCGTTGCGTTGGCTTGCGGTGTCCAGTGCCGGAGGGGCCTGCGAATCGTGCCCTCGTCCGGCGAGCGGATCTCCCGCGGCGATGATCCGGGCCGCGTTTCGCTCGAACCGCAATGGCGGGGTGCGGACATCACATCTCGTGCTGCGGCGCGATCGATCGCAGCCGCGGTGCGCCGGGTTCAGCGTCGGGTGGTCGTTGCTGCGGTGGCGGTGCCGTTGCACCGCCGCCGCGGCTCGCGCGGACGAGGATCCGGACCTGGCTGGGCGTCTCGCCCTTCGTGTTGTCGAGCACCAGAACGTAGGTCCCGCTGGCGGGGATGCTCACCGAGAACGACAGCGTGCGCTCGAGCGGCGCGGAGAACAGCGGCTCGCCGGGTTCGGGCAGCCGGCTCGCGTCGGCTTCGGTCATGAGCGAGAGCGCGATGCGTGCGCTCGCCTGCGCGGCGATGGCGAGGCGGGCATCCTGCGGGACATTGCGGATCCGGAGCTGGCGACGCTGTCCGGCGGGCACTTCGGTGGCGAGATTCGCCTGGGCGCGCCCGGGCGTCTGCGCTTCGGCGGGCGCCGACAGGAGCAGCGCGGCGCCGGCAGCGAGGAGCAGATGCCTGGCCCCCGACACGGAGAGAAGGCGCCCGACCCCGGGCATAGACAGAAAGCGCCCGGCCCCGGGCACAGACAGAAAGCGCCCGGCCCCGGGCACAGTCAGAAAGCGCCCGACCCCGGACAGGGTCAGGAAGCGCCCGGCCCCGGGCACAGTCAGGTAGCGCCCGGCCCCGGGCGCGGTGAGGACGCAGGCCGCGGCTACCTGCCGCCGAAGGTGAGCTTGCACTTGGCCCCGGCCGGGATCCGGAGTCCGGGGTTCGGGAGTTCGAGACGCACGCCGAACGTGCCGCTCGCGGCATCGATGATGGAATCGACGGCGGTGACCGTCGCGGTGAAGCGGCCGCCGGGCGCTTCCGGTCGGACCGACGCCCTGGCACCGCGGTGAATCTTCCCGAAGTGCGACGCCGGCAGGACGACCTCGACGTGCAGCGGATTCACCTCCGCGATCTTCAGGACGGGGTCCTTGACGTTGGAGGTCGCGAACTCGCCGGGCGACATGTAGCGCTCGACGACGACGCCGTCGAAGGGGCTGCGGATGCTGCGCAGCTTCAGGACTTCCTCGTTGCGCTGGAGTTCGAGCTCCGCGATCTTGCGGTTCTCGCGGGCCTCGCGGAGTTCGGATTCGGCCAGCTCGCGCTGAGTGCGCGCCTCGTCGAGGGCGCCGGCGGCGACGAAGTTCTGCTTGAAGAGCTCCGCGGTCCGCTGTTCCTTCTTGAGGGCGAAGTCGAGCCGGGATTCCGAGGCGCGCATCGGGCCTTCCATCGTGGCCTTCGATCGGGCCAGTTCGACGGCGGCGCGCTCGGTGCCGGATTCGAGCATCACCAGGACCTGCCCCTTCCGGACCATGTCGCCGCGTCGCACGAGGACCTTGTCGATGATCCCCTCGACCGAGCTGCGGATCTCGACGGTGTCGCGGGCTTCGACCAGGCAGTCGTGTTCCTCGGATTGCGCGGGCAGTGCCGCGGACAGGGCCAGCAGCGCGAGGGCAGCGCGAACGGCCGACGGCATGGGGATGCTCTTCATCGATGGCATTTCGAAGTCTCCGGACGAATCGATTCTGGCGACTGCATCCGGCAATGTAAAGCTCCGAATATTCGACACTTTTTGGAATGACGGCGAAATATCGGGGCGATGGACAATCTATTTTTCCGGGAGTATTTTCGCCCTCACTCGAGGAGACCTTTCATCCTTTCGAGGTGCGACCACGCACCCCCTCGGGCAATCACAAGAACACAAGAAATCATGCTCGGGGTGCCGCCCTTCGGGGAGGTCGGCCGCTCCCTTCTGCACACCGTTCGCGTGCGCGTCGCATCCCGTCCGACGATCCTGCCTGCGATCGCCGGGCTCCGCCGTTCCGGTCGAGGACACCGCCTCACGGATCGCGTCCGCACGCGTGGTCACGCACGGACTCCCTCCATTGCGCGCGACTCCCGGCCGGCTGAAATGCTGCACTGTCGAGTCGCCGGAAGCGGCTCGGGGAGTTCACCATGCTCGGTCGCAAGACACTCGCACGTCTCTTCGGCGCTCGTCGTTCGGGCCCTGCCCGCACCACCTCCGTCCCGTTCCGCCGCAAGGCGCTGTTCGAGGCGCTCGA
>CAUJJX010000092.1 GCA_963205165.1 Pseudomonadota bacterium | reverse complement strand
CGATGTCCGCGAGAAGGGCGTGCGTCCGCTGCCGGAAGTGCGTGACCAGATCGTCTCGGCGCTGCGCCTGCGCCGCGCCCAGGAGACCGAGCAGGCCTATCTCACGCTGCTGTCCAACCGCACGCCGGTCCAGGTGAACGATGCCGAGGTCGCGAAGCTGCAGGGCACGCTGAAGTAGCAGGTCGGAGCCTCGATTCCCGGACATCCGCCGCGCGCACTGGGGCGTCCCGCGGGACGCGCCGGGGTGTGCCCCGCATCGCGGCGGGCGGGGCCGAAGCGCCGCCGTCGCGATGATGCGTCGATGCATCCCCGGCGGCAGGTCGGCCGGCAGGGTGACGGCGCCATCGATCCGGGCGCGTGGTGCCATGGCAGGGGTCCCCCGATGATGGTTCCCGTCACTGCGGACGGTCTCTTCCGCGAACGTGCTTCCGCGCATCTCGACGATGCGCGGAGTCCCCACGATGGCCCGTCGCCCGGCAGTCGCCGGCCACGGGCCTTTCTTGTCTTGAACGCTGCATTCGATGCGGGTGCAGTGGCCACGCACGGCCCGATGCGCTGACGTCTCGTCGTCGGGAAACGTATCCGGAACGTCTGCCGGAAGAATCACCAGAAATGGTGATGCAGGACGCGTGGCCGCCGCGCGCCGCGGCGTCCGGCGAACCGTCGGGCAAGCGCCCTACGTGCGCGGGCGGACGCTGCGCTGGAGTTCGAAGCAGAGCCGGATGACGTCCGCCTGCCGATGCACCGCGGTCTTCGAGAACACGCTCTTCAGCTGCGTGTTCACCGTGTTGATGCTGGTGCCGGCGTGCTCGCCGATCTCGCGCGGCGACAGGCCGTCGAGCAGGCCCTTCACGACCCGGCATTCGGCGGTCGTCAGGCTGAACGCGGACCTCAACGTGGTTTCGAGCGACGGCGGAAACGTGTCGTCCGGACCTTCGACGCGATCGCGTGCGCTCCCGGCCGACGCATGTCCGTCACGGACGGGGTCGTGGTTGCCGACGGCGGTCACCCGCGACATCGGAACGGCGGTGGGTGGCGACTGCTTCCTGCTGATCTCGGACATCGCGGCTCTCCCTTGTTCGTACCTGCGTGTGGCGGGAAGTCGTCCGGCCACGGCGGCGGGCCGTGGACGTCACGATGGAAAAATTCTCTGGCAACGGTCCGGCGTCGTCACGTAACTAATCACACGTTCCGCACTGTTTCTGCGGCGTCCGCGGGATCGGACGCACGTCCGGCGGCCGGTGCGTCGCAGGCGGAGACCGGCGACGGGTCTGCATCGTGCCGATCGACGAGCGAGTGCCAGTGATGCGACCAGCGTAGCCGGGGGCAGGTCACCGATGCATTACCGATTGCGGTTCCGCATGCGGGTTTCGTCGATCACTTGACGGGGTGCGGCGAAGCGGCGGGATGTCCGCGCGATCGACCCCTTGTGACGCCCGGGCGTCGATGCGTGGCGCGACGGGGTGTCAGGCCCGGACGGTGAGTCCGTCCGTGAGTGACTGTCGCGTGATGCGCCACGCCGGGAGGATCCCGACGAGCGTGCCGGCCACGACGACGAGTGCCATGAGCTGCCACTCGTACGTCGATGGCCAGCGGGCGCCGGTGAACAGTCCGAGATGCGCGGCGAGCCAGGGCTGCGCGAGTGCCAGGCCCGCCTGCACGATCGCGAGACCGGCCGCGACGCCCGCGACCGCGAGGCACGCGGCTTCGCCGACGACGAGTCCGAAGATCTGCGCCGGCCGGGCGCCGACGGCGCGCAGCACGGCCATCTCGCGGCGGCGCTCGGCCAGACCGGTGAGCAGCGCGACGAGCATCCCGGCGAGTCCGACGACGACGGCCATGATCGACACGGCACGCAGCGCCTGCTCGGCGACGGCGACGAGGCTCCAGAGTTCGGCAAGCGTCGCCCCCGGGAGGATCGCGGTGAGCGGTTCGGGCGCGAACGTGTTCACGGACCGTTGCACCGACAGTGCCGCGGCGCGCGAGCGCAGGCCCACGAGGACCGCGGTGATCGTGCGATCCGCCTCGCGCGCGGCGGGCGGCGCGTCGGCGGCGTGCAGCGCGGCCGCGAGCGGATCGACTTCGGCCGCCGCGCGGACCGGTGCGTGCAGCGCGTCGATCGCATCGAGGCTCACGTGGACCGTCCGGTCGACGGGTGTGCCGGTCGCGGCAAGGATGCCGCTCACCCGGAACGGCTGGTCGGTGTGCAGCGAGAAGCTCACGTCGCCCCCGCCGTGCGCGAGCACGAGTTCGGATCCGATGATGTAACCGAGCGTCCGCGCGACCTCGGCGCCGAGCACGGCCTCGTGCGGACCCGAGAACGCACGACCCTGCGCGACGACGAGCTTCCGGTGGTCGCCGTAGCCGTAGTGCGCGAAGTACGCGTCGGTCGTGCCGAGCACGCGATAGCCGCGGTGCGAATCGCCGAGCGACAGCGGGATCGTCCACGCGACCGCGGGCTGGTCGGCGATCGCGCGGTAGCTCGTCCAGCGCAAGCCGCCGGCGGGTTCGCCGATCCGGAAGACGGACGCGAGCAGCAGGTGCACGGCGCTCGTGCGCGTACCCACGATGAGGTCGGTGCCAGAGATCGTCGCAGCGAAGCTCTCGCGTGCTTCCTCGCGGAGCCGCTCGATGCCGAGCAGCAGGCTCACCGACAGCGCGATCGACAGCACGGTCAGCGCAACGGTGAAGGCGCGGTGGCGCAGGCTGCGGAGGGCGAGCGAGAGGATCACGTCGGGCGATCGTCTGGCGCGGTGCGGCCCGCGGCTTCGCCGCGAACGACGTCCGCGTGATTGCTGCGTGTGTCGGCCGATGCATCGCCGCGATTGATCGCCTCGAACTCGATGCAGCGGTCGAAGCGCCCCGCGAGCGATGCGTCGTGGCTCACGAACAGGATCGTCGTGCCGTGGCGTTCGCATTCGCGGAACAGCAGGTCGAGGTACGCGTCGCGCCGGTCGGTGTCGAGCGCCGAGGTCGGCTCGTCGGCGATGAGCAGCTCCGGCGCACCCATCAGCGCGCGTGCCGCCGCGACGCGCTGCTGCTGCCCGACAGAGAGTCGCGCGACGGGGCGGGCGAGCAGTTGCGGATCGATCATGTCGAGGCTCGCGAGGAGGCGCCGCGCCTCGGCGTCGACATCGCCGCCGCGGGCGATCGCACGATCACGGCGCCGTGTCGAGAACCCGCAGGGCAGCAGCACGTTCGCGAGCACCGACAGGTAGGGGATCAGGTTGAACATCTGGAACACGAAGCCGACGTGATCGGCGCGGAAACGGTCGCGGGCGGCGGGCGGCAGCGCCGCGAGATCGGTGTCGAGCACGCGCAGTTGTCCGGCCTGCGGGACGGCGACACCGGCGATGAGCGCAAGCAGCGTCGACTTGCCGCTTCCGCTCGCGCCGCGCAGAAGGACGCGTTCGCCAGCCTCGATGCGGAGATGGTCGATCGCGATGTGCGGCGGGGCGCCGCGGGTCCAGGCGAAGCGGAGGTCGGTGAGTTCGACGAGCGATCGTGTCGGCGCGATCGTCTCCGGGGCTGCAGCCCCGGCGGCGCCGGACTGCACTACCGCCGCGCCGGCAGTTGCCGGTGGAT
>CAUJJX010000091.1 GCA_963205165.1 Pseudomonadota bacterium | reverse complement strand
GCGGACGACGCCGCCCGGACTGGACGTCCGGGCCAGGAGGACAACGCCGCCATGCGCGCCGAGAGGTTCACTCCCTCCGGGTTGCCGGCGTGAACGCCCCGATCCGCGGTGCAAATCCTCGCCGGGTGTCCAACCCGACTGCGGTTTGCGCCTTGCTCGAAGCGTTCGCGCCGGCAACGCATCTGGCATCCGTAGTGTTAACAGGCCCTAGCGCCTGATCGCGCAGGTTCGGGATTCCTTCGAGGCCCCGTGTCGCATCCGTGACACGGGGCCTCTGCATTCCGGCACCCCGATCCTGCGGGCGACACCGCGTGCAGCGAAGCCGGGAAAACTTCCCGGCTTTGTTCCTTCAGGTATGACCGGTCCGGCCGTAGACATGGAGCACGGGACGCACTGCGAGCACTTCCCGGCCCGGACTCGGGCCCCTCTCGCGGATGTTCTCCCCCAAAACGTGGCCGGTGCGATCTGCCGACCGCCGCCCGATGCTTCACGAGGTCTCCGGGATGGACCCTGCGGAAACCTCACATTCCTCAAGATTTTGGAGTGTGTGTCGTAAATCGGGTTGACAGCGGTTTGGAAGGCCGTACCTGGCGAGGGCAACCAAAGTCGTTTTGCAAGTAATGAAAACTTTGACTTTCGTCGAGAGGAAATAAAGATGTCTCAAGTTATCAACACCAACGTCGCTTCGCTCAACGCTCAACGCAACCTCGGCGCTTCGCAAGGTTCGCTCGCAACGGCACTCCAGCGCCTGTCGTCCGGCATGCGAATCAACTCCGCCAAGGACGACGCCGCCGGTCTCGCGATCTCCGAGCGTTTCACTTCGCAGATCCGTGGTATCGAACAGGCCCGCCGCAACGCCAACGACGGCATCTCGCTGTCGCAGACGGCCGAAGGCGCACTGAAGTCGTCCGGCGAGATCCTGCAGCGTGTTCGTGAACTGGCGGTGCAGTCTGCCAACGCGACGAACTCCGCCGGCGACCGCAAGGCGATCCAGGCGGAAGTGGGTCAGCTCGTGTCCGAACTGGACCGGATCTCGACCTCCACCGAATTCAACGGACTGAAGCTGCTCGACGGCTCGTTCGGTTCCGCTTCGTTCCAGGTCGGCGCGAACGCCAACCAGGTCATCACGGCGCAGACGGGCGACTTCCGCACGAGCGTCTACGGCAACAACAGCTACACCAGCGCGCTGATCACCGCCTCCGACGGCGCCGCCTTCACGGCCGAGGATTTCGACATCCAGGGTCTGTCGACGGCGACGATCTCGGCGGTGGCCACCGACACGGCCCGCACGCTGGCCAACAAGGTCAACGCGCAGTCGGATTCGACCGGCGTGACCGCCACCGCCCGTACGCAGGCCGAACTGGGCTTCGCGGTCGCCGACGCGAGCTACACGCTGTCGCTGACCGCGAACAACACGACCGCCGTGAACGTCACGTTCTCGGTCGGTGCGGTCGACACGGCCGAAGGCCTGGCGAACGCGGTGTCCGCGATCAACGATGTCGCCTCGAAGACGGGCGTCACGGCGAAGCTGAACGACACGCAGACGGCCATCGTTCTGGAGAACGCGTCCGGCGAGAACATCCGCGTCGACAACGGTGCCGCCTCCGGTGGTGGCGTGACGCTCGGCAACTACGACACCTCGACCGAGGCGTTCGAGACGGGCGTTGCGGCCGCGGCCGGTGCCGGCCTGGATGCCGTCGGCTACCTCGAGTTCAACTCGGACAAGGGTTTTGCCATCGCCAACAGCGGCGGCACGAACGTCGACGACGGTGCAGCCACGCTCGCCTCGGTCGGGACGATCGACGTGTCCGATGTGGCCGGTGCGAACAGCGCCCTGAAGATCGTCGACGCGGCCCTCGCGGCGGTGAACGGCCAGCGCGCCAAGTTCGGTGCCCTGCAGTCCCGCTTCGAGAACACCGTCACGAACCTTCAGGTGACTTCGGAAAACCTGTCGGCTTCCCAGTCGCGTATCCGTGATGCGGACTTCGCGGCGGAAACGGCGGCCATGACCCGCAACCAGATCCTGCAGCAAGCGGGTACCGCGGTGCTGGCGCAGGCCAACGCGATTCCGAACAACGTCCTTTCGCTGCTGCGTTAAACCCGCCATCCCGTCGGTCGGCGCGAGTCGGCCGACGGGTGACATGTTCTAAGGATTTACGATCATGCAAGTACAGGCGACGATGCTCTCCGCGATGCTGCCGCGCACACCGGAGAGTGGTACGGCTCCCGCGGCCGGAAGCAACAACACCAGCGCGGCGGCGGCAGTCCAGGCGCCGGCGCAGCAGGCCGCTGCCCAGGTGCAGCAGGTCCAGGCGCCCGAGAAGTCCAGCGAGGATTTCGAGGAGACGCTGGCGGGTGCGAAGAAGGCGGTGGAGGAAGCGGGTGCGAAGCTCGAGTTCTCGATCGACCAGGACAGTGGCAAGACGATCGTCAAGGTGATGGACTCCGCGACGAACGAGGTCATCCGGCAGATTCCGTCGGAAGAGCTCGTCACGCTGGCGAAGAACATGACCAAGATGGAAGGCATGCTGATCAGTCAGAAGGCCTGAGCGCACGGGCAACGGTCGCCGGGCGCAGGCAGGCTCGACGCCGAAGAACCGCGATCCAACAGGGCACATCATGGCGATCTCATCACCCGGAGTCGGCTCCAACCTCAACGTCACGCAGATCGTCTCCCAGTTGATGGCGGTCGAGCGGCAGCCGGCAGGCCGGCTGGACGTGAAAGAGGCGAGCTTCCAGTCGCAGCTCTCGGCCTACGGAACCATCCGTTCGGCCCTGTCGTCCTTCCAGTCGTCCGTGGACGCTCTCGCGACGCCCGCGAAGTTCCAGACGCGATCGGCGACTTCGTCCGACACGGCAGTGGCGACCGCATCGGCGGGCAGCACCGCGCAGGCGGGAAGCTTCCAGGTCGATGTGACGACCCTTGCGCAGAACCAGTCGCTTGCCGCGACCGGACAGGCGACGACGACGGCGGCCATCGGGACCGGCGTGTCGACGCAGCTGCGTTTCGAATTCGGCACGATCAGCGGCGGCTCGCTGGCGAGCGGTGTCTACACCGGTGCCACGTTCACGCCGAATGCGACGGCCCTCACCGGGACCGTCACGATCGACTCCACGAACAATTCGCTGACCGGCATCAAGGACGCGATCAACGCCGCCAACGTCGGCGTGCGCGCCAGCATTGCCGGCGACGGCAGCGCGACGCCTTACCGTCTCATGCTCCAGTCGACGACCTCGGGCGCCGCCGGCAGCATGAAGATCAGCGTCACCGGTGACGCTGCGCTGCAGAGCCTGCTCGGACAGGATCCCGCCGGCACGCAGGGCATGACGCAGACCGCGGTCGCACAGGATGCCGACCTGACGGTCAACGGTCTCCAGGTCAAGAGCAAGACGAACTCCGTCTCGGACATCCTGCCGGGCGTGACGGTCTCGCTTTCCAAGACCGGGACCGCGTCGATCACCGTCTCGCGCGACACGAGCGCGGCACAGAAGGCCGTCCAGGATTTCGCGAAGGCCTACAACGAACTGAATGCGGTGCTGGTCGGTACGACCGGTGCCGATCCGAAGGCCGGCACCCGCGGACCGCTCAACGGCGACGCCGCCGTCCGGACGATCCAGGCGCAGCTGCGTCGCGTGATGAGCGATTCGCTCGGACCGGGCTTCACGCTGAACACGTTGTCGCAGGTGGGCGTCGCCTTCCAGCGCGACGGCACGCTGGCGGTCGACACGGTCAAGCTTTCCGCTGCTGCCGCCGAGAAGCCCGAGGCGCTCGCGGCGCTCTTCACGACGTCGGGGTCCTCGACCGACAGCCTCGTGTCGGTGAAGAAGCAGACGTCCGCGACGAAGGCCGGGACGTATTCGGTCGACATCACGCAGATCGCGACGCAGGGCCGGGTGACCGGTTCGGCGGCCGCCAACCTGACGATCACGACCGGCAGCAACGACTCGCTCGCGATGACGGTCGACGGCACGACGGCGACGGTGAAACTCACTGCCGGCACCTACACGGCGGACGGACTCGCTGCGATGGTGCAATCGGCGATCAACGGCAATTCCACCCTCGCGGCGGCCGGCAAGGCTGTCACGGTGGAGAACTCGGGCGGCGTGCTCGCCATCGTTTCCAAGCGCTATGGCAGCACGTCCGCGGTGACGGCTTCCGGGGCGGCTGCGACGCAACTGCTCGGCGGGTCGCCCACGGCGTCGACCGGGGTCGACGTCGACGGAAAGTTGAACGGCGAGGATGCGTCGGGCGACGGCCGCGTGCTCAGCGGTGCGAAGGGCAGTGCCACGGAGGGACTCGAAGTGGAAGTGACCGGAGGCAGCACCGGCGTACGCGGCAGCGTGACGGTCGGGAAGGGTTTCGCGGCGCGTCTCGACGCCGTGCTCGAAGGATTTCTCTCGAGCGGCGGCACGTTGTCGAGTCGCACGGACGGGATCGGTCGGTCCATCAAGGATCTCGACCAGCAGCGCGCGGCGCTCGAGCGCCGCCTCGTCGACGTGGAGGCCCGGTACCGGGCGCAGTTCACGGCGCTCGACGTGATGCTGTCGAACATGACGCAGACCAGCAATTTCCTGACCCAGCAGCTCGCGGCCCTCAACGGCGGCTGACCTGCGGGTGCATCGATGAATCGCCCCAGCGGCGGCAACGAACGACGAACGAGATGACGAACGTGATCGATCACGCGCTGAAGACCTACGCTCGCATGGACGTGGAAACCGGCGTGTCCGGAGCGTCCCCGGAACTGCTCATCGTGATGCTCTACGACGGCGCGATCAGCGCCATCGGCATGGCACGCCACCGGCTCGAAGCCGGCGACCATGCAGGCAAGGGACGCTGCATTTCCAAGGCCATCGGCATCATCGAAGAGGGCCTGCGCGGCTCCCTCGATCCGGATGCCGGCGGCGAACTGGCCGGCAACCTGAGCGCGCTCTACGAATACATGAGCCATCGGCTGATGCTTGCCAACCTGCGCAATGACGCCGCGATCCTCGATGAGGTGGCCGGGCTGCTGCGCGATCTGAAGCTGGCGTGGGACGGCCTCGTCGCCGGCCAGCAGACACCGGCACCGGTGGTGCATGACGTACCGCCGGCCGCACGGAGTGCCATGAGCTACGGCAAGGTCTGAGTCCGTGGCCTCCGAGCGCATCGTCGCCATGTACGCCGAAGCACTGGCGCTCACGGAGCGCATGCTGGAGGCGGCACAGGCCAGTGACTGGGAGGGGCTCGTCCGGGTCGAGCAGGCGCGTGATCGACTCGTCGAGGAGATCCGTCTCCAGGATGTCGACCCCGCGCGGTCCCGGCCGGAACTGCGGGCACGCAAGCGCGAGCTGATCGAATCGATCATGCGTCGCGACACCGAGGTCCGCGCGCTCACCGAGGACTGGATGCACGAACTGCGTGACATTCTCGCGAGCGCGAACAACTCCCAGCGTCTCAGCAAGACCTACGACCAGAGTTGAGTTTCGTGCATGTGGCGCACCTGCTTTCGCCGTGACGCCGCGCCCGCTGCATTGACGCTCCGGAGGCACGGTTGCACACTGCTTCGCGTCTGCCACTCCACGCCCGGCCCATGGATTCGATCGTCATCACGTGGCGAGAACTGCTCATCGCCGTGATCATGGTGCTGGCCGTCTACGCCGCCGAACTGCTCCTGCTGCTTCGCAACGGCCGTCCGCCGCGGCTGCCGTTTCCGCGGCGCGGACGCAACGAGGCGGGCGCACAGCCGTACGCAATCGGCGCCTTGCGCGACGAGATCGCGGAACTCCGCCGGACCCTCTCGGCGCTCCGCGCCGACGTCGACGCGCTCAGGCCACCGGCGGCCACCGGCAACGCGACCTCCCCGTCCACACCGTATGCCAAGGCGATCGAGCTCGCGCGACATGGCGGCGATGCGGTGTCGCTCGCGCGCGATTGCGGCATCTCGCGTGGCGAGGCCGAACTCATCGTCGCCCTGCACAGCGCGCGGCACTGATCCCCCGCCCCTTGGAGAGCATCAACCAGTTCCGGGTCGCGGCGCTCCTGCGCGCGAATTCGGATTCGATCTTCGAGGGTCGCCCGCAGACGTCCGGTACACCGCCGACACTGACGCCGGGCACGACGGTGGACGCGAAGGTCGTCGGACAATTCGAGCCCGACGGGCTCGTCCTCGATATCGACGGGCATCTCTTCCAGAGCCGTGTGCCGGATGCCGGACAGCGAGCGACCGGCGAACGCCTGCCGCTCGTCGTGCTGCGTGGCGGGGACATTCCCACGTTCCTGCTCAGCCGGACGGCCGCCGGTGATGGCGGGACACCATCCACG
>CAUJJX010000090.1 GCA_963205165.1 Pseudomonadota bacterium | reverse complement strand
GTGCGCGAGGCCCACGCGAACTATCTCGCCGCCCGCGACATCGCGCGCCACTACCGCGACGAGGTCGTGCCGATCGCGAAGCGCATCTCCGAGGAAAGCCTGCTGCGCTACAACGGCATGCTGATCGGCGTGTTCGAACTGCTCGCCGACGCGCGCGAGCAGGTGCGCGCCGCGCACGGCCACATCGAGGCGCTGCGCGATTTCTGGATCGCGGAATCCGGATTGCGGCAGGCGCTCGGCGGATCGCTGCCGGCGTCGAGTGTCACGCGTGGCGCATCGGGCGAGCCGCCCGCGAAGTCCACGGCGTCGTCACCGTCCGCAGCCCCCGACGCATCGGCCGGCGCCGACAGGCCCGCCCACGTTCACGACCATTCGAAGGAGTGACCCCGATGGACCGCAGAAACTTTCTCCGCGGCTCCGCCGCCGCCACGCTCGGCGCCGCCGCGGTGTCGCGGGCCGCGCTCGCGGGCGTGCCCGAACTCGCGACGCAATCGAGTGCCGTGACGCAGCCGCCGCTCGTGCCCACGGACGGTCGCCCCTATCGCCCCGTCGTCACGCTGAACGGCTGGACACTGCCGTGGCGCATGAAGGATGGCGTCAAGGAATTCCACCTCGTCGCCGAGCCCGTCGTGCGCGAGATCGCGCCGGGCATGAAGGCGAACCTCTGGGGCTACAACGGGCAGTCGCCCGGCCCGACGATCGAGTGCGTCGAGGGCGACCGCGTCCGGATCTTCGTGACGAACCGCCTGC
This sequence comes from Pseudomonadota bacterium, assembly GCA_963205165.1. GTDB lineage: Bacteria > Pseudomonadota > Gammaproteobacteria > Burkholderiales. Next base: position 4,971 of record CAUJJX010000090.1, on the reverse strand, counting down.
CGGAACACACGACGATCCACTGGCACGGCATCCTGCTGCCGAACGGCATGGACGGCGTCGGCGGACTCACGCAGCCGCAGATCGGCGTCGGCAAGACGTTCGTCTACGAGTTCGAGATGCGGAAGTCGGGCACGTTCATGTACCACCCGCACGCCGACGAGATGACGCAGATGGCCATGGGGATGATGGGCGCGATCGTCGTGCATCCGCGCGACCCGGCACTGCACGTCGTCGACCGCGACTACGTCTTCCTGATCAACGCGTACGACATCGATCCCGGCAGCTACACGCCCCGCGTGAACACCATGACGGACTTCAATCTCTGGACGTGGAACAGCCGCGCCTTCCCCGGCATCGACTCCCTCGTCTGCGGGACCGGCGAGACGCTGCGCATCCGCATGGGCAACCTGACGATGACGAACCATCCGATCCACATCCACGGGACCGAGATGTTCGTGACGGGCACCGACGGCGGCTGGGTCCGGGAGTCGGCGCGATGGCCGGAGGTCACGGTCGACATGCCGGTCGGTGCGATGCGGGCGGTGGAGTGCACGTTCGTCGATCCGGGCGACTGGTCGTTCCACTGCCACAAGTCGCATCACACGATGGGGCCGATGGGCCACAAGGTGCCGACGATGATCGGCGTCGATCACTCGGGGCTCGTGAAGCGCATCCGCAAGCTCGTGCCGGACTACATGGTGATGGGCGATTCGGGCATGGCCGAGATGGGCGAGATGCAGATGCCGCTGCCCGAGAACACGCTGCCGATGATGACCGGCGACGGGCCGTTCGGCCCCATCGAGATGGGCGGGATGTTCACGATCGTGAAGGTGCGCGAGGGTCTCGCGCCGGGCGACTTCCGGGACCCGGGCTGGTACGAGCATCCGGCCGGGACGGTGGCACGCGAATGGACCGGCGAGGCTGTGTCCGAGACGCGGCAACCGGGGCCGGCCGCGGACGCCGCGACGCTGCAGGTCCGCAAGCCGGGTGGAGGACATTCGGACCATTGACGTGTCGACGCGGGAGGCATTCCCGCGTTGCCTCCCGCGTGCGCAATTCCGTGGATCGTTGCGCTAGACTCCCGCCGCCTTTTCAATCTGTCCGGAGCAAGAACACCATGCACCTTCGCAACATCGCCGTCTCGGCCCTCGTCTCCTCCTTCGCCATCGCCCTGCCGGCCTTCGCCGACGGCTCGGCCACGGCCCAGTACCTGACCGGCAAGCTGACGGTCGAGGTGTCCGGGACCGGCGTGAGCATGCAGCTGCGGCTCCCGATGACGCGCTCCGACACCACGACGAAGCACAAGCAGGACTTCACGCAGGAAGAAGTGATCGCGCGCCTGAAGGCCGCCGACAAGCTGTTCGTGTTCCCCGAGAAGGCGAAGTGCGTCGTCGAGAACGCCAATGCGTTCGCGGTCGACGGCCAGGGTCGCCCCACGAAGGGCGACGGCAACATCCAGGCGATGTACCGCTTCGATTGCCCCGGTGCCGCGGGTGCGCGCATCGATGCGCTGAAGATCCGCCTGACCGAAGGGTTGCCTGGCCTCGAGAAGGTGCGTGCCCAGATCGCGACCGACAAGGGCGAGTCCACGCAGGACCTCGAGCCGGCGAACGTCGATCTGAAGCTGTAATTGGCGGCACGGGCCGGCGCCCGGGTCGCTTCGTGCAGATGCCGTGATCCGAGTCAGGGCGGGCGTTGTTCGCATCTCAGCGCGGAGCGACGCTGCCAGCTGGATCTTTGGTGCCGGTCATTGCTCATTCCGTCACCCCAGCGAACGCTGGGGTCCAGCAGCGGACGCCGCACCGGCCACCGCCGGACTGGATTCCAGCTTGCGCTGGAATGACGGGGGGTGAGCAGTCCCGTACAGCCGATCAGCGACGCAGCCGCGTAATCCGACACCGGCTTTTCCTAGGTCGGATCAGCGGCGTCAGCCGCGTAATCCGACGCGGGCGCTCGCAAGACCGCATGCGTCGAAATCCAGCGCCGTTGTTCGCAATACTGTTCGCGTCGGATTGCGCGCGTCGCGCCAATTCGACCTGCGACAACCTTCGAGCCTCAGACCGCCGTCGTCAGATCGATCAGCCAGGCCGGCGCGTGATCGAGCGTCCACGCCTCGAAACGCTTGTCGGCCCCCGTCAGGATCGCCACGCCCACGATCAGCAGCAGCGCGCCGAGCACGCGCTTGCCAGCATGCCCCGCCGCGAGCAGACGGCCGCGGATGCGCTTCATCACCGACTGCGAGAGCAGCCCCAGCACGACGAGCGGCACGCCCGCACCCAGACCGAACAGCAGCATCACGAGCGTCGCGCGGCCGAGGTCCTCGCCCTGGCTCGCGAGCGTGATCGTCGCGCCCAGCGTCGGACCGACGCACGGACTCCACACGAGCCCGAGCAGCAATCCGAGCAGCACCTGGCCGTGCAGACCCTGCGGCTGGAAGCGGCCCAGCGCGTTCTGGCCGGCACCGGACGCACGCGAAGCGAGCACCGCGAATCCGGCCTGGAGTCGATCGGAAAGCAGCACCGCGCCGAAGGCCACGAGCAGCACCGCCGCGACCATCCGGAAGGTGTGATCGGTCAGGCCCAGCGCACTGCCGAAGGCCGTGACGAACACGCCGACCACGGTGAACGACGCCGCGAGCCCGGCCGCCAGCGCGAAGGGGCCGAGGCGGTGCGTCGCGGCGGCTGTCCCGACGAGGATCGGCACGAGCGGCAGCACGCACGGCGACAGCGTGGACAGCACGCCCGCGAGCGCGGCGAGTCCGTAGGTGGCGAAGCCGGGGTCCACGCGGGTCAGCGTCCGTTCGCGGCGCGAAGACCGGAGCGGCGGTCGGTCATCACAGGCCCGCGCGCGGCAGCGCGACGACCGGATCGGCCGTCCGTCATCACAGCCCCTTCCGCAGCATCGCGGCGATCGAATCCGGCTTCGTGTCGCCGGTCGAACGGGCCACCTCGCGCTCGCCCTTGAAGACGATCAGCGTGCTCTGGCGCTGCACCTTGAAGGCCGCGAGCACTTCCTCCTGCATGTCGAAGTCGACGCGGAACAGCGCGACCTTCGCGAACTCCGGCGTCTTCAGCAGCGCCTCGACGACGGGGTCCTGCTTGCGGCACGTCGGGCACCAGTCGGCGTAGACCATCACGAGCACGGGCTTGCCGGCCTTGCGCGCGGCGTCGAAGGGCGCCTGCTCGAAGGGCTGGCCGGCCGCGATGGCGGCGAGCGGCGCGGCGAAGAATGCGGCGAGGGCGAGCAGGGCGGAGCGGCGGGTCATGGGAGATTCCTCGTTGGGGGTGACGGGCGATGGTGACTGATACGCGGCCGATCGGGTTCCGGATGTCTTCGGTCGCAGTTTTATTCGCGACCGCGTGCGACGTGCGTGCCCCGCGCGCAACGCCGCCGAAAGTGCGCCGCGGGTGTGCGGCGACGCGACAGCCCCGGCCTCCCCCGGTAAAGTCACGGGCTCGCGGGCGCGACGAGCGTGCACTCCGCAGGTGATCAATCCAGACAGCCGAGGAATCCATTTCATGGTGCGTTATCTCAAGCAGGGCATCAGTGCCGCCGACGATGCGGCGGAACAGTCGAAGGTGCGGGCGACCGTCGAGGGCATCATCGCCGACGTCGAGAAACGCGGCGACGCCGCCGTCCGCGAGATGTCGGAGAAGTTCGACAAGTGGTCGCCGCCGTCCTTCCGGCTGACGCAGGCCGAGATCGAGGCGCACATCAAGTCGATGCCGCCCCGCGACGTCGACGACATCAAGTTCGCGCAGACGCAGATCCGCAACTTCGCGCAGATCCAGCGCGACTCCATGAAGGACGTCGAGGTCGAGACGCTGCCGGGCGTGATCCTCGGTCACAGGAACCTGCCGGTGAATTCCGTCGGCTGCTACGTGCCCGGCGGCAAGTACCCGCTCGTCGCGTCGGCCCACATGACGATCCTGACGGCGAAGGTCGCCGGCGTGCCCCGCGTGATCGCGTGCGCGCCGCCCTTCCAGGGCAAGCCGTCGTCCGCGATCGTGACCGCGATGCACCTCGCCGGCGCCGACGAGATCTACGCGCTGGGCGGCGTCCAGGCGATCGCCGCGATGGCCGTCGGCACCGAGACGATCAAGCCGACCGACATGGTCGCGGGCCCCGGCAACGCCTACGTCGCCGAAGCCAAGCGCCAGCTCGCCGGCCGCGTCGGCATCGACCTCTTCGCCGGCCCCACCGAGACGCTCGTGATCGCCGACGACACCGTCGACGGCGAGATCTGCGCGACCGACCTGCTGGGCCAGGCCGAGCACGGCCCCAACTCGCCGGCGATCCTGCTGACGACCTCCGAGAAGCTCGCCCGCGACACGATGGCGCAGATCGAGATCCAGCTGAAGACGCTCCCGACCGCCGCCGTCGCCGGCCAGGCCTGGAAGGACTACGGCCAGGTCATCGTGTGCGACACCTACGAGGAGATGGTGATCGAGGCCGACCGCATCGCGTCCGAGCACGTGCAGGTGATGACGAAGGACCCCGACTATTTCCTGAAGAACATGCACAACTACGGCGCCCTGTTCCTCGGGCCCGAAACGAACGTGAGCTTCGGCGACAAGGTGATCGGCACGAACCACACGCTGCCGACGCGCAAGGCCGCGCGCTACACGGGCGGTCTGTGGGTCGGCAAGTTCATCAAGACGTGCACGTACCAGAAGGTGAAGCCGGAAGCCTCCGCGATGATCGGCGAGTACTGCTCGCGGCTCTGCGCGATCGAGGGCTTCGCGGGGCACCAGGCGCAGGCCGACATCCGGGTCGCGCGCTACGGGCACCTGAAGACGCACCGCTGAAATGCGGCGGGTGGCAGGGGGCGGCGCAGGGTCGCCCTTTGCCACATCCGCCCGCTGGGTGATAATCGCGCCCCTTCCCGTGCCGGGATGGCGGAATCGGTAGACGCAGCGGACTCAAAATCCGCCGCCGAAAGGTGTGGGGGTTCGAGTCCCCCTCCCGGCA
>CAUJJX010000089.1 GCA_963205165.1 Pseudomonadota bacterium | reverse complement strand
CGGCGCGCGCGTCGTGTTCGTCACGCCCGATCACGCGGAGACGAACGCGTCCGTCGCGCCGCCGGGGCTGCCGATCATCGACGTGCTGTCCGCGGAGTACGAACGCCTCGCGCGCCGCGAGACGGCCGCGATCTCCGGCGGTGCGCCCGACGACGTCGCGTGGCTCTTCTACACGAGCGGCACGACGGGCCAGCCGAAGGGCGCGATGCTCACGCACCGCAACCTGCTCGCCGCGACGCTCAGCTATTTCTCCGACGTCGATTCGATCGCGCCGGACGACTGCGTGCTCCACGCCGCGCCGATGTCGCACGGCTCGGGGATGTACATGATTCCGCACGTCGCGGCGATGGCGACGCAGGTGATCCCGGCGAGCGGCGGGTTCGACCCGCCCGAGATGTTCGAGCTGATGCGGGCGCACCGCGGCATGACCTGCTTCGCGGCGCCGACGATGGTGAAGCGGCTCGTGGAGCATCCGTCCGCAGCGGCAGCGGACGTGTCCGGCCTGAAGACCATCGTCTACGGCGGCGGTCCGATGTACGTCGCCGACTGCCTGAAGGCGCTCGACGTGCTCGGGCCGCGGCTCGTGCAGATCTACGGACAGGGCGAGAGCCCGATGACGATCACGGCGCTCGGTCGTGCGCATCACGTCGACCGCGCGCATCCGCGCTTCCTCGAACGGCTCGCCTCCGTCGGGTTGCCGTACGCGTCGGTCGAGGTGATGGTCGCCGACGAGGACGATCGTCCGCTGTCCGCCGGCGAGACGGGCGAAGTCCTCGTGCGCGGCGACACCGTGATGCGCGGCTACTGGAATCGTCCCGATGCGACGGCCGCGGCGCTGCGCGGCGGATGGCTGCACACGGGCGACGTCGGTGCGCTCGACGCCGACGGATTCCTCACGCTGAAGGACCGCAGCAAGGACCTCATCATCAGCGGCGGCACGAACATCTATCCGCGCGAGGTCGAGGAAGTGCTGCTCGCGCACGCGTCGGTCGCGGAGGCGTCCGTCGTCGGTGCGCCGCATCCGGAATGGGGCGAGGAGGTCGTCGCGTTCGTCGTGCTGCGGCCGGGGGCATCGGTCGACGAGGCGGCGCTCGATCGCCAGTGCCTCGATCACATCGCGCGATTCAAGCGCCCGAAGCGCTACCGCTTCGTCGACGCGCTGCCGAAGAACAACTACGGGAAAGTGCTGAAGACGGCACTGCGTTCGCTGCTCGCTGCCGAGGGTTGAGCGGCACGTCGGCGGCGCGGCGGGCGATCGACGCCGCAACCCGGACCGCGTCCGGAGCAGGCTGTCGCCAACGTCGGTGCGGCAGGAGACCGACGCAGCGGCCGTCTCTGCAACAACCTGCGTCCGTATTGCCCGCGAACAACGTTCCGGTCGATCGATCGGCGTATGGTTGGCTTGTGACCGGCGATCGGGCCGGCGACGCGCGCCGATGCGGATGCCATGCATCGGCAACGTCGCGTGAACCCCGCCCGGCCGTCGCGGTCGGACCCTGTTCCATCCACCCCAGGAGGTTTTCATGAGCAACGACATGCAGGTTTCCCTCGATCGTCTCGCGCAGGATTTCCGGGCCGTCGTCTCCGATGCCGAAGCGCTGATGCAGGCGACGGCCCACGAGACCGGCGACCGCGCCGTCGCGGCCCGCAACCGCATCATGGAGACGCTCGCGTCCGCGAAGGACCGTCTCGTCTCCGTCGAGCAGGCGATCGCGGCGCGCACGAAGGCTGCCGCGAAGGCGACGGACGAGTACGTGCACGAGCATCCGTGGCAGGCCGTCGGCATCGCGGCCGGCGTCGGCTTCCTCGTCGGCATGCTGGTCAGCCGGCGCTGACGTCCGTGGCGGACACCCCGAACGAACGCGGCGGGGGCGGCGGGCTGCTGGACTCCGTCCGGCAGTTCGCGCAGACCTTCGTGGTGCTGCTCCACACCCGCATCGAGATCGTGGTCACGGAGTTCGAGGAGGAGCGCGTCCGGCTGCGGCAGATGCTGCTGTTCGCCGCGTTCGCCGCGTTCTTCCTCGGCGTCGGGATCCTGCTCGCGGTGATGTTCCTCGTCGTGCTCTTCTGGGACACGCACCGGCTCGCCGCCATCGGCGTCCTGTGCCTCGTGTTCTTCGGTGGCGGTCTCGCCTGCGTGCTCGCGCTGATGCGATACGCGCGCAGTCGTCCGCGGCTGTTCGACACGACGCTCTCCGAACTCGCGAAGGATCGCGACAAGCTCGCGGGGCGGTCATGAATCGCGAGCTGGTCGACATCCGTCGGCGTCGCGGCGAACTCGTGGCGCGGGCGGGACAGCAGCGCGAGGAGCTTTCGCGGCGCGTCCGTGCGGGCGTCGCGTGGTTCGACGCGTCGACCTGGATCGGCGCGGCCTGGCGTGTCGTGCGCTCGCGACCCTTCCTGATCGGCGGGGCGGTCGCGCTCTTCGTCGTGCTGCGGCCGAAGCGCGTGATCGCGTGGTCCGCCCGCATCTGGACGGGCTGGCAGGCGTTCCGGCGCGTCGGGCGGCTCGTCGTCGGCAACCGGCCGGGTGCTCGCGGAGCACCGCCCGGACGCTGAATCCGGAACGACCCCGCGAAGCATTCGTTCCACGTCCCGAGAGAAAGGCCGGACAGCTCGCAGGCTGTCCGGCCTTTCTTCGGTCGCCGGGCAGGTGGCCCGCCGCTCGCGCTCCGCGTCCGTGATGCGCAGCGCAGCAGGCGGTCAGGCAACCCGACCGTGCATCACTTCAGATCGAAGCGGTCCGCGTTCATGAACTTCGTCCAGGCGGCCACGAAATCGTGGACGAACTTCTCGCGACCGTCGTCCTGGGCGTAGACCTCCGCGTACGCCCGCAGGATCGAATTGGAACCGAACACGAGATCCACGCGGGTGGCCGTCCACCGGACCGCGCCTGTCCTGCGGTCGCGGAGTTCGTACAGGTTCCGGCCGACCGGCTGCCACGTGAAGGCCATGTCCGTGAGGTTCACGAAGAAGTCGTTCGTCAGCGCACCGACGCGGTCGGTGAAGACGCCGTGCCGGCTGCCGCCGTGGTTCGTACCCAGCACGCGCATGCCGCCGACCAGTGCCGTCATCTCGTGCGCTGTCAGCCCCATCAGCTGCGTGCGGTCGAGCAGCAGCGCCTCGGCGTTGACGGCGTAGTCCTTCGCGAGCCAGTTGCGATAGCCGTCGTGGACGGGTTCCAGCACGTCGAACGATTCGGCGTCGGTCATCGCCTGCGTGGCGTCGCCCCGCCCAGGCGCGAAGGGCACCGTGATGTCGTGGCCCGCAGCTTTCGCGGCCTGCTCGATGCCGACGTTGCCGGCCAGCACGATGACGTCCGCGACGCTGGCGCCGGTCTGCGCCGCGATGCCTTCGAGCACGCCGAGCACCCTGGCGAGACGCGCAGGCTCGTTGCCGGCCCAGTCCTTCTGCGGCGCGAGACGGATGCGCGCGCCGTTGGCGCCGCCGCGCTTGTCCGAACCGCGGAAGGTGCGGGCGCTGTCCCAGGCGGTGGCCACCATCTCGCCGATGCTCAGTCCACTGGCCGCGATCTTTTCCTTGACGGCCGCGACGTCGTAACCGGTGCGACCGGCCGGCACGGGGTCCTGCCAGATCAGGTCTTCGGCGGGCACCTCGGGACCAATGTAGCGGGACTTCGGCCCGAGATCGCGGTGGGTCAGCTTGAACCAGGCGCGGGCGAACACGTCCGAGAAGTACGCCGGATCCTTGTGGAAGCGCTCCGAGATGGCCCGGTACGCCGGGTCCATCTTCATGGCCATGTCGGCGTCGGTCATGATCGGGTTGTGGCGGATCGAGGGATCCTCGACGTCGGCCGGCTTGTCCTCTTCGCGGATGCCGACGGGTTCCCACTGCCACGCACCGGCCGGGCTCTTCTTCAGTTCCCACTCGTAACCGAGCAGCAGGTCGAAGTAACCGTTGTCCCAGCGGGTCGGATGCGTGGTCCAGGCGCCTTCGATCCCGCTGGTCACGGTGTCGCGGCCCACACCCCGGGTCGTGTGGTTGTTCCAGCCGAGACCTTGTTCCTCGAGATCCGCGGCTTCGGGCGCGGGTCCGAGCCGCTTCGCGTCACCGTTGCCGTGCGCCTTGCCCACCGTGTGTCCGCCGGCGGTCAGGGCGACGGTCTCCTCGTCGTTCATGGCCATGCGGGCGAAGGTCACGCGCACGTCGTGCGCGGTCTTCAGCGGGTCGGGCTTGCCGTCCACGCCCTCGGGGTTCACGTAGATGAGTCCCATCATCACGGCGGCCAGCGGATTGTCGAGATCGCGCTCGCCGGAGTAGCGACTGTTCTCGCTGCCGCTCGGTGCGAGCCATTCCTTCTCGGAACCCCAGTAGGTGTCCTTCTCGGGGTGCCAGATGTCCTCGCGGCCGAAGGCGAAGCCGAAGGTCTTCAGGCCCATGGACTCGTACGCGACATTGCCCGCGAGGATGATCAGGTCGGCCCAGCTGAGCTTGTTGCCGTACTTCTTCTTGATCGGCCACAGCAGGCGACGCGCCTTGTCGAGGTTGGTGTTGTCGGGCCAGGAATTGAGCGGCGCGAAGCGCTGGTTGCCGGTGCCGGCGCCGCCGCGGCCGTCCGCGATGCGGTAGGTGCCGGCCGCGTGCCATGCCATGCGGATCATCAGGCCGCCGTAGTGGCCCCAGTCGGCCGGCCACCAGTCCTGGCTGTCGGTCATCAGGGCCGTGAGGTCCTGCTTCAGCGCCGCGACGTCGAGCGTCGCGACTTCCTTCCGGTAGTCGAAGGACTCCCCGAGCGGATTCGTCTTGGTGTCGTGCTGATGCAGGATGTCGAGGTTCAGGGCCTCGGGCCACCAGTCCGCGTTCGACATGCGGGCCGATGTGGCGCCGCCATGCATCACGGGGCATCTGCCGGCGGCGTTCGCGTCGTGTCCACTCATGTCGTTCTCCTCGGTTGCGCAGGGAAGTGCGGACGTCACGCGATCCGATGTTGCCGGCCCTCGTGGCATGCGCGTAGTTGATCGGTCGACACCGGTCGCGACGACCCGGTTCGCCAGCATGCGTGGCAGACGACTCGAGGGAGATCGCTCCCGGCACCGCCTCGTGCATGTCGTGCGTGTCACACCCGACCACGAACAAATCCTAGGCCGCCGTGCTGCGCGCCGGAATTCGTTTGTTCCTGTGGTGCCGATAGCCGCGGGCTATCACGCGGACCTCGCGGAAGCCCTGCGCGTCACTCCGCCGTGATGTTCTTCTCGCGCACCAGCTTGCCCCACTTCTGCGCCTCGGCGCGGATGAGCTTCTGGAAGTCGGCGCCGCTGCCGCCGACGGGCTGGAGGTCGATCTCCGAGAAGCGCTTCAGCACCGTCGGATCGCGCATCGCCTCGTTGAACGCGGCGTTCAGTTTCGCGAGGACGGCCGGCGGCACCTTCGCGGGTGCGAGCAGGCCGAACCACGGCTGGACGACGAGATCCTTGTAGCCGGCCTCCTGCATGGTCGGGACGTTCGGGAAGAGCTTCGAGCGCTTCGGCCCGGTGACGGCGAGCGGACGCACTTTCCCGGCGGCCGCCTGCTGCGCGATCGTCGGCATGTTGTCGAACATGAAGTTCACCTCGCCGGCCACGAGCGCCGTCACGGCGAGTGCGCTGCCCTTGTAGGGGACGTGCCGGATCTGGATGCCGGCGCTCGATTCGAAGAGTTCGGCGGTGAGATGCAGCGTCGTCGCGTAGCCGGATGTCGCGTAGGTCAGGGTCCCGGGTTTCGCCTTCGCGAGCGCGACGAGGTCCTTCACGGAGTTCACCGGCAGCGACGGATGCACGGCCAGGAGGTTCGAGATCCGTCCGACCTCCATCAGCGGCACGAAGTCGCGTTCGACGTTGTAGGTGAGCCCCTTGAAGATGAACTCGTTGACCGAGCACGTGCTGACCGTGCCCATGATCAGCGTGTGCCCGTCGGCAGGCGCGCGCGAGACGAGATCCATCGCGACGTTGCCACCGGCGCCGGGCCGGTTGTCGACGATCACCTGCTGCCCGAGGATCTGCGTGGCCCGCTGCGCGAGCAGTCGCGAGAGCATGTCGGGCGTGCCGCCGGGCGGAAAGGGCACGATGATCTTCACGGGCTTCCGCGGGAAGTCCTGGGCGGCAGCGGGCGTGAAGGGCAGGAGTGCGGCGAGGGCGAGGGCAGCGACGACGTGCAGGCGGGAACGCATGGGCGGAGGCTCGGGAACGGTCGGTGGGGCGCCATGATATTCGCGGATTGCGCATCGGCGATCGGTGGAATGGCGAACGTCCGGCCGACCGGTGAGACCACGTCGCGAGACCGGGTCCGTTGACGCCGGGGCCCGGTGGTCACGACATCGCCGGCCGCGGGCCGGCACCCTGTCGTCCGCGTCGGCGTTTCTTACGTCCGCGTCGCCGCGGCCGGCTGCGCGCGAGCTATCCCGATGAACGGAAAGCGCTAATCAGCCGAGGCACGGAAGCTGCCATGCGGTGCGACAATCGGCCGCAGTTCGCATCGCCGTCATCCAACACGAGACCACCAAGACATGCATCCGAAGCACGCGCTCCTGGGCGCCATCCTCGCGATCACCGGCACGGCCCACGCCGACAACCTGCTCGTCAACGGGTCGTTCGAATCGCCGAGCATCGCCGGCTACAACTACATCTTCTATCCGTCGGGTTCGAACGCGATCACCGGCTGGACCGCGACGGGCGCCGGCGAGACGCAGAACACGCGCACCGAATTCCTGCCGGCGGCCGACGGGTTCCAGTGGGTCGATCTCACCGGCAACATCGGTTACGACAAGGGGCTCATCTCGGACGCCGTCGCGACCGAGATCGGATCGACGTACCGGTTGTCGTTCTTCCTCGGCGACTACGCGCCGTTCGGATCGTCGACCGTCAGCGTGAAGTTCAACAACGGCCCCGCGACGCTGTTCACGAACGTCTACCAGAGCGGGACGATGGACTGGGAGCAGAAGTCCTTCGACTGGATCGCGGACGCGACGAGCGTCCGGATCTCGTTCACCGGCGTGGCGAACGGTGCGCTCAGCAACAACCTCGGGATCGGCCTCGACGGCGTCGGGTTCGAGAAGGTCATGGTCGCGGTGCCGGAGCCGGAGACGTACGCGCTGATGCTCGCGGGTCTCGGCCTCGTCGGCGCGATGGCGAGGCGGCGCAGGGCGTAGGGCCTGTTAACACTACGGATGCCAGATGCGTTGCCGGCGCGAACGCTTCGAGCAAGGCGCAAACCGGAGCCGGGTTGGACACCCGGCGCGCGAGCGTACGAGCTTCGCGTGCAACGCGG
>CAUJJX010000088.1 GCA_963205165.1 Pseudomonadota bacterium | reverse complement strand
TGGCTCTTGTGTGCCGGGGTCCGCTGCGCGGACCTCACATGGCGATGACCGACTGTGCAAACACCACGGTGTTGCGCGGACCCTCGACCCGGATCGTCACGCGGTATCCGCTGTACACAGGGGTATTGCTCGGCGTGGATTCGCCCTGCTTGAACGACTGGACCGACGGTCCGGGGAGGACGGCGCAGCGGGACGCAGCGTCCTCCTGGATCACGTTTTCCGAGCACATGCGCTCGACGATCCAGCGCACCGTGTTGCCCGAGACCGTCGTGCCGGGCAGCGCGGACCAGTCGATGTCCGGGAGTCCGTCGGCCGGTGTCGTGTCGGTCAGGAGGAGCGGCGAGTAGCGTCCGGCGGTGGTCGTCACGGCGGTTGTCGGCGTAGCTGCGAAGCCACTCGCCGACGTGATCGCGGTGAAGGCGGCCTCGACGCCCGTGTCGACCGATTGCAGTGCGGCCATCCGGAAGGCGAAGTTGCCGGAGATGACGTTGCCGGTGTCGGTCGAGCGGACGAGGGCGAGCCCCGCGAGCGTGAGCGCGACGAGCACGATCAGGGAGATCACGAGGACGACGCCCGATTGTCGTCGCGGGGCAGCGGAGGGGGTTCGACGCATGGCGGACTGCACTCCTACTGGAAGGTTTGCCACATCACGTTGCGGAGCGGCACGATCGTCTCGTAGACGCGGTAGCGGTAGCGCTGCCAGTTCGTGTTCGCGGACAGGTCGATGACCGGCGCCGGGTTCGCTGTCGTGTCGCGCCACGCGCAGGGGCCGTTGGCGTTGTCGCCCGAGGTGTTCGAGCAGGTCACGCCGACACCCGTGACGGCTTCCTTCTCGAGCAGCTGGCTGCGGGCCACGACGGCGATGCGCACGGCCTTGATCCGTCCGGCATCCGCCTCGCCCGGGGCGGCCCAGGTCCCGGTGGCGTCGACCCAGCTCGAGACCTCCATCGTCTGCGGCGTCGTCGAGATGCCGTACTGCGCCTGCATGTTCACGATGCCGTCCGCGACGTCGACGGCCGCAGTGCCGCCGGTGATGTCCTGCGCCTGCAGCCTGCCGTTGTATGAACTGTCGAGCACGACGCCGTACGTGACGCGCCGCATTGCCGCCATGTTGGTCACCACACTGGCGAGGGCGGGGTCTGGGTTGTTGCTGTACCCGCCCGTCGGGACGAGCGTCCGGAGCTGCGCAGCGGGCGGATTCGCGGGCGCCGTCGTGCCCGATTCCAGCTGCAGCGACACCCGCTGCGGCGCCGTCGGGTCGCTGATGACGCTGCTCACCTGGAGGCGGACGCAGGGGCGCGTAGGCACGGACGGCGTGCCGATGAGGATGTGGTCGCCCATCCGGAATGCGCTGTTGCCGACCGCGTTGTCGACGATCACCGCGGGCGTGCTGCCGTCGAAGTTCACCTGGATCATGGCCGGCGTCGCGCCGAATGCCGAGGTGCTGTACGTGAGCGTCACGGCGTCCGAGGCGTTGCTCGCGCCGTTCGCGATCGCGATGGGCAGGACGTTCGGGATCGTCTCGATACCGCTGTTGGCCCACTGCCGCATGCTCGCGCAGATGGCGCGGTTGCCGTAGTACATCCCGTAGCCCACGAGCCGCATCTCGCGCTCGATCGTCGTGAGCGCCATCAGGCCGGATTCCTGGGCGTCGGTGGCCGTCATCGTCGTGCGCTTCTGCGACTCGAACGCATTGAACGACTGGAACACGACGATCATCCCGATGAGGCCGATCACCATGCCGACGAGCACGTCGATGAGGCTCATGCCGCGCTGGGTGCCGGGAAGGGCGGGGCGCCCGCGCATGGGGGGCGGTGCGTTCATGTGCTCAGCCTCGTCGTGACGACCATGTTGTGGTTGCCTGTGGGCGACGGCCAGCAGATGCGCACGGTGACCTGGCGCGTGCCGGTGTCGACGGCGATGGACTGCATCGCGTCGGTCGCGCCGGGCAGGAGCCCCCGGACGTTCGCGAGCCAGGCCGTCACGTTCGTGTTCGTCGACGCGGAGCCCGTGGGCTCGCAGACGGTCCCGGTCGGCATGTGGGCGTACGCCGCGAAGTTCGCGGGGTCGGTCCACATGTAGCCGATCAGCTGGTTGGCGAGGAAGCTCGCGTCGGCGCGGTACTTCGCCTCGGAGCTGTTGCGGATCGACTGGGCCTGCAGGCCGATGATCGCGAGGATCCCGAGCGAGAAGATCAGGATCGCGATCAGGGCCTCGAGCAGCATCACGCCCGTCTGCTGCCTGCGGGGGCGCGACGGCGTGCGGTGCGGACGGGTGTTCAGCATGCGGCAGCGCTCCCGGTGGGGAGGACCGGATCGCACATCCTGATCTGGCCTCCCGTGCTCACGGTGACCCGCAGGCAGCGCACGCTGCCGTCGCCGGCCGCCGTCTGGCAATCCCCGCCGTTCGGATTCGAGATGCCGTACGTGATGGCGGCCGTCGGTGTCGGCGTCACGGTGCCGGTGCCGAGGAACGTGACCGTTGACTGCGATGCCGTGACGACCACGCTGGGCGTGCCCTCCGCGGACACGCGCTGCTGGACCTGCGTCCAGCTGCTGGCGCCGCGATCGAACGCCTCGACGACCCAGCCCGCCTCGCCGTCGGTCGGCATGCGCCAGCGCACCGGTGTGTTCCGCCGGACGGCCTCGGCGCGTGCGAACGCGAGGCCGTCCTTGATGCCGTCGGATGCGGTCCGGACCTGGGTGTTCACGATCCAGTCGCGGAACGAAGGCACGGCGAGCGCCACGAGGATGCCGGCGATCACGAAGCCGATCAGGAACTCCATCAGTGTCGCGCCGCGCTGGCCGTGGTTGTTCATGTCAGCAGTTGTTCGGCTTCTTCGTGACCCAGCAACCGGTCCGGGTGGACCAGCCGCCCGTCGACGGCACGCCCGTCGTGCTGCGCGTGCCCTGCTCGTCGATCGTGAAGACGAAGCCGCCGGTGCCCTGCGTCGAGACGCCCGTGGCGGTCAGCGTGTAGTTCTGACCCGCCGTCGTGCCGGCGGCGCAGGCGTACGTGAAGTACTGGCTCGTGGGCATCGTGAAGGTCGGGAGTCCGGTCGCGGTGCCGCCGCAGGCCGCCGGGTAGCTCCGGTTGTCCTGGTAGTACTGCTCCAGCCGGGTGCGGGTGGCGCTCAGCGACGCCTGCGAATCGGTGAGCTTGCCGCGGATCACGTAGTCGCGGTAGGCGGGGAGGGCGATGGACGCCAGGATCCCGCCGATGGCGACCACGATCAGCAGCTCGATCAGGGTCACGCCAGATTGTCGTTGCATGCGCTTTCTCCCAGAGGACGACCCGATGGTAGGCAGCGCCGCGGGGCCGCGGCAAACACAGCTGACGGATGGCCGGAATCCCGGAACGACCGGCGGTCGGTCGCGGGTTGCCGGCGTCCGGACGCGAGGCGACCCGGCGGTTCCGGTGGTACGACGCGGGCGGTTAGACAGAGTCCAGACTCCTGTCCTAGACTCGGGCCATGCCGCACCTGACCGACCCTCGACCCCAGCTGACCGAACGGCTCCGCGAGCACGGCATCGGTCCGACCCATCAGCGCATCGAGATCGCACGGGCGCTCTTCGCCCGGATGACGCATCTTTCCGCCGACCAGGTGCTGGCGGCCGTGAATGCCCGGCACGCCGAGACATCCAAGGCGACCGTCTACAACACGTTGAAGCTGTTCGTGGAGAAGGGGCTGGTGCGCGAGGTGATCGTCGATCCGACGAAGGTCTTCTACGATCCGAACATGGCGCCGCACCACCACTTCTACGATGTCGAGACGGGCGAGATCACCGACATCGAGGCCGACCGGATCGCCATCGGCGGCCTGCCGTCCCTGCCGCCGGGCAAGGTGGCGGCCGGGCTCGATCTCATCATCCGGATCCGCAGCGGGGCCTGACCCGAAGGCACGGACCCCGCCTGCGGGCGGTCGTTCCTACTTGCCTGTGAACTTCGCCGGACGCTTCCCGAGAAATGCCGCGACACCTTCGCGGAAGTCCGCGCCGGCACCGGCCTCGCGCTGCAGGGTCGTCTCGGTCGCGAGCTGGGCCGCGAAATCCTGGTCGACCGACGCCCGCAGCGCGCGCTTCGTGAGTGCGTAGGCCTGCGTCGGACCCGTCGCGAGGCGACGCGCGAGCGCCGCCACTTCGTCCGCGAACCTGTCGTCGTCGACGCACTTCCAGATGAGGCCCCACTGTTCGGCCTTCTCGGCGGGCAGCGGCTCCGCGAGCATCGCGAGGCCCATCGCGCGCTGCAGCCCGACGAGGCGCGGGAGCGTGTAGGTGCCGCCGGCATCGGGGATCAATCCGATGCGCGCGAAGGCCTGGAGGAAGCTCGCGGACCGCGTCGCGATGACGAGGTCGCAGGCGAGTGCGAGGTTCGCCGCTGCGCCGGCCGCGATGCCGTTGACGGCCGCGATGACCGGCATCGGCAGCGCGTGGAGCCGGTGCAGCAGCGGGTTGTAGTTCTGTTCGAGCGTGGCACCGACGTCGCCGGACATCACGGGGTCCTGGAGGTCCTGACCGGCGCAGAACCCGCGGCCGGCGCCGGTGATGACGAGCACGCGCGCTGCGTCGGGTTGCTCGACCCGGCCGATGGCGTGGCGGATCTCCTCGTGCATCGCCTCGGTGAATGCGTTGAGGCGGTCGGGGCGGTTGAGCGTCAGCGTGGCCACGCCGTCGGTGATCTCAAATAGAATCGATTGGTATTGCATGGGGCGGTTCCTCTCCGGAGCTGTCTCGGCGGATCCGGCGTGCCGGATCGCATGCGCACCGCGTCTGACGCGGCGGCGGATTGTCCCACCAGCCCCTCAGGAAACCCAAGACGATGAGCTTCGAGAACATCCTCATCGAGACCCGCGGCAAGGTCGGTCTCGTCACCCTCAACCGTCCGAAGGCGCTGAACGCGCTGTCCCCCGCGCTGATGCGCGAGCTCGCTGCGGCGATCGACACGTTCGAGGCGGACGAGAACATCGGCGCGATCGTGATCACCGGCAGCGAGAAGGCGTTCGCGGCCGGCGCCGACATCAAGGACATGCAGACCAAGACATACATGGATGTCTACAAGGCCGACTTCATCACGGCCGAGTGGGAACGCGTCGCGCGCTGCCGCAAGCCGGTGATCGCGGCGGTCGCGGGCTTCGCACTCGGGGGCGGCTGCGAGCTGGCGATGATGTGCGACTTCATCCTGTGTGCCGAGAACGCGAAGTTCGGTCAGCCCGAGATCAATCTCGGTGTGATCCCCGGGGCCGGCGGTACGCAGCGCCTGCCGCGCTACGTCGGCAAGTCGAAGGCGATGGAGATGACCCTCCTCGGACAGGCCCGCATGATGGACGCCGCCGAAGCCGAACGTGTCGGACTCGTCAGCCGCATCGTGCCGCTCGCGCAGCTCGTCGACGATGCCGTCTCGACGGCCGCGAAGATCGCCGAGCTGTCGCAGCCCATCGTGATGATGGCGAAGGAGTCCGTGAACCGCGCCTACGAGTCGACGCTCGCCGAAGGCGTGCGTTTCGAACGCCGCCTGTTCCACTCGACCTTCGCCACCGAAGACCAGAAGGAAGGCATGGCCGCCTTCGTCGAGAAGCGCAAGCCGGTGTTCAAGCACCGCTGATCCGCGAAGCCGAAAAAGGCGCGTGCGTTTTCGCGGAATGTTCCGCTATACTCCGCGCCCTCGCGAGCCGCTGTAGCTCAGTTGGTAGAGCAGCGCATTCGTAATGCGAAGGTCGCCAGTTCGAATCCGGCCAGCGGCACCAAGGAACTCCGAGTCATGAACAGAGGTCGGCAACACGCCGGCCCCCGTTCAGCAGCAAGGCAGTAACGCAGTCAAAGAAGGGGCGGGCATCCATCAGGCTGACCCTTCCGGAAGAACAAGGGTCGGCACTCGCCGGCCCTTTTCTTTTTGCAGTGCACGTTATTGCAGTGCAAGTTTCTTGCGGCGCGTTTTCACGGCGCCGGTTCGTGACGTGCGTGGCGTGGTTTCGTGCCCCGGCGCCCCCGGTGCTGATGCACCGTCCGTCGGTCGCACGTCGTCACGCCGCGATGTTCCGCGAGGCGCCACCAGAATCATGGCGCGAGGGTCGTCCGTCATCCGTCTGCGCTGTCACCGGAGTCGATCACCATGAAACGCATCCTGCTTCCTGTCCTCGTCCTGCTCGCGACGTCCGCGGCACCGGCCTTCGCGGAGGACGACGGCGAGGAATTCCTCGGCCTGCTGCGCCGGACCACGCCCAAGGCGAAGGAACTCGCGCAGCGCTACATCGACAACGCGGCCAACAAGTGGGAAGGCCGCATCGTCTGCACGCCCGAAGACGATCGCGAGGAGGCGCGCCGCGCCGCGGTCCTCGCTTACTTCGAATCGCATCCGACCGAGATGTGGCGGCCGCAGCGCTACCTGATCATGCAGGGCCTGATGGCCGCGTTCCCGTGCGACAGGAAATCCTGACGAGGTCCGACCGATGAAGATCATCGACATCCGCATCCATCCGCTGCGCACGCCCCTCGACACGCCCTTCGCTTTCTCGCAGGGCTGGGTGCGCAGCCGTTCCTCGACGATCGTCGAGGTCATCACCGACGAAGGCATCACGGGCTGGGGCGAGGCGTTCGCCCAGGGGCTCGAGCCGCCGCAGATCGCGACCGCCGTGATCGATTCGGCGCTGCGTCCGCTGCTGATCGGTGCGGACCCCCTCGACATCGAGGTGCTGTGGCACCGCATGTATCACATGACCCGCGACTACGGCCGCAAGGGCTCGGTGACGGCTGCGATCAGCGCGATCGACATCGCCCTCTGGGACATCGCCGGGAAGGCCTACGGCGTGCCGGTACATCGCCTGCTGGGCGGCGCGTTCCGCACGCGCGTGCAGGCTTACGCGACAGGCTTCTACCGGATCTCGGGGCAGGGCGAGGCGGCCCGTCTCGCCGACGAAGCGCTCGCGCACCACGAGGCCGGTTTCCGTGCGATGAAGGTGAAGCTCGGATACGGATTGAAGGACGACATCGCCGTGATGGCCGCCATCGGCCGCGCGATCGAAGGCAAGGGCGTCACGCTGATGATCGACACGAACCACGCGTACGGCGTCGGCGACGCGATCCGTCTCGGTCACGCGCTCGCCGATCACGACCTGCGCTGGTACGAGGAGCCGGTCGCACCGGAGCACATCCAGGGTTATCGCGAAGTGCGCAGCCGCGTCTCGATGCCGGTCGCCGGTGGCGAGAACGAGCACACGCTCTACGGCTTCCGGGATTTCCTCGGCGCCGGTGCCGTCGACATCGCACAGCCCGATCTCGGATCGGTCGGTGGATTCACGGCCGCGCGGCACGTCATCACGCTCGCGCAGGCGCACGGGGCGCAGGTCAATCCGCACGTCTGGGGTTCGGCCATCGCGCAGGCGGCGTCACTGCAGCTCATCGCGGCCGTGCCCGTTGCGCATCACTCGGTGTTCGCCGAGGAGCCGATCTTCGAATACGACCGCTCGTCGCATCCGTTCCGCCAGATGCTCGTCCGCGAACCCGCGATCCAGAAGGATGGCTGGATCGACATTCCGATGCGCCCCGGCATCGGCGTCGACGTCGATCGCGACATCCTCGACCGGTACCGCATCGGCTGAGATCCGGCGGACGGTTCTGGTGCGGTCGCAACCGTGGCGCACCGGGGCGGTGCCGTCGCGGCGGTCGCGAAATCCGCAACCTGCTGATTTCAATGGCGTCCGCCAGTGGCACGTGGATTGCAAAAAGAAGGCTCGGTGACCCGCGGCGAGTTCCTCGCTGCCCGTCCACCGAGATCCTCCGTGACTTTCGGCCTGCCCTCCCCGGCAGGCCGTCTTTTTTGCGGAGTCGCCGGCCGTATTCGCACTGGCCGCAGAACGGGCGCTACCGCAGCGATTCGAGGAAGCGGATCAGCAGCGCGCGCTTGTCCTCGTCGTCCTGCCTGTAGAGCATCACCGTCCCCGGCGCGACCGACTGCGGATCACCGAGCCAGCGGTCGAGCTGCTCCGGCGTCCACGACCTTCCCGTCACCGCTTTCACGAAGGCTGCCGAGTACGCGAAGTCCGGGACGCTGCCCGCAGGACGATCGAGCACGCCGAAGAGATTCGGTCCCTGGCGGGCGGGTTCGCCTTCGTCGAACGAATGGCAGACACCGCAGTGGTTCGTCG
>CAUJJX010000087.1 GCA_963205165.1 Pseudomonadota bacterium | reverse complement strand
TCCGCGCCGCGGCGGCAGCCACGGCAGCACGACGAGCAGCGCCGTCCCGCCGATGAGCATGGCCCACGAGGCCGTCGTCGACACGTCGTACATCACGGCGAAGGTCGCGAGGTAGAACCAGTCGAAGTCGATCCGCGTCGGAAGGCTCGCGAGGTCGGCCGGATCGCTGCCGAGGATCGGCGCGGCGACCGACATCGCGACGAGCATCAGTGCGATCGGCACCGCGATCGGCGCGGGCGGCACGGTGCGCGCGCGCGGCACGCGCTGGATGTGGATCCAGAGCACGAGCAGCAGCACGAGCGGGATGCCGATGTGCAGGAAGGACAGCAGCGAGAACAGCCGGTCGCTCACGGCCGCGTCGGTGATGAAGTTGCGCGCGAGCCGGCCCGAGAAGAGCGGCAGCCAGTCGAGCCACTCGGTCGTGGCGACGACGACGAACTGCGCGAGGCGGTCCCAGGGGAGCATGAAGCCGTTGATCCCCGAGGCGTAGACGAGCCACAGCACGACGACGCCGGTGATCCACGAGAACCAGCGATACCCGCGATAGCGGTCGAAGCAGAAATGCCGCACGAGGTGCAGCAGCATCGTGACGACGAGCGCGTCGGACGCGTAGCGGTGCGCGCTGCGCAGGATGCCGCCGATCCAGGGTTGGGCCGTGTGGAAGGCCTGCACCGACGCGTACGCCTCGTGGACGCCGGTCCGGAAGAACGCGTAGAGGTACAGCCCGGAGACGGCGACGATCCAGAAGAGATAGAAGGCGATCTCGCCGAGCCGGTAGAACGGATTCAGGCGGTCGCCGAAGGCCCGGTTGAAGAGCGCCTCGATGCCGAGAAAGATGCGGCGGCCCGATGCCCGGATGAATTCCATTCAATTGCCTCCGTTCACGCGCGCGCTGCCGCTGCGAACACCATGGTCGCTTGCACCGCACGGAATCGCGGCAGCGACCCGGCCGCGGTGCGCGCCCGGGCGTTCACGACGATGCATCCGGCGCTGCTCAATGGCTCGTCCCGCTGGAGCGCGTGATCTTGTTGAACACGTTGTACTTGCCCACCGGCTTCACCATCGGCAGACGTTTCACCTCGGCGAGCGTCGTGGTGTCGTAGACGACGATGGCGCCGTCCATGTCCCACACGGACACGAGTGCGTAGCGGCCGTCGCGCGTGAATTCGGTATGGGCGGCGATCTTCCCGGGCGCCGGCGTGACGGTCGCGCCGGGCTCGAGGGTGACCTTGTCGATCAGCTGGATCGTGTCGCGGCGCGGGCTGTTGAACGCGTCGACCCACGCATGCCGGATGTTCTCGTGGCTGCGCAGGAAGAAGCCCGGGCCGAGCGTCGGGATCTCCTTCACGGACTGCCAGGTCTTCATGTCGATGACGCTCACGACCGCCGTCTTCAGATTCGGGGTTGCGAGCACCTGCCGGCCCTGCCACGTCCAGCTGATGCCCGACGCGAGATGCGGGAGCCCGGGCAGCGGCACGTCGGCGACCTTGCGGCGCACGTCGAGGTTCACGACCTGTCCGCCCTTGCCGTCGCGGGCGGCGCCGATCACGTATGCGTACGTCGGGTCGAAGAAGAAATCGTCGAGGATGCCGTCGAGCTTCGTGCGCCGCGGCGGGAACGGCCCCGCGACGGGGATGCCCTCCTTGCTGCGGTAGTCGTGGACGTAGCCCTCGTAGACCGGTTCGGCGCGATCGTCGTACGTGAGCTCCCACAGTTCCGGAACGTCCTTCAGCGCGGCCACGAAGCTCTTGCGCGGCGCCGCGTCGTACACGGCCGACACGCGCGAGGTGCGACCCGTCGTGTCGCGGACGTCGATGACCCGGATCGGATCGAGCGTGCGGGCGTCGAGCGCGACGAGCGTGTGCGGCAGGTAATTGCCGGCCATCACGAAGCGTCCGTCGCCGGACACTGCGATGTTGCGCGTGTTGATGCCGACCCGGATCTCGGCGACGAGCGAGAGCGTCCGGAGGTCGTACTTCGAGACCCAGCCGTCGCGCGACGCGAAGAACACGTAGCGGCCGTCGGGCGTGAACTTCGGCCCGCCGTGCAGCGCGTACCGCGAGGCGAAGCGCACGAGCGGTTCGAGACGATCGCCGTCGAGGATCGTCACGTGATGATCGCCGGCCTCGACGACGACGAAGAGGTTCAGCGGATCGCCGTCGAACGCGGGGCGCGTCGCCGGCTTCTCCGGGTACGTGATCTTCGATGCGCGGATTTCGTCCAGCCCCCAGCGCGGCGTCTCGGGCAGCGGCGAGTAGACGTAGTCGGCGAGCGCCTCGATGGCCTCCGGCGTGAGGCGGTCGGCGAAGCCCGCCATCTGCGTCGCGGTGCGGCCCTGCGCGATGACCTTCGCGGCGTCGGCGCGCTTCAGGCGTTCGAGATTCTCCGGCAGCAGGGCAGGGCCCATCGCGCCGAGGCGGTCGGCGCCGTGGCACGACGCGCAGAACTGCTGGTAGTCGGCGGCAGGTTCGGCGCGCGCGGGCGCTGTCCACGCGAGGACGGCGAGCAGCGGGACGACGCGGAGCGCGGTGGCGAGTGCGTCACGCATGGCTCTTCTCCACGGCGCCGCGGCGGTAGGGCGTCGTCTGCACGCGCGGCGAGGCATCGGTGACACCGATCTCCTCGTCCGTGAGATAGCAGCCGGGGTCTTCCTCCCACGCATCGCCCGTGACCTGGAGCGCACGCACGCGCGTGTTGCCGCCGCAGATCGCGAACGACGCGCACGCGGCGCAGCGGCCCTTCACGGGGCGCGGGCGCTGCCGCAGTCCGAGCATCAGCGGATCGGTGGTGAAGCGCCAGACGTCCGAGAAGCGTTCGGTGCGGACGTTGCCGAGCGTGTGATCCCACCAGTACGTGTCGGGGTGGATGCGGCCGAGGTTGTCGATGTTCGCGATCATCACGCCGGACGAGTTGCCGCCCCACGCTTCGAGCCGGGCGCGCAGTGCGTCGGCGCGTTCGGGGAATTTCTCCATCGCCCACTGGAGCATGAACACGCCGTCGGCGTCGTTGTTGCCGCTCGTGAACTCGCGCGGCCTGCCGCGTTCGAGGCCGGCCCGGCACGTGTCGAAGATCCGCGTCATCGCGGCGCGCGTCGTGAGGTGCATGGCGTCGCGTCCGCGGTTCACGTTGCCGCGTCCGCCGTAGTTGAGATGCGACAGGTAGAAGCGGTCGATGTCCTCGACCTCGATGAGTTCGAGGAGATGGTCGAGGTCGTCGGCGTTGCGTTCCGTGATCGTGAAGCGCACGCCGACCTTCACGCCGAGGTCGCGCGAGAGGCGCAGCCCGCGCAGCGCCGCGTCGTACGAGCCGGCCATGCGACGGACGCGGTCGTGCGTCGCGGGGCGGCCGTCCAGGCTGATGCCCACGTAGTCGAAGCCGGCGGCCGCGATGCGGTCGGCCATCGGCTCGTCGATGATCGTGCCGTTCGTCGAGAGGCCGACGTACGGAATGCCGATGGCCTTCGCGCGCGCCGCGATCTCGAAGAGGTCGGGCCGCAGCAGCGGTTCGCCACCGCTCAGGATCAGCGCCGGCACGCCGAACGCGCGCAGGTCGTCGAGCGTCGCGAAGACTTCCGCGGTCGTCAGCTCGCCGGGAAAGTCGCGATCGGCCGAGATCGAGTAGCAGTGCTCGCAGCACAGGTTGCAGCGCCGGATCAGGTTCCAGATCACGACGGGCGCGACGGGGGCGGCAGCGGGGCGTTGTTCGGCCGCCGGTGCCAGCAGGGACTTCATGAGATTCGTGATGCGCAGCATGGATCTTCTCCGTGACTGGATCGTGGAGGGACGTCAGGTGTCGGCCGGTGCGCTGTCTGCACCGGCGTTCGTGGCGTCCGCGGGGTCCGGGCGTGCGGCGAGCCGCAGGCCGGTCTTCTTGAGGATTCGCGTGCTGTAGAGGATGTCGGACGCGCGGCACGCATCGCCGAGCAGCGTGCGGATCTCCGCGGCCTTCGCCTCGCATTCCGCGCGATCGTGGCCGTGCACCATCGCGAACAGGTTGTACGGCCAGGCGGGCGGATGCCGCGGCCGCTGGTAGCAGTGGCTCACGCAGTCGAGCGCGCCGATGCGCATGCCGAGGGCGTCGATGCGCGCGTCGTCGACGTCCCAGACGGTCATGCCGTTCGCGGTGTAGCCGATGGCGTAGTGGTTCGGCACGACGCCGATGCGCCGGATCACGCCGGCCTCGCGCATGCGCTCGATGCGCATCATCACGTCGTCGGCGCGCAGGCCGAGCGAGCGCGCGACGGCGTGGTAAGGGCGGCTCGTGATCGGGAGGCCGTCCTGGGTGGCGAGGACGATCGCGCGATCGATCGGGTCGAGGCCGGGCGGGTCGAGGCGGGCGTTCATCGTGTCCCTCGCCTATACGGTGAAGCGGAGATCGAGGAAGTACTCGCGCAGCTTCGGCATCGCGATCACCTCGATCCCGGTCTTCGTCGCGATGTCGGCGAGCACGGCGTCGATCTCCGGCTGGGTCTCGGCCGCGACGACGAACCACATGTTCAGCGTGTGCGTGCGCTCGTAGTTGTGCGCGACCTCGCGCATGGCGCCGAGCGTCGCTGCGATCTCGTCGAAGCGGTCGGCCGGCACCTGCATCGCGCAGAGCACGTACTGCCCGCCGGCGCGCTCGATCTGGAAGAGCGGGCCGAAACGCGTGAGCACGCCGTTCGCGAGGAGCTTCTTCACACGCGCGATCAGGTCGACCTCGTTGATGCGCATGCGCCGCGCGGCGGTCCGGAAAGGGCGTGCGGACACGGGGAATCCGCCCTGCAGTTCGTTGACGATGCGGCGGTCGGTCTCGTCGAGGACGATCTCAGGCATGAGCCACCTCCATCGGTTGCCACCGCGAGAGGCCGCGCTGCTTGAACCGCGCGAGCGTCGCGAGGACGGCGCCGGGATGCGCGTCGAGACCGCAGGCGTGCGCGGCATGGCGGAGCGTCGCGTCGACGGTCTCGCGGGCCTCGCCGTGCACCATGCAGAAGAGGTTGTACGGCCAGAGGTGCGGCACGGTGCGGCGGCGATAGCAGAGCGTGATGCCGGGCATCGCGGCGAGCGCCGCGCCGCGGGCGGCGACCTCGGCTTCCGGTACCTGCCAGACGGCCATCGCGTTCGCGCGGTAGCCGAGTTCGGCGTGACGCACGACGACGCCGAAGCGGCGGATCACGCCCGAGGCGGTCCAGCGGGCGATCGTGTCGAGCACAGCGGATTCCGTCGAACCGATCGCGGCTGCGATTGCGCTGAACGGCTGCGGGACGAGTGGCAGCCCGGCCGCGAGCGCATCGACGAGCGCGCGCGTGTCGTGGTCGAGTGCGATGCTGCCGGGCGACGTCCGCGAGGCGACACCGGGCCAGCGGCGTCCGCCGTGCTCGAGGTCGAATCCGAGGTCGATGTGGTACTCGGCTTCGAGCCGGAGATCGAGCAGCGGACCGCAGCCGGCGTCGCGCTCGATGGTCGCGAGGGCGTGCGACAGCGCGGCGTCGTCGGCGGCTGTCGCGACGAGCCAGAGGTTCCAGGCGTGGTCGCGGGCGTAGTTGTGCGTGACTGCCGGATGCGCGCTCACACCGGCCGCGACGGCCTCCAGGCGATGGGGGGGAACGGTCAGCGCGGCGAGCGTGCTGGCACCGACCGCATTCGGTGCGAACACGGGCCCGATCCGCGCGACCGTTCCCTGGGCGAGGCCGTCCGCGAGCGTGTCGAGCACGGCGTCTTCGGTCGTGGCGAGCGCGCGCGCCATGGCGGCGAACGGGCGGGACACGAGCGGGAAGTCGCGCTGGAACCGGTTGAGGACAGCGAGTGGTGTGGGGCTCATGGCGCGCACCTCACAGCCCGATGCGGAAGGCGCGCGACGTGAAGAAGATGCCGCTCGGCTTGTCGGCCGCGATCGTCGCGAGCGGTGCGAAGGTCGTGGTGTCGTAGACGATGACGCGGTCGTCGTCGCGGGCGGAGATCCAGATCTCCTCGCCGCGCGGCGTGAATTCGAGATGCAGTACGGCGCGTCCCGG
>CAUJJX010000086.1 GCA_963205165.1 Pseudomonadota bacterium | reverse complement strand
CGTGAGGACGGTCTTCTTCTCCTGCGCGAACGCGGGCGCGGCGAAGCCGAGGGCGGCGATCATCGCGGTGGCGACGAGAGTCTTCGTGTTCATGGGGTTTCTCCTTGGTCGTGATCAGGGAACGCGCCTCGCGGCACGCGGGGTCCCGCGGGGGCAGGACACCGGCGCTGACGATAACAGCATGCAGTGAACGTTGTTAACTTCCGGTACGAACGGATTCCGGCAGCGGTGCACCGCACGCGTGGCAATGGCGAGCCTCCCGGACATGCTCGTCGCAACCGCAGCCCTCGCAGCGACGCAGGCCGCGCGGGCCGAGCCGCTGCGACGTCATCTCGGCGGTCACGATGCCGGTCGGCACGGCGAGCACGCCCCAGCCCATCAGCATCATGAAGCTCGCGATGAAGCGGCCGAGATCGGTCTTGGGCGTGATGTCGCCGAAGCCCACGGTCGTCATCGTCGTGATCGCCCAGTACACCGCGACGGGGATGCTCGTGTAGCCGTTGGCCGGCCCCTCGATGACGTACATGAAGGTGCCCATCAGCACGACGATCATCAGCACGACCGACAGGAACACGAGGATCTTCCGCCGGCTGGAACGCAGCGCACCGCCGAGGAAACGGTATTCCTCGACGTAGGCCGCGAGCTTCAGGATCCGGAAGATGCGCAGCAGTCGCAGCACCCGGATGTCGATGAGCGCGTGGAGTTCGGGTACCAGGATCGCGAGATACGTAGGCATGACCGACAGCAGGTCGACGAGACCGAAGAAGCTCAGCGCGTAGCGCATCGGCCGGTCGATGCACGCGAGGCGCGCGACGTACTCGAGCGTGAACAGGATCGTGAAGCCCCACTCCAGTGTCTCGAACAGGCGATCGTGCCGCGCCGCGTAGTCGTGGACGCTGTCGGCCATCACGACGGCGACGCTCGCGACGATCAGCGCGAGCAGCAGCAGGTCGAACGCGCGCCCGGCCTTCGTGTCGGCCTCGAAGATGATCGTGTACCACGTGCGACGCCATCCGGCCGCGGGCCGGCCGAAGCGGTCCGCGGAGCTGTCGGCGAACGGTGCTTCCATGCCCTCCTCCTCAGCGGCGATAGTCGATGCCCTTGCGGTCGAGCATCCGCGTGTAGGCGAGCCAGACCTTCGACTGTTCGTGGCCGCCCGGCCCCTGCCACTGCGCGTAGCCCTTCTGCGCGACGGCGTCCGGAATCGGCTGCAGTTCGGCGCGGCCGCCCGCCATCGCGTCGATCTGGATCTGGCACGACGTGTCGAGGTAGTACATCAGCTCGAAGGCTTCCTGGACCGAGTCGCCGAGCGACAGCAGCCCGTGGTTGCGCAGGATCATCGCCTTCGACGTCGGGCCGAGATCGCGTGCGAGCCGCGGGCGTTCGTCCAGTTCGAGCGCGATGCCTTCGTAGTCGTGGTACGTCAGCATCCCGTGGATGCGCAGCACGTGCTGGCTGAGCGGCAGCAGCCCGGCCTTCTGCGCGGACACCGCGATGCCGGCGCGCGTGTGCGTGTGGATGACGCAGTTCACCTCGGGCCGCGCCTCGTGCACGCAACCGTGGATCACGAAGCCGGCGTGGTTGATCCCGAGACCGGTCTCGTCGTCGATCACGTTGCCGTCCTTGTCGATCTTCACGAGCGACGACGCCGTGATCTCGTCGAACATCAGTCCGTACGGATTGATGAGCATGTGCTCGGTGCCCGGCACGCGCGCCGTGAAGTGCGTGTAGATCAGGTCGGTCCAGCGAAACTGGAACGCGAGCTGGTACGCGGCCGCGAGATCGCAGCGGACGTTCCATTCGTCGGCGCTCACGCGGTCCCGCAGGTTGCCCGATCCGACGGCGCGCAGGCGCCCTGCCTGTTCTGTTCCCATGCTCAATCCTCCCGGTCGAAGTCGCGGCGCGGTGCGATTCCGCGCTCGCTGCAAGTCCTGCATTCCATCACGGCACGTCGCATCCGCGCGACGGCCTTCACACGAAACCAAGCGCGCCGAGCACGCCGCCCACCGCGATCATCACGAGCACGTGCAGACGTGTACGCCACGCAAGCACGGCCGTCACGATCGTGAGCAGCACGTGCGTCCAGCCGGGCGTCTGCGCCGTGAGGATCCAGCCGGTCGCGACGAGCAGTCCGATCACGATCGGCGCCATCCCGGACTTGAAGGCGCGGACCGCGAGCCAGTCCTGGCGGGCGTGTCCCCAGCGCGACACGGCAAGCGCGAGCGTCGTCGCAGGCAGCAGGATGCCGCCGAGCGTCGCGGCCGCACCGAGCAGGCCGGCGGCCTGGTAGCCCATCAGTGCGACGAACAGGATGTTCGGACCCGGCGCCGCCTGCGCGATCGCGATGGACGCGTTGAACTGCGCATCGGTCAGCACGGCCATCTCGCCGACGAGCACGCGATGCATGTCGGGCGCGACCGTGATCGCGCCGCCGATCGACAGCAGCGAGAACACGAGGAAGTGGCCGAAGAGCGCCGGGAGGAATCCGGGGATCACGCAATCAGGCTCCGGCGGCCGCGAGGCGTCGCCACGCGAACGTGCACGCCATCGAGCCCAGCGCGAGCAGCACCCACGGCAGCGGCCAGCGCAGCAGCGCGATCGCGCCGAACGTGAGACCGAGCAGCGCGGCGCACGCACCGACGCCCATCGGATTGCCGCGCAGCGCGGTCGCGAGCTTCAGCGCCGTGCCGACGATGAGTCCGGCCGAGACGGCGCCCATGCCACGCAGCGCGCCGGCGATGGCCGGCACCGTCGAGTAGTGGTCGTAGAGCGCCGTGAGGGCGAGCACCAGGACGAGCGGCACGACGAGCATCCCGGCCATCGCAGTGAACGCGCCGCGCCAGCCGAAGAAGCGGTCGCCGATCATGAGCGCGACGTTCACGACGTTCGGCCCCGGGAGCACCTGTCCGATGGCGAGCGCGTCGACGAATTCCTCGCGCGTGAGCCAGCGCTTCTGCTCGCAGAGTGCGCGTTGCGTGACGGCGATCACGCCACCGAATCCCTGCAGGGCGAGCCAGTTGAAGGTCAGGAAAAGTTCGCGCAGTGATTCCGGACGCGGGCGCGTCGGGGTGCTGCCGTCGATCCCGTGCGGCGTGGCGCTCGGATCGCCGACCACCGGCGCGTCTGGCGACTCCGGCACGCCCTACGCCTTCGCAGCCAGCCGCGTCGCCTGCCACGAAACGAACTGCGGACCACCGGTGCGCATGACCCAGACGGAATGGAATTGCAGGTCGTTCGTGATCTCGTTGCCCTGCACCGTGACGTCGAACGTGCACTGTCCGGCGATGATCGCGACGCCGCCGTAGCAGCGGACCGTGACGTCGCCGAGCGTCATCTTCCGGTAGCCCACGGCGCCGGAACGCATCGATTCGATGAAACTCGCCTTCGTGTCGACGAGGGTGCTCGAATGCGCGTAGACGAGATCGGCGCCGTAGAGTCGGTCAAGCGCGGCGAAGTCGGACTCCATCTGCGCGCGGTAGCGGGCGGCCTCGGCCGCGAGCGCCTGGTCGACGGTGATGGTGCCGATGCATTCGTGCACACCACTGCCATCCTGCACGATGCCCATCCGGAACTGCGCGATCAGCGCGCGTGCGATGCGGTGAAACATGGTGCGGACTCCTCGGTGCCATCGTTGTCCGTCGACCATACCGGACGGCTTCGCGCAGCGTCAACGCGCCCGGAACGCGGCGCGGGGCGCGTCAGTACTTGCCCGGGTTCGCGTAGTTCTCGAACCGCGTGTTCTCGCCGCGGAACGTGAGCTTCACGGTGCCGATCGGACCGTTCCGCTGCTTGCCGATGATGATCTCGGCCGTGCCCTTGTCGGGACTGTCCGGGTTGTAGACCTCGTCGCGGTAGATGAACAGGATCACGTCGGCGTCCTGCTCGATGGCGCCGGACTCGCGGAGGTCGGACATGATGGGCCGCTTGTTCGGGCGCTGTTCCAGGCTCCGGTTCAGCTGCGACAGCGCGACGACGGGCACGTTGAGTTCCTTCGCGAGCGCCTTCAGGCCGCGCGAGATTTCCGAGATCTCGGTCGCGCGATTCTCGCCCTGCGACGTCGACGACATGAGCTGCAGGTAGTCGAGCACGATGAGTCCGAGCTTGCCGTACTGGCGATGCAGGCGCCGCGCACGCGCCCGCACTTCGAGCGAGTTGAGCGCCGGCGTCTCGTCGATGTGCATCGGCGCATCGTTGAGCCGGCCGACGGCTGCCGTGAGTCGCTGCCAGTCCTCGTCGAGCAGCCGGCCGGTGCGCAGCCGGTGCTGGTCGAGGCGACCGACGGAACCGATCAGGCGCATCACGAGCTGCGCCGCACCCATTTCCATCGAGAACACCGCGACGGGCAGGCCCGTGTCGAGCGCGACGTTCTCGGCGATGTTCAGCGAGAACGCCGTCTTGCCCATCGAGGGACGGCCCGCGACGATCACGAGGTCGCCGGGCTGGAAACCGGACGTCATCTCGTCGAGGTCGGCGTAGCCCGTCGGCACGCCGGTCACGTCGCTCGAGTTGTCGCGGTTGTAGAGCATGTCGATGCGCTCGACGACCTCGGTCAGGAGCTGCGGCATGCTGAAGAAGCCCTGCTTGCCGCGCGAGCCCGCCTCCGCGATCTCGAACACCTTCGACTCTGCCTCGTCGAGCAGCTGCGCGGGCTCGCGGCCCGAGGGGTTGTACGCGGAATCGGCGATGGCCGTGCCGACCTCGGCGAGCTGCCGCATCACGCTGCGCTCGCGGACGATCTCGGCGTAGCGCCGGATGTTCGCGGCCGACGGCGTGTTCTGCGAAAGGCCCGCGATGTAGGCGAGTCCACCGACTTCGTCCAGCTCGTTGTTGCGCTCGAGACTCTCGGCGACCGTCAGCGCGTCGGCCGGGCGCGACGCCTCGACCATGCGCGCGATGTGCCGCCAGATGAGCCGGTGATCCGCGCGATAGAAATCGTCCTCGCGGAGCAGGTCGCCGATGCGGTCCCAGGCACTGTTCTCGAGCAGGAGGCCACCGAGGACGGACTGCTCGGCTTCCACCGAATTGGGCGGCACGCGGATGCGATCGATCGACGGATCGGAGTGGAAGGACGTGCCTGCCTGCGACATGGCGTTGAGCTGGAAGAGTGGATGGGAATGGAGCGGGTGATTCTAAGTCGCGGCCACCGGGCGCGACCGTCGCCGAGGACTGCGCCGGAAAAGAAAAAGGGCCACGCGACTGCGTGGCCCTTCCGACTGCGACAACCGGAGATCAGTGCTCGCCGAGCACGGACACCGTGATGTTCGCGGTCACGTCGTGGTGCAGCGCGACGACCAGGCTGTGGTCACCCACGAGCTTGATGGGACCATCGGGCATGCGCACCGCGCCGCGGTCGAGCTCGAAGCCCTGGGCAACGATCGCTTCGGCGATGTCGTGGTTCGTGACCGAACCGAACAGACGACCGTCGACGCCAGCCTTCTGGCTGATCTGGATCGTGAGGCCTTCCATCCGGGTCGCGGCGGCCTGGGCCTTCGCGAGCGCATCGGCCTGGAGCTTTTCGAGTTCGGCGCGACGCGCTTCGAACTCGGCCAGATTGGCCGTGTTGGCACGCTTGGCCTTGCCCTGCGGGATCAGGAAATTGCGGGCGTAGCCGTCCTTGACCTTGACGACGTCACCGAGCTGACCGAGGTTCTGGACTTTCTCGAGGAGGATGATCTGCATGTGTGCTTACCTTCCGAGGTGCAGGTCGGTGTAGGGCAGAAGCGCGAGGAAACGGGCGCGCTTCACGGCAGCGGACAGCTGGCGCTGGTAGTGCGCCTTCGTCCCGGTGATGCGCGCCGGGATGATCTTGCCGTTCTCGTTGATGAAGTCCTTCAGGATGTCGAGGTCCTTGTAATCCACTTCCGCGATCTTCTCGGCGGTGAAGCGGCAGAACTTGCGGCGCTTGAACAGCGGGCGCGACGCCTTGTCATCCTTCTTGCGATCCTTGTTCTTGTTGCGATTTCCGAAAGCCATGATCGTGTTCCTTTGTCCTGGATTCTCTAGAGCAGTTCGAGGTCCGTCGCGTGCAATGCGGGCCAGTGGCTGCGGCTGCTCGACTGGGCGAGGAAGCCTTCCACACGCACTTCACGTCCTGCAGCGAGCGTTGCGGCCTTGTCGGCCAGCGCTCCGATCACCGCGACCCGGAAGATGAATTCGACCTTCATCGGGTGTCCGGCGGATGTCTGCGAAGACACGTGCCGGAGGGTGAATCGCATCGAGGGCACGCCGGCAGGTGAAACCCTGCGGACGTCGATGTCCTCGATGGTGCCGGTGAGTGCGACCCGGTTGTCCGTCAACGGGCCGTTCAGCTCGCCTCGGCCTGCACCGCGGGCTTCGCTTCGCCTTCCGTCTCGCCCTGGGGCGTGAGGGACTTGGACTTCTCTTCCTTCATCATCGGCGACGGCGCGGTGTCCGGGCCCTTGCGGCTGATGGTGAGGTGACGAAGCACGGCGTCGTTGAAGCGGAAGGCGTGCTCGAGTTCGTCCAGGACTTCCTGGTCGCACTCGATGTTCATGAGGACGTAGTGCGCCTTGTGGATCTTCTGGATCGGGTAGGCGAGTTGCCGGCGACCCCAGTCCTCGAGGCGGTGAATGGCGCCACCCTTGCCGGTGACCATGCTCCGGTAGCGTTCGACCATCGCGGGAACCTGCTCGCTCTGGTCGGGGTGAACGATGAAGACGATCTCGTAGTGCCTCATGAACTCTCCTTGTGGATTGTGCTCCCCGGCATGGGCGTACCGGTGGGGCAAGGAAAATGGAGCGCGGATTATAGAGATAACGCGTTGTCGATCAAGTCTTTTTCTTGGCAGGCAGCGTCCGCTGCCGCATCGCTTCGTAGAGGCAGATCCCGGCGGTCACCGAAACGTTGAGACTTTCGACCGATCCGGTCATCGGGACCTTCACGAGCACGTCGCAGCGCTCCCGGGTGAGGCGGCGCAACCCTGCCCCTTCGGCGCCGAGCACGAGTCCGAGCGGACCGCCGAGCGTGGCGTCCTGGATGCGCTTGTCGGCCTCGCCGGCGAGGCCCGCGAGGAAGAGTCCGCGGTCCTTGAGGGTGTCGATCGTGCGGGCCAGGTTCGTGACCATGATGTACGGGACAGTCTCGGCTGCGCCGCTCGCGACCTTCTCGACGACGGGGGTCATGCCGACGGCGCGATCCTTCGGAGCGACGACTGCGTGGACGCCCATGGCGTCCGCCGAACGCAGGCACGCGCCGAGATTGTGGGGATCGGTGACACCGTCGAGCAGCAGGACGAGCGGATCGCCCTC
Source organism: Pseudomonadota bacterium (assembly GCA_963205165.1). Lineage (GTDB taxonomy): Bacteria > Pseudomonadota > Gammaproteobacteria > Burkholderiales. The sequence continues at coordinate 23,539 of CAUJJX010000086.1, read as the reverse complement.
GATGGCGTCGAGGACGTCCTCGAGATCGAGCGCACGGTCCTGGGCGTCGACCTGCGCACCGACACCCTGATGCCGCACGCCGGGCAGCAGGCGCTCGAGGCGCTCGGCCGACATCTCCATGATCCGGACACCCTTCTCGCCGGCGAGATCGAGCAGTGCCCGCATGCGCGGATCGTCTCGGCTCGTGACGACATAGAGTTCGTGGATGGAGTCCGGACGCTGCCGCAGTCGCGCCGACAACGCGTGGAACCCGTAGACGAGACGCGTCGGTCTGGCCATCAGCCCTTCCCTCCGACCGGGACGAAATCGAGTCGCGCACGCTCGAGGTCGACGCGCACGAGCTTCACGCGCAGGCGATCGCCAAGGCGATAGCGCTTCGCGGTGCGTTCGCCGAGCATCTGGTGGCGGGCCGCATCGAACTGGAAGTAGTCGTCCCCGAGTTCGGACACGTGGACCATGCCTTCCACGTACACCGCGTCGAGCGCGACGAAGATCCCGAACGACGCGACGCCGCTGACGGTGCCATCGAAGACCTCGCCCACGCGATCGCGCATGTAGTAGCACTTGAGCCACGACTCGACGTCGCGCGACGCCTCGTCGGCGCGGCGCTCGGTCTGCGAACAGTGCTTGCCGAGCGCGACGAGATCGCCGCCGACCAGTTTCTTCCCCGAGAGCACGGACCGGATCGCGCGGTGCACAACGAGGTCCGGATAGCGGCGGATCGGCGAGGTGAAATGCGTGTACGACTCGTACGCCAGCCCGAAGTGGCCCTTCGGTTCGGGGCTGTACTGCGCCTGCTGGAGCGATCGCAGCATGACCGTCTGCAACAGTTCGGCATCCGGCCGCCCCTTCACCATCGCGAGCAGTTTCGCGTAGTCCTGCGCCTTCGGCTTGTCACCGCCACCGAGCGGCAGGCCGAACTCGGCCAGGAACTCGCGCAATCGGGTGAGCTTCTCGACCGTCGGACCTTCGTGGACGCGATACAGCGCGGGGTGCTCGTGGCTCTGCAGGAAGTCCGACGCGCAGACGTTCGCGGCGAGCATGCATTCCTCGATGATGCGGTGGGCGTCGTTGCGTTCGACGCGATGGATGTCGCGGATCTTGCCGTCGTCGCCGAACTCCATCTGCGTCTCGATCGTCTCGAAGTCGATCGCGCCACGCCGCGCGCGGGCCTTCACGAGGACACGGAAGAGCTTCTCGAGTGCGCGCAGATGCGGCAGCACGGGCGTCAGTCGTGTGGCCGCTTCCGACGCCGGATCGCTGAGCGCGGCCCAGACCTCGTTGTACGTCAGACGCGCCTTCGAATGCATCACCGCGGAATGGAAGGCATAGCGCACGACATCGCCGCGTGGGCCGAGATCCATCTCGCAGACCATGCACAGGCGATCGACGCCGGGGTTGAGCGAACAGATGCCGTTCGACAGCGCCTCCGGCAGCATCGGGATCACGCGCCGCGGGAAGTACACCGAGTTGCCGCGATCGGCCGCCTCGAGGTCGAGCGCATCGCCGGGACGCACGTAGTGGCTCACGTCCGCGATCGCGACGTAGAGCTTGAAGCCCTTGCCCTGGGGATCGCAGTAGACCGCATCGTCGAAGTCGCGCGCGGTCTCGCCATCGATCGTCACGAGCGGAAGATCGCGCAGATCGACACGGCCGGCGAGATCGCGTTTCGCGACAGGCAAGGCGACGGCCTCCGCACGCGATTCGGCTTCCGCGCTGAACACGTGCGGCATCTGGTGCTTGCGCACCGCGATCTCGATCTCCATGCCGGGATCGGTCGCATCACCCAGCACCTCGATGACGTGCCCGATCGGGGGGCCGTAGCGCGTCGGCTGCTGCACGAGCCGCACGACCACGATCTGGCCGGCCTTCGCGTGCGCTCGCGCCTCCTGCGGGACGAGCACGTCGTGCGCGATGCGACGGTCCGACGGCGCGACCTTGCCGATGCCGTGCTCGACGATGTAGCGCCCCACCACTTCCGCGGTGCGATGCTCGATCACTTCGACGACGCTGCCCTCGATCCGACCACGCCGGTCGACACCGACGCGGCGCGCCATGATGCGGTCACCGTGCATCACCTTCGCCATCTCGCTCGGCGCAAGGAACATGTCCTCGCTGTCGTCGTCGGCGATGAAGAATCCGTAGCCTTCGGGATGCCCCTGCACCATGCCCGCGACGAGATCGAGTTTCTCCGCGACGCACAGCACACCGCGGCGATTGATCAGGATCTGACCAGCCCGCGCCATCGCCTGGAGACGGCGCGAGAACGCCTCGTCTTCCTCCGGCTTGATCGCGAGCGTCTCGGCGAGCGACTCGGGCGTGAGCGGCTGTCCTGCCTGTTCCATCACGTCGAGAATGAACTCGCGCGACGGCAAGGGATTTTCGTATTTGCTGCTCTCGCGTTCGAGATTCGGATCCGAGCGTCGCAGTGCTTCCGCACGGCGCGCATTGGTCTTACTGCCGGCTCGCGCCATCGTGTTCTTCCTCATGCTTTGGTTTGACAATCCGGGGCGTCTGACGATACATTTCGCCCTCGCCGTGCCGAGATGGCGGAATTGGTAGACGCACCAGGTTCAGGTCCTGGCGGGGGCAACCCTGTGGAGGTTCGAGTCCTCTTCTCGGCACCAGCAGCATCCTGCAGTAGATTCCGAAAAAGCAGTGAAGGCCCGCAAGGGTTGCAGTACGCAGAAGGCGATTGCTCAAAACGAGTGATCGCCTTTTTTGTTTGTCGCGACGACGTTTCCGGGAACCGGTTTTCCGGCGACGGCTCGTGTCGAGCACGCATCACCGGCGATTCGACCGCCAGTTCGGCGGCCATCCATTCAGGGACCCACCATGCGGGCGACCACGTTGTACGGCGGGTCGCCCTTGTCGTTTCCGGCCGCCGCAATTCGCGCGCAGCCACCTTCACCTGATCCGGCGACCGCCTTTCGAAAGCGGCCGCCCGTGTCGCTGCGTCACTGCCTGTGATCACGCGGCGAACGGATGATTCAGGATGATCGTTTCCTCGCGATCCGGCCCGGTCGAGATCATGTCGATCGGCACACCGCACACCGACTCCATGACCTTCAGGTAGGTGCGCGCTTCGGGGGGAAGATCCTCGTGGCGCTTCACGCCGACCGTGCTCGCCGTCCAGCCGGGCACTTCCTCGTAGATCGGCTCGCACTGCGCGAGCATCTCGGCGCCGACCGGCAGGATGTCGAAACGCTCGCCATCGACGCGATAGCCGATCCCGACCTGCAACGATTCCATGCCGTCGAGCACGTCGAGTTTCGTCACGCACAGCCCCGACACACCGTTGATCTGCACCGAGCGACGCAGCGCTGCCGCATCGAACCAGCCACAGCGACGCGGACGCCCCGTCGTTGCGCCGAATTCGTTGCCACGACTGGCGATCCGCTTGCCGACGTCGTCGTAGAGCTCGGTCGGGAAGGGACCGGAACCGACACGCGTCGTGTAGGCCTTCGTGATGCCCAGCACGTAGTCGAGCAGTTGAGGACCGACGCCCGCCCCCGCCGCCGCCGCGCCCGCGACGCAGTTGCTGGACGTCACGAACGGATACGTCCCGTGGTCGACGTCGAGCAGCGTGCCCTGCGCGCCTTCGAACAACAGGCGATCGCCGCGCTTGTGCGCTTCGTAGAGCAGATGCGGCACGTCGCCGATCATCGGCTTGATGCGCTCCGCGAGTGCGAGCGTCTCGTCGAGCGTGCGCTGGAAGTCGACGGTGTCCGTCTGGAAATAGTTCTTCAGCAGGAAGTTGTAGAAGTCCAGGACTTCGCCCAGCTTCGCCGCGAAACGCTCGCGATGGAACAGGTCCTGGAGACGGATCGCACGGCGCGCGACCTTGTCCTCGTAGGCCGGCCCGATGCCGCGACCGGTCGTGCCGATCTTGCCCTCGCCCTTCGCACGTTCACGCGCCTGATCGAGCGCCGCGTGGTACGGCAGGATCAGCGGGCAGGCCTCGCTGATCGTGAGGCGCTTCGTCACTTCGACGCCTGCACCCTGCAGCATGTCGATCTCTTCGAGCAGCGCCTGCGGCGAGACGACGACGCCGTTGCCGATGAAGCAGCCCACGCCTTCGCGCAGGATGCCGGACGGAATCAGGTGCAGCACCGTCTTCCGGCCGCCGATCACGAGCGTATGTCCTGCGTTGTGACCGCCCTGGAAACGCACCACGCCCTGCGCGTGATCCGTCAGCAGATCGACCACCTTGCCCTTGCCCTCGTCACCCCACTGGGTGCCGATCACCACCACGTTGCGTGCCATTGCTGTCGTTCCGTTCAATCCGAATTCGTGACCGCGGGAGCCGCGGCCGCCATGATTTTCCAGTGCCCGTCGATGCGCGCCAGCGTGCGAGCGCCAGCTGCCTGCGCGTCGTTGCCAGGGAGATCGACGATCACGATCTCGCCGGCGGAACGCAGTCGTGCGATCTCCGCGGCAAGCGATGCATCCGCGGGAACATGCGGTGCGCGGACCGGCACGCGTTCGTCCGATGCCGGTGCGAGTGCTGCGAGTTCACGCAGGTCGAGACTGAAGCCTGTCGCCGGACGCGCACGACCGAAGGCCTTGCCGACCTCGTCGTAGCGGCCGCCGCGTACCACCGCATTCGCGCTGCCCGCCGCGTAGGCGGAGAACACGACGCCGCTGTGATAGTGGTAACCGCGCAGCTCGCCGAGATCGACGAGAAGCGCACCGACGCGATGCTGAAGTGCCTTCGCGATGGCCTCGAGTTGCGCGAGGCAGGGCTCGACTTCCGGATACGCGGCGAAGCGCCGACGTGCCTCGTCGATGACCTCGAAGCCGCCGAACAGATCGGTCAGCGCGAGCAGCGCGTTGCGCGTCATCGCATCGAGACCGCGGGTGAGACTGCGCAGCGTCGGGGCATCCTTGCCCTGCAACGCCTGGAACAGCTGCGATTCGAGCTCCGGAGCAAAGGCCCCGCGCTCGCGGATCGCGCGGAACAGTCCGACGTGGCCAAGATCGAGATGCACACCCTGCACACCCGCTGCGGCAAGCGCATCGAGCATGAGCCCCTGGATCTCGATGTCACTCTCGACACCGGCGTGGCCGTAGATTTCGGCGCCGATCTGCAGGACTTCGCGTGTGTGCGACATGCCGGCCGGCTGCGCGTGCAGCACCGTTCCGCAATAGGCGAGACGCGTGATGCCGGCGCTGTCGAGCAGGTGCGCGTCGATGCGGGCGACCTGCGGCGTGATGTCCGCCCGCAGCCCGACGAGCCGGCCGGACAGCTGATCGACGAGCTTGAAGGTGCGGAGATCGAGATCGTGGCCGGTACCCGTGAGCAGCGACTCGAGGTACTCGATCATCGGCGGCATCACGAGCTGGTAACCGTGCACTTCGAAGAGATCTAGCAGACGCCGGCGGAGCGTCTCGACCCGACGGGCCTCCGCGGGGAGAACGTCCTCGACGTACTCGGGCAGTATCCAGATGGTCATCGGCAACAGGAATTCGGTTGAGTGAAGTGCAGCGCAGCGATGTTCAGCGGCCGCGCATGAACGCGATCAGCAGCAGCCCGATGAGCATCGACGACAGACCGATGAAGCGCAGCTGGCCATCGGAGAAATCGACGAGGCGACGGAACGTGTCGCGCCAGATGCGCGGCAGGAGGAAAGGCAGAAGCCCCTCGAGGACGAGCATGAGTGCCACGGCCGTCCACAACGTATCGTTCACGGGTCCCCCGGCGTCCCGGCGATGTCCGCCGATCAGCGGCGCCCGCCCCCGCCCGCACCCTTCATGTACTTGAAGAACTGGGAGCTCGGATCGAGGATCAGCACGTCGGACTTGTTGCGGAAGCTCGCCCGGTACGCGTCGAGGCTCCGGTAGAAGGCGAAGAACTCCGGATCGCCCTGGAAGGCCTTCGCGTAGATCGCGGAAGCCTTCGCATCGCCCTCGCCCTTGATCCGCTGCGCATCGCGATACGCCTCGGCGATGATGACTTCGCGCTGCCGATCTGCGGTGGCGCGGATCTTCTCGGACTCTTCCGAACCGAGCGAGCGCAGTTGCTTCGCGACGCGCGTGCGCTCGGCCTGCATGCGCCCGTAGACCGATTCGCTGACTTCCTGCGGGAGGTCGACGCGCTTCAGGCGCACATCGAGTACCTGCACGCCGATCTTGCGGGCGTCGGAATCCACCTTCTCGCGCATCACGTTCATGATGTCGTCGCGCTCGCCGGATACGACATCGTGGATCGTCCGCTTGCCGAACTCCGCGCGGAGACTGTCGTTCACGGTCTGGGTCAGGCGGATCCGGGCGCGTTCCTCGTCACCCTGGACGCTGACGTAGTACTGCTTCACGTCGATGATCCGCCACTTCACGAACGAGTCGACGAGCACGTTCTTCTTCTCGGACGTCAGGAAGAGATCGGGATCATCGGTGTCGATCGTCAGGATCCGGGTGTCGAACACGCGGACGCGATCGACCAGCGGAAGCTTCAGGTAGATGCCCGGCTTGTCCTTGACGGACACGATCTCGCCGAGCCTGGCGACGATGACGTTCTGGCGTTGGTCGACAGTGAACACCGACATGCTGGCCACCACGAGGGCGACCACGAGCACGACGAGTGCGGTTCCGATGTTGCGGTTCATCAGCGGACCTCCCGTTCACGGCTGCGGAAGGCATCGCGCGACCGGGTCCCGCCGGCCTCGGCGCTCGCCGGCGGAACGACGACCGGCGCTGCGGGTGGCTCGATCGCCGGCGCCACCTTGCCGGCGACCTCGGGGGGCGGACCGTTGGCACTCATCTGCAGGATCTTGTCGAGCGGCAGGAACAGCATGTTGCTTCCGGCCTTCTGGTCGACGATGACCTTGCTGGACGACGACAGCACCTGCTGCATGGCATCGATATAGAGACGATCACGCGTGACACCTGGTGCCTTCTTGTATTCGACGAGGACTTCCGAGAAGCGGGACGCCTCGCCCTCGGACGTGGCGATGATGCGCTGGCGATAGCCCTCGGCTTCCTGCATGAGACGTGCGGCCGTGCCTCGCGCCTTCGGGACGACATCGTTGGCATATGCCTCGCCCTCGTTCTTCTGGCGCTCGCGGTCCTGGTTGGCCTTCACCGCGTCGGCGAAGGCGGCCTGCACCTGTTCCGGCGGCTGCGCATTCTGCATGGTGACCTGGCTGATGCTGATGCCGGTCTTGTAGCGATCGAGGATCTCCTGCATGAGCTTGCGCGCGTCGATCGCGATCTGCTCACGCCCTTCGTAGAGGACGAAGTCCATCTTGGACTTGCCGACGATCTCGCGGATCGCTGCCTCCGCCGTCTGCCGTACGGCATCGTCGGGGCTGCGGTTGTTGAAGAGGTACTCCATGGGATCCTTCAGGACGTACTGGACGGCGAACTGGAGGTCGACGATGTTCTCGTCGTCGGTGAGCATGAGCGACTCTTTCGGCACCTTGCTGCGCACGTCGTTCCGATAGCCGACCTCGACGGTGCGGACGCCCGAGACATTCACCACCTCGGCCGCCTCGACGGGGTAAGGCAGGTGCCAGCGCGGACCGGGATCCGTCGCCTCGACGAAGCGACCGAATCGCGTGACGACGCCCTTCTGACCTGCGTCGACGATGTAGAAGCCGCTGGCGACCCAGACGAGCGCAACGAGGCCGGCGAGAAGCCCTGCACCACCGCTGAAACCCGGACCGGAACCACCGCCGTCCTGGGGCGCACCGGTGCCGCGTTTGCCGCCGAGAAGACCGGAGAGCTTCTTGTTGAAGCGCCCCCAGATTTCGTCGAGATCGGGCGGGCCGTCCCCACGACGCTTTCCCCACTGGGGGTCGTTCAGTGCCATTCGCTACGTTTCCTGTGGTGTTGCGGCAAAGTCATGCAGATCATGACCGACCCAGTCATGCGGATTCCAGACGACCTTCGGGTGGAGTCACACCCGTCGGCGCGGCGAGCTGGTCGAGGACAGCTCTGAGATGATCCAGGCCGGCACCGGTAAGTGCGCTCAGTCGGACCGACTGGATCCTACCATAGTCATCGACCTCGACTCCGGGCTCCAGATTGGTGCGATCGATCTTGTTGAAGACCCTGATCTGTCGCACTTCGTTCGCGCCGATCTCTGCAAGAACCCGATCGACTTCGCGAATCTGCGCATCACGATCGGGGCTCGCAGCGTCGACGACATGCAGCAGCAAATCGGCCCGCGCGGTCTCTTCGAGCGTCGCCCGGAAAGCCTCCACGAGCGAATGCGGAAGATGGCGGATGAACCCGACGGTATCCGACAGGACGATCATGCCGCGGCCAGTGTGCACGCGACGCGACGTCGTATCGAGAGTGGCGAACAGCTGGTCGGCCGCGTAGGCCCCCGTGTGGGTCAGCGCATTGAACAGCGTCGACTTTCCGGCGTTGGTGTAGCCGACCAGCGAGACCGTGGGAATCTCGTTGCGGTCGCGGGCTCGACGCTGCACGTCGCGCTGCCGACGCAACTTCTCGAGGCGGTCCTTGAGGAACTTGACGCGTTTTCCGAGCAGGCGACGGTCGGTCTCGAGCTGGGTCTCGCCCGGCCCTCGCAATCCGATCCCGCCCTTCTGACGTTCGAGGTGAGTCCATCCGCGCACGAGCCGTGTCGCCAGATGCTCGAGCTGGGCGAGTTCCACCTGCAGCTTGCCGTCGTGGCTTTTCGCGCGCTGCGCGAAGATGTCGAGGATCAGGGTGGTCCGGTCGAGCACCCGGCAACCGAGTACCTGTTCCAGGTTGCGCTGCTGCCCCGCCGAGAGATCGTGATTGAACACGACGAGCCCGGCGCCCGTCCCCTTCACGGCATCACCGATCTCGGTGACCTTGCCGCTGCCGGCAAACGTTGAGGGATTCGGTTGATCGCTGCGGCCGTGGATCTCGGCGACAGCGGTGACGCCAGCGCTTGTCACGAGTTCGCGCAGTTCGGCCGTTGCCTCCTCGGCGTCGGGCTGACCGTTCAGGAGACTGACGAGAACCGCTTCGTAATTACCGGTGGGACGATCGAACATCCGTCAGGCCGCTGGTCGCGAAACCGCGATGCCCGGGAGTCGGGCCCGGCCGGCAGCGCGCGATGCGCGCACGGTGGAGGGCACTCTTCCTCAGCCCTCGGCCGGCGTCTCGGTGGTGAAGTTCACGGCACGTGCCGGAACGACGGTGGAGATCGCGTGCTTGTAGACCATTTGCGTCACGGTGTTCTTCAGCAGCACGACGTACTGATCGAACGACTCGATCTGGCCCTGGAGCTTGATGCCGTTGACGAGGTAGATGGAGACCGGTACGTGTTCCTTGCGCAGCGTGTTCAGGAACGGGTCTTGTAGCAACTGCCCTTTGCCGCTCATATTCAGTCTCCCGGAAGAGGTGGGTGGAGCACGGGAACTCTACTTCAATTCGCCGGGCAAGTTAAGGAAGGACTTGTCGTTTCGCCAGGTTCCGCGCGGGAGCGGACGCACTGTCAACCCGGACGGCATGTCCGGCGTCAGCGATCGACGAACGGATTGCGGCCCTGCCGGAATTCGATGCGCAGCGGCGTGCCCTTCAGTTCGAGTGCGTCGCAGAAACGGCCTTCGAGGTACCGGCGATAGCTCTCCGGCAGATCGGACAGGGCGGTGCCATGAATCACGATCAGCGGCGGATTCGATCCGCCCTGGTGCGCGTAGCGCAGCTTCGGACGCGTCATCCCGCTGCGCGGTGGCTGCTGCCGTGCGACGGCATCTGCCAGCACGCGCGTGAGGCGCGGCGTCGGGAGCTTCGCCATCGCGGCGGCGTACGCCGAATCGACTGACGACAGCAGGCCGCCGACGCCGGAACCCTTCAGCGCCGAAATGTAGTGGACCTTCGCGAAATCGAGGAACACCAGCTTGCGGGCGTAGTCGCGCTTCACACGCTCCCGGGCGTCCTCGGGGAGCCCATCCCACTTGTTGATGGCCACTACGAGTGCACGCCCCGCCTCGAGCACGAAGCCGGCGATGTGGGCGTCCTGGTCGGCGATCTCGCTGCGCGCATCGAGGACCAGCACCACGACGTTCGCGTCGGCGATGGCCTGCAGCGTCCGGACGACCGAGAACTTCTCGACGGCCGCGTCGACCTTGCCACGGCGGCGCAGACCGGCCGTGTCGATGATCGTGTAGGACTTTCCGTTGCGCTCGAAGTCGACGTAGATGCTGTCGCGCGTCGTTCCGGGCTCGTCGAACGCGATGACGCGTTCCTCGCCGAGCACCGCGTTCACGAGCGTCGACTTGCCGACGTTCGGACGCCCCACGACGGCGATCCGGGGATGCCGCATGTCGCGCTCTTCCGGCTCCGTCGGAAACTCCGCCAGGACCATCTCCATGAGTTCGCGGATGCCATCGCCGTGGGCCGCCGAGACCGTCAACGGATCGCCCACGCCGAGTTCGTGGAACTCGGACGCGGCGCTCTCGGGACGCATGCCCTCGGCCTTGTTCACGACGAGCCACAACTTGCGGCCGGTCTTGCGCAACAGGTTGGCAACGGTGCGGTCCTGGGAGGTGAGGCCCTGACGCGCGTCGACCAGCATCACGACGGCGTCGGCTTCGTCGACGGCCTGCAACGTCTGGGAAGCCATCGCGTGCAGGATGCCGTCCTTCGCGACCGGTTCGAAACCGCCCGTGTCCACGACGATATAAGGCTTGTCGCCGACACGACCCTGACCGTAATGGCGATCACGGGTGAGACCCGGCATGTCGTGGACGATCGCGTCCCGGCTGCGGGTCAGGCGGTTGAACAGCGTGGACTTGCCGACGTTGGGTCGGCCCACGAGGACGATGGTGGGTTTCATTGGCTGGGACGTCGCGAATCGTGGTGCGGTCGCATCACCGGATGGTGATGGCGTACAGATGCCCTTCGCGCGTCTGGACGATGAACCGCCCTTCCCCGACCGCGACGGGTGCGGCGGTGATCGGTCCGTCGTCGGTGTCGATCCGACCGACGAGATGGCCGTCCTCGCGATCGAACACGTGCAGATAACCCTCGAAATCGCCGACGATCACGTACGAGCCGACGCGCCCGGGCGCACCGACGCTGCGACGCGCCAGGATCTCCTGCTTCCAGAGGCTCGCGCCGCTCGCGCGATCGACCGCGTGGATCGTCCCGGCGTCGTCCACGTAGTAGAACGCTCCCGCGTCGGACGCGAGCCCGGCCGTGCTGGATGCGTTGCGCGCCCACGTGAGCGTGCCGCGCTGTTCGTCGAAGCAGCCGATGCGGCCCTGGTACGCGGCGGCGCAGACCTGACCGTCCTGGACGACCGGATCACCGACGACGTCCGCGACGCGTTCGAGCTCGGTTTCACCCTTGGGCTCGGCGACGGCGGTTTCCCAGAGAAGAGTGCCGGTGGCGAGTCGCAGCGCGATCATCTTGCCGCCGGGGAATCCGGCGAACACGAGGTCGTCCCGGACCGTCACGCCGGCGGGCACGCGGAGCACGAGCGGCGGAAGCGTCGGGACGTATTCCCACTTGCGGCTGCCGTCCTTGGCATCGAGACCGGTGATCCGGCCGTCGCCGGTACGCACGACGACGATCCCGCGGGCGACTGCCGGGGCGTTCAGCACTTCGCTCGACAGTTGCACCTGCCAGCGCGCCTTGCCCGCCGGATCGAAGGCAAGCAGTTCACCGCGCCGGCTGCCGACGAGCACGAGGCCATCCCCGGCACCCACGCCGCCGGACAGATCTGTCTTGGTGTCGACGCGCCAGACAACCTTGCCCTTCGCGCCGTCGAGACGGATCAGCTCGCCTTCCTCGCCGGCGACGAAGTAGTCGCCCTCCCAGATGGCGGGGGAGAACTCGTAGCGCGGCGATTCGCCGATGCTCGACTTCCACGCGACCGAGAGCTTCATGGCCGGTTTGAACTTCGTGAGCTCGGCCGGTTCCGGACCGGGATCGGCGCACGCACCGAGCAGCGCGAGGCTGCCCAGGAGAATCAGGCCACGCAGGTGCCCCATGCTCACTTGCCTCCGAGCGCGTCGCGCTTCACTTCGACCACGTTGCGCCAGGCGCTGGACTTCGGCAGCTTGTCGAGCGCGATCTGGTAGGCGCCCTTCGCGTCGGCGACCTTGCCCTGCGCAACGAGGACGTCGCCGCGGGCATCCGCGAAGAGCGGCACGAACGATTCGGGCGAGGGCCCCGACACGACCTTGATCGCTTCGTCGTACTTCTTCTGTTCGAGCAGGACCGCGGACAGACGCAGGTTCGCGATCGCGCGCACCGGTTCGTCGCGAGCGGCCTGCGCCGCGGCCCGGAGGAGTTCCTCGGTGGTCTTCAGGTCACCGGCCTCGAAGGTCGTGCGTGCCGCGAGGACACCGCCGCGCGCGCCGTAGCCCGTCGGTGCGAAATCGGCGGCCAGCTTCTTCGCGAGATCGGTCGCCTTCGCGGCGTCGTTTGCGCGCACTGCCTCCTCGAGCTGGGCGAACACGACCGCGCCTTTCTGCGCGCGCTGTTCCTTGTAGTAGCGCCAGCCCTGGATGCCGCTCACGCCGAGGATGAACGCAACGAAGACGGCGATGACCAGCCGGCCGTACTGGTTCCACCACGCCTTCAGCGCCTCGATGTTTTCCTGTTCCTCGAGATCGTAGACAGCCATGTCCTTCTCACCCCTTGATGAGCGCGGGGAGGTCCTGGACCGGAACCCGCGCCTGTTCGCTCTGTTCGCGCAGCGGCTTGAGAGTGGCCTCTCCCGCGCGCGCCTCGTCCTCACCCACGATCACGGCGAAGCGTGCGGCACTGGCATCCGCCCGCTTCATCTGCGACTTGAAGCTGCCGCCGCCGTGATGCATCGACACATTCAGCCCGGCGTCCCGCAGCGACTCCGCGACCCGCCAGGCATGCGATTCCGCCTCGGCACCACTCCACACGAGATACACGTCGAGCCAGTTCGCCGAGGCCGGACCCGAAGCCTCCATCATCAGCGCGATGAGGCGTTCGACGCCCATCGCGAAGCCTGCGGCCGGCGCCGGCTTGCCGCCGATCTGCTCGACGAGTCCGTCGTAGCGACCGCCCGCGCAGACCGTGCCCTGCGCACCGAGTGCGGTCGTGACCCATTCGAACACGGTCCGATTGTAGTAGTCGAGACCGCGCACGAGCCGCGTGTTGATCCGGAAATCGACGCCGGCCTCGCGCACGAGGCGCTGGACGTCCTCGAAGTGCTTCAGCGATTCGGCATCGAGATCGTCGAGCAGTTTCGGCGCCGCCTCGATCAACCCCTGGAGCACCGGATTCTTGCTGTCGAGCACGCGCAGCGGATTCGTGTGCATGCGCCGCCGCGAATCGTCGTCGAGCTGGTCCTGGTGACGCTCGAGATAGGCCACGAGCCGCGCACGGTACCGCGCGCGATCCTCGGAGGAACCGAGCGTGTTGATCTCGAGTGCGATGCCGTTCAGGCCGAGGTCACGCCACAGACGCGCACCCATCACGATGAGTTCCGCGTCGACATCGGGGCCGCCGAGCCCGAGGGCCTCGACACCGACCTGGTGGAACTGCCGATAGCGGCCCTTCTGCGGACGCTCGTGCCGGAACATCGGCCCGGCGTACCAGAGCCGCTGCGATCCGCCGTAGAGCAGGTTGTGCTCGAGCACCGCGCGCACGCACGACGCCGTCCCCTCGGGACGCAGCGTCAGGCTGTCGCCATTCAGGCGGTCGGTGAAGGTGTACATCTCCTTCTCGACGATGTCCGTCACCTCGCCGATGGACCGCACGAAGAGGTCCGTCTTCTCGAGGACGGGCATGCGGATCTGCCGGTAGCCGTAGCGCCGCAGCCACGCACGCACCGTGTCGTCGAAGCGCTCCCACACGGGAGCGTCCGCCGGCAGCACGTCGTTCATGCCCCGGATCGCCTGGATGGTCTCGCTCATGAATCGGTCGGAAGGATAGGAATGAAAGTCGTGCCGTCAGCCGCCGACGGCGACCGCGGACGACTGCGGATCCGGCGCACCGTAGCGCGTCCGGACGTAGTTCTCGACGATGGCCTGGAACTCTTCGGCGATGTGCTCGCCCTTCAACGTCACCGTCTTCAGTCCATCGACGAACACCGGCGCGACCGGCGACTCGCCGGTGCCGGGAAGACTGATGCCGATGTTCGCGTGCTTGCTCTCGCCGGGTCCGTTGACGACACAACCCATCACGGCGACGTTCATGTCGGCGACGCCCGGATAGTGCTCGCGCCACTGCGGCATCTGCGTGCGGAGGTAGTCCTGGATGCGCGCCGCGAGCGACTGGAACACCGTGCTCGTCGTGCGTCCGCAACCGGGGCACGCGATGACCATCGGCACGAAGCTGCGCAGCCCCATCGTCTGGAGAATCTCCTGGGCGACGACGACTTCGCGCGTGCGATCACCACCGGGTTCCGGTGTGAGCGACACGCGGATCGTGTCGCCGATGCCTTCCTGCAGCAGCACGGCGAGCGCGGCAGTCGACGCGACAATGCCCTTCGAGCCCATGCCGGCCTCGGTCAACCCGAGGTGGAGCGGATAGTCACAGCGCGCCGCGAGATCGCGATAGACGCGGATGAGATCCTGGACGCCGCTCACCTTCGCCGAGAGCACGATGCGGTCGCCGGGCAGGCCGAGCGACTCCGCCTGTGCAGCACTCTCGAGCGCCGACGTGACGAGTGCGTCGCGGGTGACCTGCGCGGCATCGCGCGGCGCCGCGGAACGTGCGTTCTCGTCCATCAGGCGTGCCAGCACTTCCTGGTCGAGACTGCCCCAGTTCACGCCGATGCGCACCGGCTTGTCGAAGCGGCACGCGAATTCGATCATGGTCGCGAACTGCTCGTCGCGCTTCGAACCCTTGCCGACGTTGCCCGGGTTGATCCGGTACTTGTCGAGCACGCGCGCGCACTCGGGCACCTGCGTGAGCAGGCGATGTCCGTTGAAATGGAAGTCGCCGACGAGCGGCACGTCGCAGCCAGCCGCGTCGAGTCGCGAACGAATTTCCGGGATGGCCTGCGCGGCCTCGACGGTGTTCACTGTGACGCGCACGACCTCTGATCCGGCGCGGGCCAGATCGAGCACCTGCTGCGCCGTGCCCTCCGCATCGGCGGTATCGGTGTTGGTCATGGACTGCACCATCACCGGCGCATCGCCACCGACGAGGATGCGTCCGACCCGGACCTGTCGGGACCGGCGGCGGCTCGGAGCGTCGACGGACACCGGCCTACTCCAGCGTGACCCGTGCGACGTCGGTGCGCGTGTGCGGCGCGAGATCGACCGTGCGAGCGTTGTACGTGACCTTCACGCCACCGGCGTTTCCGACGACGAGCTGGAACGGCGGCTGCCCGCGCACGACGCGTTCGCTGCCTGCCGGGCTCAGCTGGGAGAAGACGATGCTGCCGGAGGCGTCCTTCACTTCGACCCACGCATCGCGATCGAAGTTGAAGCGCAGTTCGCCACTGCCGGAACCGACGGAGGACGAGGTGCCCTGCGTCGCCGCGGGCGCGGCGTCGGCCTGCAATACAGGCGCGACGGCAGCCGGCACGGCCCCGTCGACAACGGGTGCGGCAGTCGACACGGACGCGGGGGCCGACGGTGCGATGGCCGGCTGGACAACGCCGCCTTCGGTCGAAGGTTGCGCGGCGACGGGCGTCTCGGTCGTCGTCGACGACGGCTGCGTGACCTCGGCCGGCATCACGGCCTCCTCGGTCTGGTGACCCCGGAAGTAGACGATGACCACGGCGACGACGATCAGGGCGATCGTCACGGGCAGCCAGCCGCGGAATCCGCCCTTGCGGTCGCGGCGGCGATCGCCCCGCGAGCGGACCGGCGATCCGATGGTCGGCGCGGGCGCCTGCACGGGCACCTCGGCATCGACCGTCCCGGGTGCCGGATCGACGCTCTTCAGGAGCGCGTCGCCATCGAGCCCCAGCAGCCGCGCATAGCTGCGCGTGAAGCCGCGGACGAACACCTGCCCCGGCAACGCCTTCGCGTCGTCGTTCTCGAGGGCACCGATCTGCCGTACCGCCAGCTTCAGGTGCCGGGCCACGTCGATGAGGGTGAGGCCCTGCCGTTCACGCTCCTGGCGCAATGCGGCGCCGGGCGTCAGCTTCGGCGCATCGACCTCGGGCTGCGGCGCAGGCTCGGCGGGGATTTCTGCCGCGGGGATCTCGTCGGACACTTCGCTCATTCGTAACGACCTTCATTGAATTGCCGGGTCTGCGGCGCGTCGGGGAATCGCGCACGCAGCTGGGCGCCGTAGGACATCACGGCGGCGCGGTCACCCAGGGCCTGTTCGATCTGGACGCCCAGCCACAGCGACTGCGCATCAGCCGTCTTCACGCTCTGCATGTAGCGGGTCATGTAGGTCCGGGCGAGGTTCAGCTGCTTGCGCTCGAAATGGAGCTGGGCCAGGTTCACGAGCGCGCGGGCGTCGTTCGACTGGAACTCGACGGCGCGCTCGAAATACAGCTGCGCCGACGGGATATCACCTGCACGCCGCGAGCAGATGCCGGCGTTCACGTACGAATCGCCGGGCGTCGCGTAGAGCGGATTCTCGAGGGCCTTCAGGAAATAGCGGACAGCATCCTTCTCCTGGCCGCGATTGCACAGGAACAGCCCGAAGTTGTTGTTCGCGTCGGAATCCTTCGGATCGATCCGGAGAGCACGCTCGAAGCTCGCGCGCGCCTTGGCGTCTTCCTTCAGTTCCATGTGCACGAGCCCCAGCGCATTGTGGGCAGGCACGAAGTTCGGATCGGCCTTGAGGGCCTCGTTGAGTTCCTGGAGCGCGACGGCAAGCCGGCCGATCTGGAGATAGTTGGCGCCGAGATCGGTGTGAGCGCGCGCGCGCTCGGCCGCCGACGCCGGAGTCGGCTGCTGCTGCGCCGGCACCTGATTGCGCTCGGCATCGGAACGCGATTCCGGACCGCGGCAGGCCAGGAGACCGGTCGCGAGCACGAGGATCACGAAAGTACGGAAGATGTTCATGGTGCACTCGCAGCGTTGGCACGGCGTGCCGTGCGTTGCGAACGATCCCGGACCTGCCCGGCGAGCTGGCCGCAGGCGCCGTCGATCTCCTGACCACGCGTCTTGCGGATCGTCGCGACGAAGCCGGCATCGATCAGGATCGACTGGAACTGCCGCACGACTTCGGCCGACGAGCGCTCGAACCCGCCGTCGGGGAAGGGATTGAACGGGATCAGGTTGAACTTGCAGGGCAGATCGTCGATCAGCGCGACCAGTTGCCGTGCGTGGGCCGGCGTGTCGTTCACGTCCTTGAGCATGATGTACTCGAACGTCACGAAATCGCGCGGCGATCCGGCGCGCTGCCATTTCACGCCACCAGCCACACCACCGGCAGACGCCGTCGTCGCGGCGCCCGCGGCCCGCGCAGCGGCGACGACCGGCGCATCGCCGTCCTCGTCGTCGTCGGGTGCGTCCGGCAGGGACGACGCACCGTCGATGTAGCGACGGCACGCGGCCAGCAGTTCGGCCAGCGGCCACTTGCGATTGATCGGCACGAGACGATCGCGCAGCGCGTCGTTCGGTGCGTGCAGCGAGACGGCGAGCGAGACCGGCAGCGCGTCACGGAGGCGGTCGATCCAGGGAACCATGCCCGACGTCGACAGCGTGACCCGGCGGCGCGACATGCCGTACGCGTGATCGTCGAGCATCACGCGCATGGCCGTCACGACGGCATCGAAGTTCGCGAGCGGCTCGCCCATGCCCATCATCACGACGTTCGTGATGGGCCGGATGCCGGCAGCGTGGTCGGCGCCGAGCGCGCGGTTCGCGTGCCACAGCTGGCCGATGATCTCGCCGGCAGAAAGATTGCGGTTGAAGCCCTGGCGTCCGGTCGAGCAGAACGCGCATTCGAGGGCGCATCCGACCTGGCTCGAGACGCAGAGCGTGCCGCGGTTGGTCTCGGGGATGTAGACCGTCTCGATGCCGTTGCCGACACCCACGTCGAGCAGCCACTTGCGGGTGCCGTCGGGCGCCGTGTCATCCCGCAGGACGCCTGGCGCCGCGATGGTCGCGTCCGCATCGAGTCGCGACCGCAGCGACTTCGAGAGATCGGTCATCTGCCCGACCTCGGACACGAGGCCGCGATGCAGCCAGCGCATCACCTGCCGGGCGCGGAACGGCTTCTCGCCACGTTCGGCGAGCCAGTCGCCCAGCGCGGGCAGATCGAAGTCGAGCAGGTTGACGGTCATCCAGGTGCGACGATCAGCGGGAGATGACGTCGAGGGCCGGGAAGAAGTAGGCGATCTCGTCACGCGCCGTCTCCGGGGCGTCGGAACCATGCACGGCGTTCGCGTCGATGGAGTCGGCGAAATCGGCGCGGATCGTGCCCTTGTCGGCCTTCTTCGGATCGGTCGCGCCCATGAGTTCGCGGTTCTTCGCGATCGCGCCCTCGCCTTCCAGCGCCTGGATCATCACCGGGCCGGAGATCATGAAGTTCACGAGGTCGTTGAAGAACGGACGCGCGCGGTGCACGGCGTAGAAGCCTTCGGCCTGCGCACGCGAAAGCTGCGTCATGCGGGCGGCGATGACCTTCAGGCCGGCGTTCTCGAAGCGGCTGTAGATCTGACCGATGACGTTCTTGGCGACTGCGTCGGGCTTGATGATCGAAAGGGTGCGTTCAATGGCCATCGATATCTCCGTAGATGGATAATTTTGCAGGTAATTCATAAGGATAGCACGGTCGATTCGCATCGACAAAGTGCATCGACAAAGATTTTCTCGAACGCCCGCGACGTGGCGGCCACCAACGTCGCGGTGATAGCATCCTGTCATCTTCCCAGCGCGACGGACCCCATGGCCAACGCCCAACCCCAGCCGCCGGCCGCCACGCCGGATCCCGTCAAACGTCGCGCCGTGCGCCGCCTCATCGCCGCCCTCGCCCTCATCGCCATCGCCGTCGTCGGCCTCGCCGTGATGGACCGGATGGCCCGCAAGAAGACCGAAGCCCCACCGCCCCCGAAGGCCCCCGTCGCCCAGGCGCCCGTCGCAACGCCCACGCCGGCCCTGCCGCCGACCGAACCTGCGGCACCGGCCGATGAGGCGGCCCCGCCGGCTGATGCGTCCGCGACACCTGGCGACGCCCTCGCCCCCTTGCAGTCCGCCCCCCCCGCCGCCGGGATGCCGCCGCTCGAACCGCCACCGCCCCCCGATGTCTCCGCGGAAGTCCCGCCGTCACCGTATGCGACACGGAAACGCGCTGCGGCGCGCGCACTGCCCGAATCCACGGAAGGCGTCGGCGCGCCGCAACCGAAGCCGGCGCCGAAGGCGGATCTCCAGCCGGCACCCTCACCTTCAGCGGCACCGAAGCCCGCTGCGGCTGCAGCGCCGGAATCCGCCGGGGCAGCGGCACCCGCGGCCTACGTCGTCCAGGTGGGGGTATTCGCGAGTCCGATCAATGCCGAGGTGCTCCGCGACCGGCTCGTCAAGGTCGGCATTCCGGCGCACACCGAGACGCGACTGAACGTGGGCCCCTTCGCCGACAAGGTGGAAGCCGAGCGGATGCTCCATCGCCTGCGCCGTCTCGGCATGCAGGCCGTGATGGTGCCGCAGACGAAGTAGGGCCTGTTCACCTGCGCACGCCAGTTCGTGGTGTGCGCAGACGCCCGGACCTCCGGGTCGTGCAGGGCATCACCCGCGCGACCCGCATCTCCTTCAGCGGACCCCGAGCACCTCGGGCAGCCACAGCGACACCTGCGGCACGTACGTGACGAGCACCAGGTAGAGCAGCATCACGCCGACCCACGGCAGGCAGGCGATCGACACCTCGGTCAACCCCATCTTCGCGAGGTGGCTCGCGACGAAGAGGTTCAGCCCGACCGGTGGATGAATCATCCCGATCTCCATGTTGACGGTCATGATCACGCCAAGGTGGATCGGGTCGATGCCGAGCCCCTGTGCGATCGGCAGGAACAGCGGCGCCAGGATCAGCACGATCGAGCTGGGCTCCATGAACTGCCCCGCCGCGAGCAGCGCGACGTTGACGGCCACCAGGAACATCCACGGCGAGAGGTCCTGCGAGGTCACCCACTCCGAGACCGCCTGCGGAATCTGCTCCGACGTGAGCAGGTACGAGAACAGCATCGCGTTCGTCACGATGTAGAGCAGCATCGCGCTCGTGTTCGCCGCCGACAGCAGCACCCGGAAGGTGTCGCGGATGCGCAGGTCGCGATAGATGAACACCGCCGCGACGAACGAATAGACGGCACTCACGGCCGCCGCCTCGGTCGGCGTGAAGATGCCGCCGTAGATTCCGCCCATCACGATCGCGACGAGCAGGAGCCCCCAGAAGGCTTCGCGGAAGCTCGTCCAGATCTCGCGGGCCGACGCGCGGGGCAGCGTCGGAAAGCCCCGCCGCTTCGCCGTGACGAACGTCACGCCCATCAGCACCAGCGCCAGCAGGATCCCCGGGATCACGCCCGCGATGAACAGCTTCCCCGCGCTCGTGCTCGTGCTGACGGCGTAGATGATCATCACGATCGACGGCGGGATCAGGATCCCGAGCGACCCCGACGTCGTGATCACGCCGACGGCGAAGCGCTTCGGATAGCCCGCCTTCACCATCGCCGGCAGCATGATCGCGCCGATCGCCGCGACGGTCGCGGGGCTCGACCCGGAGATCGTCGCGAAGAACGCGCACGCCAGGATCGCCGCCATCGCGAGCCCGCCGGGCATCCAGCCGACGAGCGATGTCGCGAACCGGATGATCCGGGCGGCGATGCCACCTTCCGTCAGGAACGCCCCCGCGAGGATGAAGAACGGGATCGCCATGATCGCGAAGCTCTCCAGCCCCGTGAACAGGCGTTGCGAGACGATGTCGACCGTCTCCATCGTGAACGACGAGAAGCCCGCGAGGAACGCGAGCACCGTGAGTCCGAGCGCGATCGAGATCGGCGTCCCGGTCGCGAGCAGTGCCAGCAGGATCGCGATGATGATCAGCGCGGTCATGCGTGCGCCTCTTCGCTCGTGCCGGGCGTGGCGTGCACGGGCAGCGCGCCGGTGCGCACGAATCGCGCGAGCACCTGGAGGAACCGGAAGCACATCAGCCCCGACCCGCAAGGGATGCAGAGATAGATCACCCAGCGCGGCCATTCGAGGTCGGGCGAGACCTGCCCCGTCTCGTGCATGAACATCACCCAGCGCGCACCGAGCACCGCGATCGTCGAGGTGAAGAGCGCACCGAGCGACACCGCCAGAACGATCAGCCGCCTGCGCCAGCGCGGGTTCGCGTAATTGACGAGCAGGTCGACGCCGATGTGGATGCCGGTGCGCACGCCGTACGCCGCACCGAACTTCGCCATCCAGATGAACAGGATGATGCAGAGCTCCTGCGCCCACGTGAGATCGATGTCGCCGATGTAGTCCCACAGGAAGTCGACCTGCGACGCGAAACGATGCACGACGGCGACGAAGATGATCAGCGTCGCCGACGCCATCAGCGACGCGATCAGGATCTCCTCGAGCCGGTCGAGGACGCGGTTCAGGAAACCCACGCGGCTACTTCTTCGCGGGCGCGACAGCGGGAACGCGGGCCGCCTCGGTCTCGACGGCCTGGATCAGCTCGCGGCCGATCGTGCCCTCGAAATCGCGGCGCACCGGCAACAGCGCCTTGCGCCATTCGTCGCGCTCAGCCGGCGTGAGCACGTAGACCTGCGTCGTGCCGGCCTTCTTCACGGCGGCGAGCGCGTCGGTGTTCTCCTTCGCGGCGATCGCGCGCTCGTACTGCGTGGCCTCGCGCATCGCACCGTCGAGTGCCGTGCGGATGTCG
Source organism: Pseudomonadota bacterium (assembly GCA_963205165.1). Lineage (GTDB taxonomy): Bacteria > Pseudomonadota > Gammaproteobacteria > Burkholderiales. Next base: position 1,834 of record CAUJJX010000086.1, on the reverse strand, counting down.
GCGGGAAGGCCGTCCCAGAACTTCCGGTTCGCGATCACGGCGTACACGAGGAAGCCGTGGTCGGAGATCGTCAGGTGCTTCTGCACCTCGTGCATCTTCTGCGTGTAGAGGTTCGAGACGGAATTCTCCTGACCATCGACCACGCCCTGCTGCAGCGCCGGATACACCTCGCTGAACGCCATGACCTGCGGGATCGCGCCGAGCTTCCGGAAGGTCGCGGACAGCACCTTCGACGACTGCACGCGGAGCTTCATCGCGCGGAAGTCCGCCGGCCTGTGCAACGGCTTGTTGGCGGAGATCTGCTTGAAGCCGTTGTCCCAGTAGGCGAGCCCGCGGATGCCCTTCGGTTCGAGCTTCGCGAACAGCTGCCGGCCGATCGCGCCGTCGAGCACGCGGTACGCAGCGTCCGCCGTCGGGAACAGGAACGGCAGGTCGAAGACTTCGAAGTCGCGCACGCCCATCGGGCCGAACTTCGACACCGACGGCGCCAGCATGTGGACGGCGCCGCGCTGCAGCGCCTCGAGTTCGTCGCCGTCCTTGTAGAGCTGGCTGTTCGGGTAGATCTCGACCTTCACGCGACCCTTCGTCGCGGCCTCGGCGAGTTCCTTGAACTTCGCTGCCGCCTTGCCCTTCGGCGTGTCGGGTGCGACGACGTGGCTGAACTTGATCGTGATGGTCTGCGCGGCCGCGAGCGAAGAAAGCGCGGACAACGCGAGCAGGCAGGCAAGGACGGAACGACGGCGCATGGCGGACTTCCCCGGGGATTCTTCGACGCGCCGGATGGTATGTCGCCCGCCCCACGGTGTCATGGCACGGAACGCTGGATTCGCGACGTTCGAAACGAACCGTCGCGCACCGCAAGGGACGGAAGCGGCTACGGCTCGACCCGGAACAGCCACCCTGCTTCGTCCGGACCAGCGGCGAAGTCCGGTTCGCCGCCGACGCCGCAGGCCCAGACGACGCGGCCATCGACGCGCACGAGCGGGACGTGATCGCGTTCCCACGCGGGGATACCGGCTTCGGCGAAGAGGTTCTTCAGCGTGCGATGCGGACGGTTCGCCGCGATGCGCAGCCGCTCGCCACCGGCGCGATTCGCGATCTCGACGCTGCGGCCAGCGAGTGCCGAAGCGCTCAGTCCCTGTGCCGTGACGGCGTCGACGACGAGCGTCCGGCCGTCCGGCAACGGGATGCGCGCGTCGCCGTTCCACCGCACGGACCACGGCCCCTCCTGGTCCGGCAGGACGCGCTCGACCCGCACCACGCCGCCGCGCACCACGAGCACCTGATCGCCGGGAAGGTCGGCCAGCCGGAGATCGCGCGCAGCGACGGACATCTGCCGCAGGTGCTCGAGCAACCGTTCGCGCGCGGGCGGACGCACACCGGATTCCGCGAGCCAGAAGCGCAGCGCGTTTGCGGCGCGCACCACATCGAGCGCGACGAGCCCACGGACCTCGATCCCGTCCGGCACGCGCAGCGATGCGAGATCCTGTTCGGCGAGCACTGCCGTCAGCCTCGCGGCATCGGCGGCATTGGCGGCGGCGCGCGCGAGCGTCCGTCGATAGCCGGGGAAGCGTTCCTCGAGCACCGGCAGCACGGCTGCGCGGAGGTGGTTCCGCGGGACACGCACGTCGTCGTTGGATTCGTCCTCGATCCAGTGCAGGCCGCGGGCACGGGCGAAAGCGAGGATCGTGGATCGCGGAAACTCGAGCAGCGGCCGGATGAATTCCTGCCCCGCCGCGAACGGACGCCGCACGGGCATCGCCGCGAGCCCCGCGGGCCCCGCGCCCCGCAGCAGCTGCAGCAGCAGCGTCTCGGCCTGGTCATCGGCGTGGTG
>CAUJJX010000085.1 GCA_963205165.1 Pseudomonadota bacterium | reverse complement strand
ATCCAGTACCTCTACACGACGCTCAGCTCGATCCCCGGCGTGCTGCTGATCGCCGCTGCGGTGCTGATGATGCAGGTCTACATGGACACGCATCCCGAGATCTTCGACTCCGTCACGCGCCGCGCCGACTTCCGTCTGCTGTTCCTGTGCGTGATCCTCGGTGTCACGAGCTGGACGGGCCTGTGCCGCCTGCTCCGCGCCGAGACGCTCAAGCTGCGCGAGCTCGAGTTCGTGCAGGCCGCGCAGGCGCTCGGCGTGAGCCACTGGCGCATCCTCGCGCGCCACATCCTGCCGAACGTGTTTCACCTCGTGATCATCAGCACGGTGCTCGGGTTCAGCGGACTGGTCCTCGCGGAGGCCGTGCTGTCGTACGTCGGTGTCGGTGTCGACCCCGCGATGAACAGCTTCGGCACGATGATCAACGGCGCGCGGCTCGAAATGGCGCGCGAGCCCGTCGTGTGGTGGTCACTCGCCGCGGCGTTCGTCGCGATGCTGCTGCTCGTGCTCGCGGCGAACCTCTTTGCCGACGCCGTGCGCGACGCACTCGATCCGCGATTGCAGCGACAGCTCGGTCGACCGCTGCGTCGCATGCTCGCGCGGCCGGTGGCCGTCGCGAAGGATGGCGCGCGATGAGCGTCCCGGTGCTCGAGGTCGAAAATCTCCGCACGGCGGTTCCCGGCCCCGACGGGCCGCTGCATCCCGTCGATGGCGTGTCGTTCCGGATCGCGCGCGGCGAGACCTTCGCGTTGCTCGGCGAATCGGGTTGCGGGAAATCGTTCACGGCGCTGTCGATCATGCGATTGCTGCCTGATGCTGCCGCGATCGTCGGCGGACGCGTGCGTCTCGACGGCGACGATCTCGCTGCGTTGCCGGAGCGCCGCATGCGCGACGTCCGCGGACACCGCGTCGCGATGATCTTCCAGGAGCCCGGCACGAGCCTCGATCCGGTGATGACGATCGGCGACCAGATCGGCGAGGTGCTCGAACGCCACTTCGACATGCGTGGCGCAACGGCCCGACGCCGGATCCTCGAACTGCTCGACGCCGTCGGCATTCCGGATCCCGGACGACGCATCGACGAGTTTCCGTTCCAGTTGTCCGGCGGTATGAAGCAGCGCGTGATGATCGCGGCCGCGCTGGCCGGAGAGCCGTCGCTGCTCATCGCCGACGAACCGACGACGGCACTCGACGTGACGATCCAGGCGCAGGTGCTCGACCTCCTGAGGGATCTCCAGGCGCGTCTCGGCATGGCGATGCTGCTCATCACGCACGATCTCGGGATCGTCGCGCGCATGGCGCACAGCGTCGGCGTGATGTACGCAGGGCGCATCGTCGAGACGGCGCCCGCGGCGCGTTTCTTCGACGCACCGGCGCACCCCTACTCGCGCAAGCTGTTCGACTCGCTTCCGACGGAAGGCGGTCGACGCGGTCCGCTCGCGGTGATGCGTGGCACCGTGCCGCCGCTTGGTCACGTCTGGACCGGTTGTCGATTCGCCGCGCGCTGCGATCACGTCCGTCCGACGTGCGAACGGGCGGAGCCTGCGCTGTACGCCGTCGAGCCGGACCACGAGGTGCGATGTGTTCCCGAGGTCGTCGATGCGATCCGGGGGGCGCGTGCCGCGCGAGTGGTGGCCGAGCAGGCATCGTGCGCCACCGAAGTGCACACAGACGGCGACGCGGCGCTGCTTTCCATCGAGGATCTCCGCATCCATTTTCCGATCCGCGGCGGACTTCTTCGCCGGACCATCGGCCAGGTGCGCGCCGTCGACGGCGTCACGCTCTCGATCGCGGCGGGGCGCACGCTCGCGCTCGTCGGCGAGTCCGGTTGCGGCAAGACGACGGTGGGGAAGGGCATCCTGCAGTTGCTGCCGACGGCCGCCGGGCGGATCGTCTTCGACGGCACCGATCTCGCGCGACTCGATGCTTCTGCGCTTCGCGCGCGGCGGCAGGCGTTCCAGATCGTCTTCCAGGATCCGTTCGCGTCGCTCGACCCGCGGATGCGCGTCGGCGAGATCCTGGAGGAAGGCATGGTGTCGCTGCGTCCGGAATGGTCGGCGCAGCGCCGCGGCGATTGCGCGACGGAACTCCTCGAGGCCGTCGGACTGCCTGTCGATTCGCGCGACCGGTATCCGCACGAGTTCTCCGGCGGTCAGCGGCAGCGTATCGCGATCGCCCGTGCCCTGGCCGTCGAGCCGCGCCTGCTGGTCTGCGACGAGCCGACGTCGGCGCTCGACGTGTCGGTGCAGGCGCAGATCCTCAACCTCCTGCAGGACCTCCAGACGCGCCTCGGGATCGCCTACCTCTTCATCACGCACAACATCGCGGTGGTGGACCACCTCGCGCACGAGGTCGCCGTGATGTATCTCGGCCGCATCGTCGAGCAGGGCCCCGTCGACGCCGTGCTGAGGCATCCGAGCCATCCGTACACCGAGGCACTGCTGTCGGCCGTGCCGACCGTGCATGGCGACAACGGCAGGCCGGTGATCCGCCTCGCGGGCGATATGCCGTCACCGGCTGCGCCGCCATCAGGTTGCCACTTCCATCCGCGTTGTCCGAAAGCGCGTCCGGAATGCGCCGAGCGCTATCCGGACGAGGTCGTCGTCGGTCGAGGACAACGGGTACGCTGCTTCTTCCCGGGTTGACCGCGGTCCGACGGGAGCACGGCGGCTCTGTCGTCGCGACCATCGGTGAGTCCTGCGGCGGGCAGGCCGGGAGCGTCCCGGGTGCGATCGCCGAAAACGCCGACGGCGCTCTTCGCGCCGTCGTGGTGATCCGGTGAAGCGGGCGCTCGAGGCGCCCGGGTCGATACGCGCGCTGCGTCAGCGTCGCGCGATGTGCTGACGCCCCGAAGTCGCCACGCGCTGTTTGCCGCGTGCGGGCTTCTCGGCAACCACCTTGTGCTTCTTTGAGCCCTTCGCGGCGACCTGCTGCTTGTGCTGCCCCTTCCTGCCGCGGACATCGGCGACGCCTTGCTTGCCCCCGCTTTCGGCGACCAGGGTGTGACGAGCCTTCTTGCGGTCGGACGCGCGTGCAACCTTGCTGTGGGCCTTTTCGGAACGCGTCGCTGCGATACGTTCGGAGGGCGCAGCACGCGCGGCGGCCGCCACGGTCACACGCTGTCCGGCCTTCACGCGGGCGATGCGCAGATGGTTCCAGTCCATGAGCTGGCGCACCGTGACGTGATGACGCTCGGCGATTCCGCGCAGCGTGTCGCCGGGACGCACGCGGTAGCTCTGGGGCCGGGCGTCGGGTTCGGGCAGTGCGAAGCTGGCGGGTTCGATCGCGGCGGTCTCGATGATCTGGTCGGACGCGCCGAAACCGGACGGCACGAGCAGCGTGGACCCGGCACGCAGCCGTCCGTGATGCTTGATCCCGTTGACCTGCTGGAGCTGGGCCGCCGTGGTGCCGAAGCGTGCGGCGACCACGTCGAGGCGTTCGTGCTTCGTCAGACGGTAGGTCTGCCAGCTCACGAGTGAACCGTCGAGCGCCTTCGTGAGGTTGGCGCTGAAGATCTCGGCCTTGTCCGCGGGGATCAGCAGACTGCCGTTGCCCGCGGGTGTGATGACGGGGCGGTTGTAGGCCGGGTTGAGCGAACGGAATTCCTCGAGAGGTACGTTCGCGAGCTGCGCGGCGCGCTTGAAATCGATCTGTCCGGGGGCGGCGACCTGGATGAAGTACGGCTCGTTCGGCACTTCGTCGAGTGCCATGCCGTAGCGCTCGGGTTCGACCACGAGGTTCTTCACGGCCTGCAGCTTCGGAATGTAGTTGCGCGTCTCCTCCGGCATGCGGAGGCTTTCGTAGTCGGTGGGCAGGCCTTGCCGTTCGTTGCGCTGGATCGCGCGGGTCACGGCGCCTTCGCCCCAGTTGTACGCGGCGAGCGCGAGGCGCCAGTCACCGAACATGCCGTGCAGCTTCTCGAGGTAGTCGAGCGCCGCACGCGTTGCCGCGGTGACGTCGCGACGGCCGTCGTACCACCAGTTCTGCTTCAGGCCGAAGTCACGACCAGTGCCTGGAATGAACTGCCAGATGCCGGACGCGTGCGACTTCGAATAGGCAGTCGGGTTGTACGCGCTCTCGATCATCGGCAGAAGCGCGATCTCGAGGGGCATGCCGCGCTTTTCGACTTCCTCGACGACGAAGTGCAGGTAGCGGCGGCCACGTTCCACGACGCGGCGCATGTAGTCGGGGCGGCTCGCGTACCACTCGGTGTGGCGGTCGACGAGCGGGGACTCGAGGTTCGGGATCGTGAACCCGGCGCGCATGCGGTCCCAGAGATTCTTGTACGAGCCGTCGGGTTTGGTGGCCGGACCCGATGCATCCGCGGCGGCGGTCAACGGGGCTGCGGCAGGTGCAATGCGGCGGTCGACAGGTTCGCTCGCGACGGCCGGCGACGGCGCGGCCGGAGCAGGCGCCTCGACCGTCACGTTGACCCGGCCGGGGAGCGGCGCGGTGCTTGCAGGCGTGCCTGCGACCTCGGCCGGTCGCGTCTGCGACGACTTGTCGCTGGCTGCACCGGTTGCCGGTTGACCGGTCGCGGTTGCATCCAGCGGCCTGGAGAGCGTCAGGTCCCGGGAGGCGGGATCGAGCAGCGGAGATACGGACACCGGACCCGGGACGGGAGAGGGCCCGGAGGGATGCGACGACGGGAAGGTCGACAGTTCATTGCCGGTATCCGTCGTCGACGGCGCACGGCGCGGCGCAGTGGTCGGGGTCTGGGCTGCCGAGGTCTGCCGGGGCTCGATCCGGCGGAGAGGGTCGGGCTGGGATCCGTCACCACGCGGCGCACGGGGCACCGTGCTGGCATCCGCGGTGGCGACACCCGCGACCGCCGCGGCAGGAATGACCACGGCCGCTGCGCCATCCTTGCCGCCGGCATCGAGCGCCGATGCCGTGTTCGCGAACGCGAATGCGGCGACTGCGAGGATGTGAAGCACAGTATTTCGTTGCATCGGCGAATGTTCCCGATAAACCTCAATAATGCTATCGAGGTCATTGAATTCAGTCAATAAATTAGAGCCTCTGCCGGGCTCTTCCGCGAGGGGCGGACCGTTCGTGGAAGCATGTTCCGCGGGTCGCCGGCAGGGCTGATCGAACTTTCCAGGCCGGGTCCCTACAGCGAGGGCCGGGCCAGCAGGCGCTTGAAGCCGTGTCAGAACACGTTCTTCCAGGTGCGCAGTGCAGTGAATACCGCGAGCCGGTCGGTCAGGTGATGGCCCGCATGGCGTGAAGCAGCTTCCGCAACCTGCGGATCATCGACCCGCAGGAACGGGTTGAAGGTGCGCTCCGCTCCGATCGTCGACGGAAGCGAAGGTTCCCCGGCGGCCACGGCGGTGGCGGCCTCGTCACGGCGTCGCCGGACGGCGTCGTTCGCCGGGTCGGCGGATTCAGCGAAACGCAGGTTCGATGCCGTGTATTCGTGCGTGCAGAACACGAGGGTCTCGGGCGGCAGCGCCGCGAGCTTGTCGAGCGACTCCAGCATCTGCGCTGGTGTGCCTTCGAACAGGCGACCGCATCCGGCCGAGAACAGGGTGTCGCCACAGAACAGCATTCCGTTTCCGACGTAGGCGATGTGACCGGCCGTGTGGCCCGGAACATCGAGGATGTCGAATGCGGCATCGAGCCCCGGGATGACAACGTGATCACCGTCGCGAAGCGCATGCGTGCGCGACGGGATGGATTCGAGCGCGGGTCCGAAGACCGGTACGTTATACTCGGCCGCCAGTGCTTCGACGCCGCCGGTGTGGTCATCGTGATGATGTGTCACGAGGATTGCCGACAACGTTGCTGCCGACCGCCCGAGGAATTCCTTCACCGGCGCCGCGTCTCCCGGATCCACCACCGCCACGTGTACGCCACGTCCGAGACACCATATGTAGTTGTCCCGGAATGCCCGCAGTGGTGTGACTTCGATCAACATAGCAGTCGAGTGTCGAGTGCCGAACCCCTCCGTGTCAACCGCGAATCCCCCGTCCGGCCTGTCGGACTGGTTCTCCACTCCCCTGGGTGGATACCTGATGGAAAGGGAGCGCGCGTTCTTCGATGCCGAGGTCGCGGACGTGTTCGGATATCACGCGCTGCAGTTCGGTCTCGGGGAGTACGACTTTCTCCAGACCAACCGCATGCCATATCGGGCTGCGATCGGTCTCTCGGGGCCGACGCGCGTCCGTACCGACTTCTGCGAACTCGGCATTGCGACGGCGAGCGTCGATCTCGTCGTGCTGCCACACACGCTCGAGTTCAGCCACAACCCGCACCAGTTGCTCCGCGAAGTGCAGCGCGTCCTGATGCCCGATGGCCACATCGTGATTTCGGGCTTCAATCCCTGGAGCCTCTGGGGAGCGGCGCGACTGTTCGCGGGTCGCAGCGCCGACTTTCCGTGGTGTGGACAGTTCATCGGGCTGTCCCGCATCAAGGACTGGTTGTCGCTGCTCAACTTCGAACTCTCGTCGGGGCGGATGGCGATCTACACCCCACCCTGCCGGGCCGAGCAATGGCTGCATCGCTTCCGCTTCCTGGAACCGGCCGGCGACCGCTGGTGGCCCTTTGCCGGCGCCGTCTATTTTCTGCACGGCGTGAAGCGCGTGCATGGCGCACGCCTCATCACCCCGAAGTGGCGCATGGCCGGCGCGCGCCGGAAGGTCTTCGCGCCGGTACCCAACAAGATCATGAATTTCCGGGACGCGGTCGAACCGTCCCGCAACCGCGAGGAGGACGCCTCTTGAGCGTGCGTATCGACATTTACACGGATGGTGCCTGCAAGGGGAATCCCGGCCCGGGTGGCTGGGGTGCACTTCTGACGGTGGACGGCACGGAGCGCGAGCTGTTCGGCGGGGAGCCACTGACCACGAACAACCGGATGGAACTGCGTGCCGTGATCGAGGCACTCGGCGCACTCGATGGAACCGACCCGGTGCGTGTCCACACCGACTCGCAGTATGTCCAGAAGGGCATCTCGGAGTGGATCGTGTCGTGGAAGCGGCGCGGCTGGAAGACCGCCGACAACAAGCCGGTGAAGAACCAGGATCTCTGGCAGCAGCTCGACGCGCTCGCGGCGCGCCACAAGGTCGAGTGGATGTGGGTCCGGGGGCACAACGGACATCCGGGTAACGAACGCGCCGACCAGCTCGCGAACCGCGGGGTCTCCAGCGCGAGCGGAAGGTCCGCGTGAGCCTCCGGCAGATCGTCCTCGACACCGAGACGACCGGCCTCGAGCCCTCGCTCGGTCATCGCGTGATCGAGATCGCGTGCGTCGAGGTCGTCAATCGCCGCGTCACCGATCGCAACTATCACCAGTACCTGAACGCCGACCGTGACAGCGATCCCGGTGCGTTGCAGGTCCACGGGCTGACGTCCGAGTTCCTGCGGGACAAGCCGCGATTCCGCGAGGTCGCGCGGGAGTTCCTCGAGTTCATCGCGGGCAGCGAGCTGGTGATCCACAACGCACCCTTCGACATCGGCTTCCTGAACGCCGAGCTGACCCGGATCGATCTGCCGCCGCTCGCGACGCACGTGGTCGGCGTCACCGATTCGCTGCGTCTCGCGAAAGACATCCACCCGGGCAAGCGCAACAACCTCGATTCCCTCTGCGAGCGCTACGGCGTCGACAACTCCTCGCGAACGTTGCATGGCGCGTTGCTCGACGCCCGACTGCTGGCCGAGGTCTATCTCGCCATGACGCGGGGCCAGGACAGTCTGGTCATGGACCTCGGACGCGAAGAGTCCGGTGCCGTTGTCGAGGCGATGCGCATCGATCCGGCGACCCTGGATCTCCTGGTCGTGCAGGCGGACGCGGACGAACTCGCCGCCCACGCGGCTGTTCTCGATGATCTCCACAAGGCGTCGCGCGGGGCCTGCGTCTGGAAATCCGCCGGGTAGTCGTCCGGGCGCGGATGCGTGCGATGACTTGGCCCACGCCGCGCACCGTGCGGGAGAGCGAACGTTCGAGCGAGCGCAGGTGCCGCAAGCCCCTGTGCGCGATTGCCTGCCGTGCGGAGTCGACCTACGGCAATACCCGGATGTCCTTCATGAGGTCGAGCGCGTAAGCCTTCCGGTAGTCCGTATCCGGCCGCGCGAGCTTCGCGCCCTTCATGAATTCGTGGGTCAGTCTCCACCGCGCGTCGGTCATCGACAGGATGCCGTCTCGCCCCGCGTCGCCTCCGGTCACGAGGCCGAACTGCCGGATGCGGGCGTGGCCGAACGCCAGCAGCGCTTCTTCCATCTCCGGATTGGCCTTGCGGATGAGCGCATTGCCCGGCGCCGGATTCGCGAGGTAGCTCTTCCATCCTTCGGCGGTTGCCCGGAGGAACGCCTGCAATGCGGCACGGCGCTTCTCGATCGTCGCGCGGGTCGTGACGATGGTCTGCGCGTACGGCGGATAGCCGTGGTCCGCCAGCAGGAACACGTTCGGTTTCACGCCGCCTTTCTCGATGGAGTAGGGCTCGGACGTCGCGTAGCCCTGCTGGGCGACCTTCGGATCCGCAAGGAATTGCTGGACGCTGAACGCGTAGGGCCGCTTCTGCGCGTCGGTGAATCCATAACGCGCCTGGAGCCACGGCCAGAAGGTCGTCTCGCTCGCCTGGCCGATCAGCAGCGTGCGTGACTTGAGATCCTCGATGCGCTTCACATCGGGATGCGCGATCAGCGCGGCGGGATCCTTCTGGAACGTGGCGCCGATCGTGACGAGCGGGAGATCCTGCTCGACACCCGCGATCGTCTGCAGGTCGTATCCCATCACGGCGTCGGCCTTGCCGGCGAGGAGCAGCTGCATCACGTTGACCTGCGGTCCGCCCATGCGGATTTCGGCGTCGAGCCCGTACTTTCGGTACGTGCCTTCGGCCAGTGCCTGATAGAACCCGCCGTGCTCCGCCTGTGCGTACCAGTTGGTCAGGAAGACGAAGCGCTCCGCAGCCTGGGCGACGACTGCCCCCGACAGGAGTGCCGCCGCGACGGCATTGCGTGCAAGTCGTGCGATCGAGAGTTTCATTCGAGCTCCTCCGGGACATGTCGTCCGGATTCTAGGGAGAGTCACGCGCGGTTGCACGGCCGGGCGTCGTCGCCTTCAGTTTGTTCCGGGAGAGTCGATACGGGGCAGGTCCGACCATCGGACGCCTGTTGCCATGCGTGCCGCCTTCAGAGTTGCCAGCAGCGCTTCAGCCCCAGATCCCTGGAATCGATGCACGAGGAACACCGGATGAAATCATTATCGACGCGGCTGACCATCTTCCTTGCCGTCATTCTCGCAACGAGCGGCATCCTGCTGACGACGTTCGCCTACCTGAACATGCGGCACGAGGTGCTGGCGCAGCTCGAGCGGGAGGTGGATGCCGTCGGGGAACAGCAGAACTACACGATCAGCGGCTGGATTGCCGCCAAGCGTCGCGTCATCACGGCGACGCTGCCCGCGCTGTTCGAGGCGGATGTGCGTCCCATCCTCAAGCGGGCCGCGATCGCGGGGGATTTCACGAACGTCTATGTCGCCTACCCGGACGGTCGTTTCATCCAGTCGATGGACACGCAGATCCCGGCGGGATTCGATCCGAAGGTGCGTCCCTGGTACAAGGCGGTGACGCAGCAAGGTGCGCTCGTCGTGACGGCGCCGTTCATGAGTGTCACGGACAAGAAGCTCGTCGTGTCGGTTGCGGCCCCGGTGACTCAGAACGGCCAGACCGCGATCGTCTCCTCGAACGTCCTGCTCGACGACATCGTGTCGGGCATCCTCAATACGAAACTCGCCGGCGACAGCCACGCGTTCCTGATGACCCGCGACGGCACGCTGATGGCGCATCGCGATTCCTCGGTACTGCTGAAACCGATCAGCACGCTCATTCCGGATCTCCGCGTCGAACGCATCGAGGCGCTCGGCGCCAGCCATGAAATGGTGCCGATGGAGACGTCGCGTGGCACGCAGTTCGTGTCCCTGCGCAAGGTTCCCGATTCCGACTGGTACTTCGGACTCGTCATCGACCGCGACGCCGTGCTTGCGCCACTCGCGACTCTGATGTGGTTGATGCTGGGCACGACGCTGGTCGTGCTGGTCGTGTCTGTCGTGCTCGCGCGATTCGGGATCCGGAAGCTGCTCGCCGGACTCGCCGCCCTTCGCGATGCGCTCACCGAGATCTCCCGCGGCGCTGGCGACCTCACGGCGCGGTTGCCTGTCCGCAGCAACGACGAGGTCGGTCAGGCAGCGACGGCGTTCAATCACTTCCTCGAACAGCTGCATTCGATGTTCCGTGACGTGCGGGAGCAGGTCACGCAGGTCAACGGGGAGGTCGGCAGCGTCGCCGCGACGACTTCGCGGATCACGCAGGACTTCGTGCGCCAGACGGACGAACTCAGTGCCACGGCGGCCACGATCGAGGAGGTCACGGTGAGCATCGGCCATATCGCCGAGACCGTACGAGAGACGGAAGGGGCGATGCAGACCGCCGATGCCGAGTCGACCCGCAGCGCCGAGTCCGTCGGACAAGTCACGCGGGAGATCGTCCGGATCGCGGAGACGATGGGCGGGCTGTCGAGCGTGGTCAGCCGCCTCGGCAGTCGGTCGGACGAGATCGCCGGCATCGTGGGTGCGATCAAGGACATCGCCGATCAGACCAACCTGCTGGCACTCAACGCAGCCATCGAGGCCGCGCGGGCAGGCGAGCAGGGTCGCGGTTTCGCGGTCGTTGCCGACGAGGTGCGCAAGCTGGCCGAACGCACGGCGGAGGCCACGGTGGAGATCGGTCGCATGATCGATTCGATCCGAAGCGAGATGACCAGTGCCGTGATCGGCATGGACGACGCGCAGCGGATCGTGTCGTCCGGCGTGGGTCTCGCGGAGCAGGCTACCGACGGCATCCGGAACATCCAGTCGCGCGTGAGCGATGTCATGGTCCGCATCCGCGACATCTCCGGCGCGACGAGCGAGCAGGCATCGGCCACGAGCGAGATGGCGAAACGGTCCGAGCAGGTGCACGCGATGATCGAGGAGAGCAGCGACGCGCTCCACGCGACCGAGCGGATGCTCTCGAGCGTCAATCAGCGGGCCGAGCGCCTCGGCCAGATCGTCGGGCGTTTCCGCCTCTGATCGTGCGGGCTGTGCGGTGCCTTCGAGGTGCCGCACGGCCCGGTGCTATCGCCGTTCCGAGCCGCTGCTGTGCCAGCGGCGCAATGCGATCCACGAGAGGCCGCTGGCGAGTCCGAACATCGCGACGCCCGCCAGCGCGATCAACAGCAGCGCCGCGAACATCCGCGGGATGTTGAGCTGCAGGCCGGCCTGCAGGATCTGGTAGGCGAGTCCCGATGCCGTGCCACCCGTTCCGGCGACGAACTCCGCGACGACCGCGCCGATAAGCGCCAGTCCGGCCGCCACTTTCAATCCCGCGAAGAAGTACGGCAGCGCCGAGGGTGCGCGCAGCCGCCACAACATCTGCCAGCGGCTCGCTCCGTAGAGCCGGAACAGATCGACCAGCCCCGGATCCACGCTCTTCAGGCCGATCGTCGTGTTCGAGATCATCGGGAACAGCGCGACGATCGTGGCGCAGATGACGAGGGCGGTACCGGGATCGTCGACCCAGATGATGACGAGCGGAGCGATCGCCACGACCGGCGTGACCTGCAGCAGGATCACGTAGGGAAGAAGGCTCGCCTCCAGCGTCCGGCTCTGGACGAACAGGAAGGAAATCACCGTGCCGAGCACCACTGCGACAGCGAGTGCAGTGAACGCGATCCGCAGCGTCACGCCGAGCGCGGCGACCAGCAGCGACCAATCCTTGACGAGCGTGGCACCGATGCGGGACGGCGGCGGGACGATGTAGACGGGCACGTCGAGGCTGGAGACGAGAACCTCCCAAAGGACGAGCGCCGTCGCGAAAACGACGACGGGCGCCATCCACCGGATCGCGTTCCGGGTGGTCACGGAGTGGCCCCGGCTGCGATGAGCATCCCGGACAACTGCATGCAAAGTTCCGCGAACCGCGGCGAGAGCCGGAAGGCGTCATCCCGCGGGTACTGTTCATCGACACGGAGTTCGGCGCTGATGTGTCCGGGGCGCGGTGTCATGACCAGCACGCGGTCCGAAAGAAAGACGGCCTCCTGCAGGCTGTGCGTGACGAACAGCACGGTGAATCCGCGCGCCGCCCGGAGCGCAAGCAGTTCGCGGTCGAGGCGGCTGCGCGTCAGTTCGTCGAGCGCGCCGAAGGGTTCGTCCATCAGCAGAAGGGAGGGGGTCGTCACCAACGCCCGCGCGATCGAGGTGCGCATCTGCATCCCGCCGGAGAGTTCGTGGGGCAGGGCGCCCGCGAATTCCTGAAGTCCGACGAGCCCGAGCGCGTCGCTGGCCCGCCGATCGGCATCGGCTCGGAGCACTTCCGAGAGATCCAGCGGCAATCGGACGTTTGCCTCTACGGTGCACCAGGGCAGGAGTGTCGGCTGCTGGAACACGAAGGCGGTGGCTTCGCGGCCGCCCGACGCGATGTGCCGCTCGATGCGCCCGCCGGAAGCCTGCTCCAGCCCCGCGACGATCCTCAGCAACGTGCTCTTCCCGCACCCTGACGGGCCTATGATCGATACGAGTTCGCCATGCTCGAGGTCGAGATCGACCGGTGCGAGCGCCCTTGTGCCGGATCGATAGGTGTGCTCGATGCGTCGCAGCACAACGGCTGGCGCGAGGTTCTGGAGGTTTGCGTCGGAGCTTGGCACGGCCGGATTCTAGTTGTCATCGCTGGCAATCGGCTCGTCGGTTCTGACCCGATCTTCGATCGTCCTGCCGCGGCGATGTACGCGTGTCGTCGGGTGGAAGCGGCATTCCGAGCCCTGTAGTGCCCCGTCGATCGGGCCTAAGCGAACGGAATGCCCGAACATCCGCATTTTCTTTGATGCAACAATTTGTTATGATGCGGGTCCTGTATGGATATGAGAAATGGGCCGCGGCCCATTTTTCTTTTTGGACGGCGTGGACGCAGAGACCATCACACAGCGGGCAGTCGAGCTTCATGGCTACGAGCTCGTCGATTTCCAGATCGGCGGGGGTCGCCAGAGGCTCGTGCGCGTGTTTATCGACAAGCCGGCCGGCATCACTGTGGATGACTGCGTCAGCGTGAGCAACCAGTTGAGCCGCATTTATGCGGTCGAGGGCGTCGATTACGAGCGCCTGGAAGTCTCTTCCCCTGGACTTGATCGGCCGCTGAAGCGACTTCAGGATTTCGTGCGATTCACCGGCGCCATGGCGACAGTGACGATGCGACTTCCGGTCGAGGGTCAGAAGCGGTTCGTGGGCACGATTGTCGGTGCCGACGACCAGGGGCGTGTGCGGCTCGAGTGCGAGGCCGGTGAACTGGTGTTCGACCTTTCCGAAATGGACAAGGCCAGGCTCAAGCCTGATATCTGAAGGAGGTTTTCGTGAGTCGCGAGATTCTGATGCTCGTCGATGCCCTGGCGCGGGAAAAGAACGTCGACAAGGAAACCGTGTTCGGCGCGCTCGAGCTGGCACTGGCGCAGGCCACCAAGAAGCGATTCAAGGAAGAGGCTGACGTGCGCGTCAGCGTCGACCGTGTCACGGGCGATTTCGATTCGTTCCGGCGCTGGCAGATCGTCCCGGAAGAAGAGTTCGTCGATTCCGGCGTACACATGTTGCTGGAAGAGTCGCTCGTGGACGACCCGAACGCCAGGCTGGGTGACTTCGTCGAGGAAGCGCTCGAGCCCGTCGAGTTCGGTCGCATCGGTGCGCAGGCTGCCAAGCAGGTCATCCTCCAGAAGATCCGCGACGCCGAGCGCGAGCAGATTCTCAACGACTTCCTGGAGCGCGAGGAGCATCTCGTCACCGGCACCATCAAGCGGATGGAGCGAGGAAGCGCGATCATCGAATCGGGGCGTCTCGAGGCAGTGCTGCCGCGCGACCAGATGATCCCCAAGGAGAATCTCCGCGTCGGCGACCGCGTCCGGGCCTTCCTGCTCAAGATCGATCGCGGCAGTCGCGGTCCGCAGCTGATCCTGTCGCGCATCGCGCCCGGCTTCATCGTCAAGCTGTTCGAACTCGAGGTGCCGGAGATCGAGGAAGGGCTTCTCGAGATCAAGGCGGCGGCTCGCGATGCGGGGTCCCGCGCGAAGATCGCGGTGAAGTCCAACGACCAGCGGATCGATCCCATCGGGACCTGCGTCGGCATGCGTGGTTCGCGCGTCCAGGCCGTCACCCAGGAACTCGCCGGCGAGCGCGTGGATATCGTCCTGTGGTCGCCCGAACCTGCGCAGTTCGTGATCAACGCGCTGATGCCTGCAGAGGTCGTGAGCATCGTCGTCGACGAGGACTCCCACAGCATGGACGTCGTGGTCGACGAGGACAATCTCGCGCAGGCCATCGGTCGCAGTGGACAGAACGTGCGTCTCGCGAGCGAACTGTCTGGTTGGGAAATCAACCTCATGACCGAGGCTGAGTCCAACCAGAAGCAGGAAGCCGAGACCGGCCTCGTGAAGCAGCTCTTCATCGAGAAGCTCGATGTCGACGAAGAGGTCGCCGAGATTCTCGTGCAGGAAGGTTTCAACACGCTGGAGGAAGTCGCGTACGTGCCCATCGGCGAGATGCTCGAGATCGAGGCACTCGATGAGGACACCGTGAACGAGCTTCGCAGCCGGGCGCGCAACGCCCTGCTGACGCAGGCGATTGCCAGCGAAGAGAAGGTGGAAAGCGAGGCGCGGGATCTTCTCGCGCTCGAGGGCATGGACGACCAGACGGCGCGATTGCTCGCCGCCAAGGGCGTGCATACGCAGGAGGATCTGGCCGATCTCGCGGTCGACGACTTGGTCGAGCTGGCGGACATGGATCCCGAGCGGGCCAAGCAACTCATCATGACGGCGCGCGCGCCGTGGTTCGAGTAAGCGTTTCAGGAACTGTTTAATGGCTCAGATGACCGTCGCGCAATTCGCCACCGAGCTCAAGGTCGAGCCCGGTCGGCTGCTGGAGCAACTCAAGGCCGCCGGCGTGGACAAGTCCGCGCTGGAGGAGGCCCTGAGCGAGCATGACAAGTCTCAACTGCTCGACTATCTCCACCGGATGCACGGCGGTGCGGAGCCTCGCAAGAAGATCACGTTGACCCGTCGCGAGACGACCGAGATCAAGCAGGCCGATTCCACGGGACGGTCGCGCACCATCCAGGTCGAGGTTCGCAAGAAGCGCGTGTTCGTGAAGCGCGATGCGGGCGCTCCCGGTGAGGGTGAGGTCGTTGCCGAGGCGGAGTTGCCACTCGTGCCTGTCGAGGAACCCGTGGTCGTCGAGCCGGTCGCGGTCGTCGTCGAACCCGAGCCGGTTCCGGAACCCGAACCCGTCGTGATTCCGGAGCCCGAACCTGTCGTCGAACCGGAGCCTGTGGCCGAAGTCGCGGCGCCTGTCGTCGAGGCCGAAGAGAGCGTTCCCGCGCCCGCCGTGGCGTCGACACCTGTCGACGCGCCGGTCGTGAAGCCGCGTGCCGTGATCCACAGTATCGGTGCGGAGCAGATCGCGCTGCGTCAGGAGGAATCCCGTCGCCACGCCGAACTGATGGCGCGGCAGGCCGAGGATCTTCGGCAGAAGCAGGAGCGCGAACGCAAGAGGAAGCTTGCCGCGCTCGAACCGGCGCCCGCGCCCAAGGTTGCCCCGGCACCCGCGCCCGTCGCCGTTCAGCCGGTTGTCGCCAAGCCGGCCGCACCTGCTGCGACGGACGGCACGATTCACCGTCCGCCTGCGAAGCCCGCAGACGACAAGAAGCCGGCACTCAAGAAGCCGGCGACCAAGGATGCCTCCGCCTGGAAGAACGAAAGCGGCAAGCGTCGTCTCAAGACGCGCGGCGATTCCGGCAGCGACGGCTGGCGCTCGAAGAAGGGGGGCGATCGTGGCCGCGGTGATGGTCCGCACCAGTTCTCCGCGCCGACCGAGCCGATCGTCAAGGAAGTGCCGGTGCCCGAGACGATCACTGTCGCGGCGCTCGCGCAGAAGATGTCCGTGAAGGCCGCAGAGGTCATCAAGGCCCTCATGAAGATGGGCACGATGGTCACGATCAACCAGGTGCTCGACCAGGAAACGGCGATGATCATCGTCGAGGAAATGGGGCACGTGGCGAAGCGCGCCAAGCTCGACGATCCGGAGTCGTATCTGAGCGAGACGGCACCGCGTGAAGAGGCTGTTGCCGAACATCGCGCACCGGTCGTCACGGTGATGGGTCACGTCGACCACGGCAAGACGTCGCTGCTCGACTACATCCGCCGCACGCGGGTCGCGAGTGGCGAGGCCGGCGGGATCACGCAGCACATCGGTGCATATCACGTCGACACGCCCAAGGGCATGATCACGTTCCTCGACACGCCGGGTCACGAGGCCTTCACGGCCATGCGTGCCCGCGGCGCGAAGGTCACCGACATCGTGGTGCTCGTGGTTGCGGCGGACGACGGCGTGATGCCGCAGACCGTGGAAGCCATCCACCACGCGAAGGCGGCGAAGGTGCCGATCGTCGTGGCCATGAACAAGATCGACAAGCCGGAAGCCAATCCGGAACGCGTGCGCCAGGAACTCGTGCAGCGCGAAGTCGTCCCGGACGACTGGGGCGGCGACACCATGTTCGTCGAGGTTTCCGCCAAGAGCGGGCAGGGAATCGACGCGCTGCTCGAAGGCATCCTGCTTCAGGCCGAAGTGCTCGAACTCACCGCGGCGAAGAACACGCCGGCCAAGGGTATCGTGATCGAAGCGCGTCTCGACAAGGGACGCGGCCCGGTCGCGACGATCCTGGTTCAATCCGGCACGCTGCACCGTGGCGACATGGTGCTCGCAGGTGCGGTGTTCGGTCGGGTTCGTGCGCTGATCGACGAAGCCGGGCAGACCGTTCAGGACGCAGGTCCGTCGATTCCGGTCGAGATTCTCGGCTTGTCCGAAGTGCCGGTGGCCGGCGAGGACGTCATCGTCGTCAGCGACGAGCGCAAGGCGCGGGAAATCGCGTTGTTCCGCCAGGGCAAGTTCCGCGACGTCAAGCTGGCTCGCCAGCAGGCCTCCAAGCTCGAGAACGTGTTCGACCAGATGGCCGCCGGTGCCGTCCGATCGCTCGCGCTCATCGTGAAGGCCGACGTGCAGGGTTCGTACGAAGCCCTGCAGAACGCGCTCGAGAAGCTGTCGACCGACGAAGTGAAGGTCAACATCGTTCACAGTGGTGTCGGTGCGATCACCGAGTCCGACGTGAACCTCGCGCTGGCATCCAGCGCCGTCCTGATCGGTTTCAACACCCGCGCGGATGCGACTGCCAGAAAGCTGGTGGCCGCGCACGGCGTCGATCTTCGTTACTACAACGTGATCTACGACGCGGTCGACGAAGTGAAGGCTGCGCTGTCCGGCATGCTCGCGCCCGAGCGCAAGGAGAACATCACGGGTCTGGTGGAAATTCGCCAGGTCTTCAAGATCTCCCGCATCGGAACGATCGCTGGCTGCTACGTGCTCGAAGGTCTCATCCGTCGCAATTCGCTCGTGCGCATCCTGCGCGACAACGTCGTTGTCCACACGGGCGAACTCGAATCGCTGAAGCGCTTCAAGGACGACGTCCGCGAAGTGAAGGCGGCATTCGAATGCGGTCTGTCGATCAAGAACTTCAACGACATCCGCGAAGGCGATCAGATCGAGACGTACGAGATCGTCGAGGTCGCGCGCTCGCTCTGAGCGGGCGTCGATGCACGTGGCCCAACGTCCCCAGCGTTCCGTCTCTCCCCGGGCCGCGCGCCTCGCGGAGCAGATCCAGCGCGATCTCTCCGAACTCATCCGGCTCGAGGTCAAGGATCCCCGCGTGGGCCTCGTCACCCTGACGGGTGTCGAGGTCACCGCGGACTATGCGCATGCGAAGGTGTTCTTCACCGTGCTGGGCGATCTCGCCCGGGTCGACGAGGCGCGCACCGGACTCCAGCGCGCCAGCGGATTCCTGCGTTCGGCACTGGCCCACGGTCTCCGGACCCGGACCGTTCCCGAACTGCATTTCCACTACGACGAATCCGTCGAACGCGGCAGCCGACTGTCTCAGCTGATCGACGAGGCCGTGCGTTCGGACTCCGGGCAGCCCGATTGACCGTACCGATGTCCGAACAGTCGCCGGCGCAGGTCCGTCGACCGAAGCGTCGTGACATCGACGGCGTCCTGCTGGTCGACAAGCCTGGCGGGCAGTCGTCCAACGGCGTGCTCCAGCGGGTGCGCTTCCTCCTGAATGCTGCGAAAGCCGGCCATGGCGGAACGCTCGATCCGATGGCGACCGGGCTGCTCGTCGTCTGTTTTGGCGAAGCAACGAAGTTCTCGTCGAGCCTGCTCGAAGGCGGCAAGGCCTACGAAGGCGAGATGATCCTCGGCGTCCGGACCGATACGGGCGACGCCGAAGGCGCGGTTGTCGAGACCGCCGACCTCCCTGCACAGATGCCGGATCCCGCCGAACTGGCCCGGCCGTTCATCGGTCGCATCGTGCAGCGTCCGCCTGTCTACAGTGCCCTGAAGCACGAAGGCAAGCCGCTCTACGAATACGCGCGCGCCGGTGCGCCCGTCGAGGCCAAGCTCCGCGAAGTCACGATCTACAGCCTCGAGCTTTCATATCTGTCGGCTGACCGGATCCGGTTCGTCGTCGAATGCAGCAGCGGCACGTACGTTCGTTCGCTCGCCGAGGATATCTCGCGGTCGCTCGGCACCGTCGGTCATCTCTGCGCGCTCCGGCGTATCCGCTCGAGCGCGTTCCGCATCGATGCCGCGACCGCCCCGGACGCCCTCGAGCAGATGACGATGGACCAGCGCGAGGCACGACTGCTTTTGCCGGACGTTCTGGTCGCCGACCTGCCGGCATGCACGCTCGACGCGCCGAGTGCGCTTTCAATCTGCCGCGGGCAGACCGTCGGGGCGCCTGTGGGCACCCCGGACGGTCGGCTCCGGCTGTACGACGACGCCGGAATATTTCTCGGCGTCGGCACCCTCGAGGCGGACGGACACATCCATTCGAACCGCCTGCTCGCCACCGAGAGCCGCGCAGGCGGCGGATCTCGAGATAACCCGCTAAATTAGCTTGGATTCCCGGCGCGACATGGCTAGAATCGCGCGCTTAGCTAGAGGAGAGATGACTGACATGGCCGTGACCACTGCCGCCAAAGCCCAACTCGTGAGCGATTTCCAGCGCGCGACGGGCGATACCGGATCCCCCGAAGTGCAAGTTGCACTTCTGACTGCCCGCATCAACGGACTGACCGATCACTTCAAGACGAACATGAAGGATCATCATTCCCGCCGTGGCCTGCTCAAGATGGTGAGCCGCCGCCGCAAGCTGCTCGATTACCTGCGTTCGCGCAATGCCGATGGTTATCGCGCATTGATCGGTCGCCTGGGTCTTCGCAAGTAAAGCGCGCCCGAGTTCTGAACCGCTCGTCCGCAACCGTGGACGGCAGTTCCTACCCGCAGCGCCCGACGGACGCCGCTGTCTTACCAGGCAGCGGCGTTGTTGCGTTCATGGCCGTCGCAACGACGGTCTCCGCGCCACGGCATCGGCGCTCGGATGATCCCCCATTCGACGAAAGGTAGATCCCCTTGAACATCTCCAAGAAAACGCTCCAGTACGGCAAGCACCAGCTGACCATCGAGACCGGCGAAATCGCCCGTCAGGCTTCCGGTGCCGTGATCGTCAACATGGACGACACCGTCGTCCTCGTGTCCGCAGTCGGCAAGAAGACTGCAGCCCCCGGCCAGGACTTCTTTCCCCTGACCGTCGACTACCAGGAACGCACCTATGCGGCCGGCCGCATCCCCGGTGGATTCTTCAAGCGTGAAGGTCGTCCTTCCGAGAAGGAAATCCTGACCTGCCGCCTGATCGACCGTCCGATCCGTCCGCTGTTCCCCGAAGGCTTCTACAACGAAGTCCAGATCATCGCGACCGTGATGTCGTCGAATCCGGAAGTCGATTCGGACATCGTCGCCATGATCGGCGCGTCCGCGGCGCTCGCGCTGTCGGGCATTCCGTTCAGTGGTCCGATCGGCGCCGCGCGCGTCGGTTACATCGACGGCCAGTACGTGCTGAACCCGACCGCGACCGAACTCAAGGGATCGCAGCTGAACCTCGTCGTCGCCGGCACGCAGCAGGCCGTGCTGATGGTCGAGTCCGAAGCGGCTGAACTCTCCGAAGACGTGATGCTCGGCGCCGTGGTCTATGGCCACGAACAGATGCAGGCCGTCATCGACGCGATCAATTCACTCGTCGAGGAAGCCGGCAAGCCGCTCTGGGACTGGGCTCCCGCCGCCCGTGACGAAGCGCTCGTCGCGAACGTCTCGCGCATCGCCGAAGCCGATCTCCGCGAGGCCTATCGGATCAAGCAGAAGCAGGCCCGCACGCATCGCGTCAACGAACTGCAGGCGCGTGTCGTCGACGAACTCGTGAAGAGCGCCGCGACGCCGGCCGACGAACGCACCGTCAAGAACATCTTCAGCGACATGGAAGCGAAGATCGTCCGCGGCCAGATCCTCGATGGCGAAGCCCGCATCGACGGCCGCGACACCCGCACCGTGCGTCCGATCACGATCCGCACCGGCGTGCTGCCGCGTGCCCACGGTTCCGCGCTGTTCACGCGCGGCGAGACGCAGGCGCTCGTCGTCGCGACCCTCGGCACCGCCCGCGACGAACAGATCATCGACGCGCTGATGGGCGAGTACACCGAACGCTTCATGCTCCACTACAACATGCCTCCCTACGCCACGGGCGAGACGGGCCGCGTCGGCACGCCGAAGCGTCGCGAAATCGGCCACGGCCGCCTCGCGAAGCGCGCGCTGCTCGCCGTGCTGCCGACGCCGGAAGAGTTCGGCTACTCGTTCCGTGTCGTGTCCGAAGTGACCGAGTCGAACGGCTCCAGCTCGATGGCCTCCGTCTGCGGTGGCTGCCTCGCGATGATGGACGCCGGCGTGCCGATGAAGTCGCACGTCGCCGGTATCGCGATGGGCCTCATCAAGGAAGGTGGTCGCTTCGCCGTGCTGAGCGACATCCTCGGTGACGAGGATCACCTTGGCGACATGGACTTCAAGGTGGCGGGTACCGAAGGTGGAGTCACCGCCCTGCAGATGGACATCAAGATCCAGGGCATCACCAAGGAGATCATGCACGCCGCGCTTCTCCAGGCGCGTGAAGGTCGCCTGCACATCCTCGGCTTCATGAAGGGGGCGCTCGAAGCGCCGCGTTCGGAACTCTCCGACTTCGCGCCGCGCATGATGGTCATCAAGATCAAGCCGGAGAAGATCCGCGATGTCATCGGCAAGGGCGGTGCAGTCATCCGCGCGATCACCGAGGAAACCGGCACGACGATTGACATCCAGGACGACGGCACCGTCACGATCGCCTGCGTCTCCACCGAAGGTGGCGAAGCGGCGAAGCGTCGCATCGAGGAGATCACGGCCGAAGTCGAACTGGGTCGTGTCTACGAAGGCACCGTGCTGCGTCTGCTGGACTTCGGTGCGGTCGTGAGCCTGCTGCCCGGCAAGGACGGTCTCGTGCACATCTCGCAGATCGCGAACGAGCGCGTCAACGCCGTGGCCGACTACCTCAAGGAAGGCCAGAGCGTCCGCGTGAAAGTCATCGAAGTCGACGACAAGGGCCGCGTGCGCCTGTCGATGAAGGCCTTGACCGAAGGCGGCGAGACCCCGGCGGCCTGATCGTCCGGACACTCCGCGTGCCGGTGCAGTCGCCGGCGTGCGGAGGACAAGAAAAAAGCCCGCATCACGCGGGCTTTTTTTTGTTGCTGCTTCCGGTTCACATCACGCTTGCTGCTGCACCTGCGATGCACCGGCCAGTCGATCTGTCCGGTGGAGCCAGACAGAGGAATCCAGCCAATCGCATTGCGCTATCCGGCCGTGCAGATGCTTGCGCCGAACCGCCCGGATCTGCCCGCGCCGACATGCGTCGTGCGAACAGATCCGGAATTGCGTTTCGATGATCGGTCAGTGTGCCGCCGTCGACGCGACGCCGTGGACGACCATCTCGGTGAACGGCCAGACGTAGGCCTGCGCCGTCACGACGAGACCGACGAGGCCGGCCAGGATCAGGCTGTGCCAGAACACGTACCTCAGGATGTCGCCTTCGTGGCCATACCAGCGCGTCGCGGTGGAGGCCACGACGATCGACTGTGCATCGATCATCTTGCCCATCACGCCGCCGGAGCTGTTCGCCGCCGCCATCAGTTCAGGCGGCAGACCGAGCTGCTCGGACGTGATCCGCTGGAGGCCGCCGAAGAGTACGTTCGATGCCGTGTCGGAACCCGTCAGCGCGACGCCCAGCCAGCCGAGCATCGTCCCGAAGAACGGATAGAACGCACCCGTGTAGGCGAACGCGAGGCCGAGCGTGGCGTCGGTACCGGAGTATCGCGTGACGAAACCGAGTGCCAGCATCGCCGCGATCGTCAGCAACGAGTACCGGACGAGGTGGATCGTCTCGAAGAATTTCCGGAACAGTCCGCCGACCGAGTACCCCATGAACAGGCCGGCCACGAGCGCCGCCAGGAAGATCCCGGTGCCGGTCGCGGAGAGCCAGTTGAGCGAGAAGATCGCCTTTTCCTTGATCGGCTTCGCGACGACGGGCGGCACCTTCTCGATCATCTCGTTGAGGCCGGCGATCGGGAAGTCGAGCTTCGTCACACCGTTCCAGGCGTGCGGCGTCTTGATCTCCTTCTTGGTGCCGTCGACCTGCATCTCGATGTGCGTGCTCGTGCCGTCGAGGAAGTTCTTGATCGGCTTGATGCCCCAGGCGAACACGAACACCGTCAGGATCAGCCAGGGGATCCAGGCCTTGATGACGATGGACGAGTCGTGCTTCGTGAACGTCGTGATGGCCGACGGATCGGTCGGGCCGCTGTCCGTCTCGTGGCCGCGCAGTGCGGTGGTCGTCCAGATCTCCTTCGGCTTCCAGACCTTCAGGAGGATGAAGAGACTGATCATGCAGACCATCGCCGCACCGACGTCCACGAGCATCGGGCCGTGGTAGTTCGAGATGAGGTACTGAGGGACGGCGAAGCTCACGCCGCCGACGAGCAGCGCGGGCCAGATGCCCTTCACGCCACGCCAGCCCGAGAATGCCCAGATGAGCCAGATCGGCACGAGCACCGAGAAGAATGGCAGTTGCCGGCCGACCATCGCCGACAGCGCCATCTCGTCGAGGCCCGTGACCTTCGCCAGCGTGATGATCGGCGTGCCGAGTGCACCGTACGCGACCGGGGCCGTGTTCGCGATGAGCGAGAGGCCCGACGCGGCGAGCGGCGAGAAGCCGAGACCGATCAGGATCGCGCCGGTCACGGCGACGGGCGTACCGAAGCCGGCCGCGCCTTCGAAGAAGGCACCGAACGCGAAGGCGATGAAGAGCAGCTGCAGGCGCCGGTCTTCAGTCACGTTCGCGATGCTGTCCTGGAGGACCTGGAAGTAGCCCTTGTCCTTGGTCAGCTGGTACAGAAAGATGATGTTAAGCACGATCCAGCCGATCGGCAGCAGCCCGAACAGCGCACCGAAGCCGGCCGTGGAAAGCGCCATCGTCGACGGCATGCCGAAGACGAAGATCGCGATCAGCAGCGCACTGACGAGGCCGTAGATGGCCGCCATGTGCGCCGAGATGTGCAGGAAGGCGAGGCCGCCGAGCAGCACCACCACCGGTATTGCCGCGAACAGCGTCGACAGGACCGCGCTGTTCAGCGGGTCATAGACTTGTTGCCAGATCATGCGTCTCCCCCCTCGTGAATCGAATTGTCTTGGAACCGCCTCGGCGTGTTGCGGACGCATGCTTCGCCCCGCCGAAGGGCGGCCGGATTATATCGACATTCCCCCTTGGCTCCGATGGCTCCGGCCTGCAATCATGCAGTGACGACGCGAGAAATTCGTGATGCACCGATACCGGGCGAAGACGCCCGGACAACACAACTGGAGGAACGGACGAGATGACGCAGGACGCAGGCTTGCCGCACGGTGGAAAGATCCTGGTGGACGCACTCGTGACGCACGGGGCCGATCTGGCTTTCTGCGTTCCCGGCGAGAGCTATCTCGCGGTGCTCGACGCGCTGCACGACGTGCGCGACAAGCTGCCGCTCATCGTCTGCCGGCAGGAGGGCGGTGCCGCATTCATGGCCGAGGCCTACGGCAAGCTCACCGGTCGTCCCGGGATCTGCTTCGTCACCCGCGGCCCCGGCGCGTCCAACGCGTCGATCGGCGTGCACACGGCCCAGCAGGATTCCACGCCGATGATCCTGTTCGTCGGCCAGATCGGCGGTGACGTCGTCGAGCGCGATGCCTTCCAGGAAGTCGACTACCGCCGCATGTTCGGATCGATGGCGAAGTGGGTCGCGCAGATCGACCGCGCCGAGCGCATCCCCGAGATGATCAGCCACGCGTTCCACGTCGCAGTGTCGGGCCGGCCCGGCCCCGTCGTCCTCGCGCTTCCTGAAGACATGCTCACGACCCGCACGACGGCCCCCGCGACGGAGCGCTATCACCGCGTCGCGGCGAGCCCGAACATGCGCGACATGGCGAAGATGCGGCACCTGCTCCAGCTCGCGCGCCGGCCGATCATGATTCTCGGCGGCGGCGGCTGGACGCCCGAGGCGTGCGCCAACATCCAGCGCTTCGCCGAACGCAACCATCTGCCCGTCGCCTGCGCGTTCCGCCGCCAGGATCTCTTCGACAATCTCCACGGCCTCTACGCGGGCGACGTCGGGCTCGGCATCGCGCCGAAGCTGCAGCAGCGCCTGCAGCAGGCCGACCTCGTCATCTGCGTCGGCGCGCGCCTGGGCGAAGCCACGACGAACGGCTACACGCTGTTCGATGTCCCGCGGATGAAGCAGCGCTTCGTCCACGTGCATCCCGGCCCCGAGGAACTCGGCCACGTCTACCAGGCTGACCTGATGATCAATTCGGGCATGCCCGAGTTCGCCGAAGCGGCTGCGGTGCTCGGTCCGGCCGAGTCCGAGAACTGGGTCGAATGGGCAGAAGGCGCCCACGCCGACTACGAGGAAAGCCGCGCGCCGGTCGCCGTGCCGGGGCCGGTGAATCCGAGCGAGATCGTCACGTGGCTCGCGAAGCGCCTGCCGCGCGACGCCATCGTCACGAACGGTGCAGGCAACTTCGCGGGCTGGGTGCATCGCTTCTATCCGTACGCGCCGATGCGCACGCAGCTCGGTCCGACGAACGGTGCGATGGGCTACGGCGTACCGGCCGCGGTCGGCGCGAAGGCCGTCCACCCCGACCGGATGGTGGTCGCCTTCGCCGGTGACGGTGACTTCATGATGAACGGCCAGGAACTCGCGACGGCCGTCCAGTACGGCCTGCCGATCGTGATCATCGTCATCAACAACGGGATGTACGGAACGATCCGGATGCACCAGGAGCGCGAGTATCCGGCGCGCGTCCACGGCACCGCACTCGCCAATCCCGACTTCCCGGCGCTGGCCCGCGCGTACGGCGGCCACGGCGAACTCGTCGAGGCGACCGCCGATTTCCCCGCGGCGTTCGAACGGGCTGTGGCGTCCGGCAAGCCGTCGATCATCGAGGTCCGGATCGACCCGGATGTCATCACGACGCGCACGACGCTCACGAACATCCGCGCGAAGGCGCAGCAGACCGCGGGCTGATTTCCGGTCGATCGTCCCGGATGCCGATCACGGGGCCTGTCGGCGCGACGACTGCAATCGTCGTGTCGACAGGCCCCGATCGTTTCCGGTGGTGTCTTGCCGTGGCATGACCGGCCACGATGGTCCGGCGTGGTCGCGCCCGTGCGGGAATCGTGTGTCAGAACCCGACGGCCTGACCGTCGCGTCGGGGCTCCGACGCAGCCAGGTATCCGTGCGGGAGCCGGTGAATCAGCTGTGCCGCACCGAACTCGAGATTGCCCTGCGGCATCACGCGCACGCGGTGACCGCGCTGCTCCAGCCCGGCGACCGTCGCGGCGGGCATCGATGCCTCGACCTGCAGCGAACCGTCCTTCGAGACCTTCCAGCGCGGCGCGTCGGCCGCGGCCTGCGGGTTCTGCCGCCAGTCCGCGAGGCGCACCATCATCTGCAGGTGCCCCTGCGCCTGCATGTCGCCACCCATCACTCCGAAGCTCATCACGGCGCGGCCGTCGCGCGTGACGAACCCGGGAATGATCGTGTGGAAGGGCCGCTTTCCAGGGGCCACCTCGTTCGGATGACCGGCCTCGAGCGAGAAGCCGGCGCCGCGGT
Organism: Pseudomonadota bacterium; assembly: GCA_963205165.1. Classification (GTDB taxonomy): domain Bacteria; phylum Pseudomonadota; class Gammaproteobacteria; order Burkholderiales. The sequence continues at coordinate 6,713 of CAUJJX010000085.1, read as the reverse complement.
TCTGGAGGCTGATGCCGGTGCCCGGAACCACGACGCCCGAGCCGAAGCCCATGTAGTTCGACTGGATGTACGAGACCATCATCCCGCCCGCGTCGGCCGCGGTGAGATACACGGTGCCGGAGTCGGGCGGGGCGCCTGCACCGAAGTCCTGCGCGCGATCGCGGTCGATGCGCTTCGCGCGCTGCGCGAGATACGCGGAGTCCAGCAGCGCCTGCCAGCGGACGCGCATCGCCTCGGGGTCGGCGACGTGCGCGTAGGCGTCGGCGAACGCGAGCTTCATCGCCTCGGCCTGCAGATGCACGGCGTCCGCGGATTCGGGCGCCAGCGACGCCAGTTCGAACTCGCCGAGGATGCCCAGCGCGATCAGTGCCGCGATGCCCTGGCCGTTGGGCGGGATCTCGTGGAGCGTGTGGTCGCGATAGCGTTGGGCGATCGGCTCGACCGGTGTGGCTGCATGCGTTGCGAGATCCGCGGCGGTCATCGCGCCACCCGTCTCGGCGGCGAATGCCGCGATGCGTCCGGCGAGCGCGCCGCGATAGAACGATTCACCGCCGGTCGCGGCGATCTCGCGAAGCGTGCGGGCCTGATCGGGGAAGCGGAACAGCTCGCCGACCCGCGGTGCGCGTCCGTCGCGCAGGAAGGCTTCCGCGAAGCCGGGCAGGTCGCGCAGCACATCCGCTTGCGCGGCCCACTGCCCGGCGATCACGGGCGTCACGACGAATCCGCGTTCCGCGTAATCGATCGCGGGCTCGAACAATTGCGCGAAGGGCAGGCGGCCATGCGCCTTCGACAGCGCGACCCACGCGGACACCGCGCCCGGGACCGTCACGGAATCCCAGCCGCGGACCGGCATCGCGGTGCGTCCGGCGAAGCGATCGTGCGTCCACGCGGCGGGCGCGCGGCCCGAGGCGTTGAGTCCGTGAAGCTTCGTGCCGTCCCAGACGAGCGCGAACGCGTCGGAGCCGATGCCGTTCATCACGGGCTCGACGACGGTCAGCGTGATCGCGGTCGCGACGATCGCATCGATGGCATTGCCGCCGGCAAGCAGCATCCGCAGGCCGGCCTGCGCAGCGAGCGGTTGCGAGGTCGCGACGACGTTCGCCGCGAGCACCGGCGCGCGCTGCGACGCGTAAGGGGAATCCCACGTGAAGCCGGCCATGTCGGTTACTCCTTGAAGGCCTGCTCGCGGGCCTTGCGGATGTTCGGCGCGACGACGGCGAGCAGCAGCAGCGCGGCCGCGAGCAGCAGCCCGGCGGAGATCGGACGCGTGACGAACACGAGCGGGTCACCGCGTGCGATCGTGAGCGCTCGCCGGAAGTTGTCTTCCAGCATCGGACCGAGCACGAGGCCCAGCAGCAGCGGTGCCGGTTCGCAGCCGAGGCGCAGCAGGAGGTAGCCGAAGAGTCCGAAGGCGGCCGCGAGGAACACTTCGAGAACACTCGAATTGAGGCTGTAAACGCCGACGACAGAGAACAGCAGGATGGCGGGGTAGAGGATGCTGTAGCGCACGGACAGCAGCTTCACCCACAAGCCGACGAGCGGCAGGTTGAGCAGCACGAGCATCAGGTTGCCGACCCACATGCTCGCGATCATTCCCCAGAAGAGTTCGGGCTGGCTGGTCATCACCTGCGGACCCGGCTGGATGCCCTGGATCATCATCGCGCCGACCATCAGCGCCATCACCGGATTGGTCGGCAGGCCCAGCGTGAGCATCGGGATGAACGAGGTCTGCGCGCCGGCGTTGTTCGCGGACTCCGGGCCCGCGACGCCTTCGATCGCACCCTTGCCGAAACGGGACGGGTCTTTCGCGATGCGCTTCTCGAGCATGTACGACGCGAACGATGCGAGCATCGCGCCGCCGCCCGGCAGTACGCCCAGGACCGAGCCGATGCCGGTGCCGCGGACGATCGCGCCGCTCGCCTGGCGGAGTTCCTTCCACGATGGCAGCAGACGGCCGATCGTGCGCGTCAGGATCTCGCGACCTTCCGGCGCGTCGAAGTTCGCGATGATGCCCGCGAAGCCGAACAGGCCCATCGCGACGACGACGAAGCCGATGCCGTCGGAGAGTTCCGGGAGCCCGAACGTGAAGCGCTGGTCGCCCGTCGTGGTGTCCATGCCGACGAGGCCGAGGAGCACGCCGAGCGCGATCATCGCGACGGCCTTCAGCAGCGAGCCCTGCGCGAGCACGACGGCCGCGACGAGGCCCAGCACCATCAGCGAGAAGTACTCGGCCGCACCGAACCGGAAGGCGAGTTCCGCGAGGGGCGGTGCCGCCGCCGCGAGGATCAGCGTCGCGATGCAGCCGGCGACGAACGACCCGATCGCGGCGATCGCGAGTGCGTGGCCTGCGCGGCCGTTGCGCGCCATCGCGTAGCCGTCGAGACACGTGACGACCGACGATGCCTCGCCCGGCAGGTTCACGAGGATGGCCGAGGTGGATCCGCCGTACTGCGCGCCGTAGTAGATGCCGGCGAGCATGATCAGCGCGGACGTCGGCGCGAGGTGGAACGTGAAGGGCAGCAGCATCGAGATCGTCGCGACCGGCCCGATGCCGGGCAGGACGCCGATGAGCGTACCGAGCACGACACCCGCGAAGCAGTAGATGAGGTTGTCGAGGGTGAGCGCGACCTGGAAGCCGAGCGCGAGGTGATCGAGGAGTTCCATCAGTTCGCCATCCCTTCGGGCCAGACCGACATGGGCAGGCCGAGGGCCTTCACGAACACGAGCCACGCGAGCGCCGCGAGCACGGCCGACAGCGAGATCGCCTCGAGGATGCCGCGCTCGCGTTCGGCGAAGGCCGAGGTCGCGATGAGCGCGACGACGGCGACGATGAGTCCGACGCGTTCGAGCGCGAGGCCGAAGAGCACGAGACCGCCGAGGATCAGCACGAGGGCGCGCCACGGCCACGGGCGTGACGTCGACTCGGTGCGCTGCCGAAGACCGGCGAGCGTGACGAGGGCGCCGAGCACGATCATCAGCGCGCTGACGATCCGCGGGAAATAGCCGGGTCCCATGTTGAGCAGCGTCCCGCTGCGATAGTCGCTTCCCGCGACGAGCGCGGCCACGCCGATCGCGACGAACAACAATCCTGCAGCGACGTCCCTGGACAGGCGCTTCATCTGCATCTTCTCCTCCCGCGATTCGTTCGCGTGTGTGTCGCCTATTCTTTCACAGGCTCCGCGCGGGAAGGCGCTGCATTTCCGTGACCTTCGTTTGATATCATCCGCCGCTCTTCACGATCCGAGGTCCGCCGGTGCGGCCGGGGTCGAAGGTCCGGATCGCTTCATTGCGGTCGCCTCCGACTTCACGGTCCGCCACCGAAAGCGCTGCCCGCATGGCACAACTGTTTGCCATCCACCCCGTCAATCCACAGCCACGACTGGTGGAACGGGCCGCGGCCATGATCCGCGACGGCGCCGTCATCGCTTATCCGACGGACTCCTGTTACGCGCTCGGCTGCCAACTCGGTGACAAGGACGCCATCGAGCGCATCCGCACCATCCGGCAGTTCGACGATCGCCACCATCTCACGCTCGTCTGCCGCGACCTCAGCGAGATCTCGCTCTACGCCCGCGTCGACAACCAGCAGTACCGCCTGCTGAAGAGCGCGACGCCGGGCAGTTTCACCTTCATCCTCCCCGCGACGCGCGAGGTGCCGCGGCGGCTCCAGCATCCGAAACGTTCCACGATCGGACTGCGCATTCCGGATCATCCGGTCGCGCTCGCGCTGCTCGAATCGCTCGGCGAACCGCTGATCTCCGCGACGCTGATGCTGCCCGATGAGCCGTTCCCGCTGAACGACCCCGAGGCGATCCGCGACCGCCTCGAGAAGCAGGTCGATCTCGTGATCGACGCAGGCCCGTGCGGCATCGAGCCCACGACCGTCGTCGATCTCACCGGCCCCGTTCCCGTGCTGGTGCGCCGGGGCCGGGGTGACCCGGCCCTGTTCGGCATCGACGATTCCGACTGAGCCGCGGCCGCCCGACAGATCCAGACATCCCACAGCCTTCATCCCACGGATAACACCAACATGTTCGTCGACCGCGTCCTCTCAGGCATGCGCCCCACCGGCAGCCTGCATCTCGGCCACTACCACGGCGTGCTCAAGAACTGGGTCAAGCTGCAGCACGAGTACGAGTGCTATTTCTTCGTCGCCGACTGGCACGCGCTCACGACGCACTACGACACGCCGGAAGTCATCGAGCGCAACGTCTGGGACATGGTCATCGACTGGCTCGCGGCCGGCGTCGATCCGTCGCAGGCGACGCTCTTCATCCAGTCGCAGCTGCCGGAACATGCCGAGCTGCACCTGCTGCTGTCGATGATCACGCCGCTCGGCTGGCTCGAGCGCGTGCCGACCTACAAGGACCAGCAGGAGAAGCTCGCCGAGAAGGATCTCTCGACGTACGGCTTCCTCGGCTACCCGCTGCTGCAGAGCGCCGACATCCTGATCTATCGCGCGAACCTCGTGCCGGTCGGCGAGGACCAGGTGCCGCACATCGAGTTCACGCGCGAGATCGCGCGGCGCTTCAACCACATCTACGGACGCGAGCCGGGCTTCGAGGAGAAGGCCGAGGCCGCCATCAAGAAGCTCGGCGGCAAGCGCAGCAAGGTCTACGTCGACCTGCGCACGCGCTACCAGGAGCAGGGCGACGGCGAGGCACTCGTGGCGGCCCGCGCGCTCATCGAGGAAGCGCAGAACCTCTCGATGGGCGACCGCGAACGGCTCTTCGGTTACATCGAGGGCGGCGGCAAGATGATCCTGTCGGAGCCGCGCGCGCTGCTGACCGAGGCGTCGCGCATGCCGGGTCTCGACGGCCAGAAGATGTCGAAGTCGTACAACAACACGATCTCGCTGCGCGAGGACGCCGACAGCGTCACGAAGAAGATCCGCACGATGCCGACCGATCCGGCGCGCGTGCGTCGCACCGATCCGGGCGATCCGGCCAAGTGCCCGGTGTGGCAGCTCCACGAGGTCTATTCGAACCAGTCGGTCCGCGACTGGGTGCAGGCGGGTTGCCGGAGCGCCGGCATCGGCTGTCTCGAATGCAAGCAGCCCGTGATCGACGGCGTGCTCGACGAGCAGCGTCCGATGCGCGAACGCGCCGAGGCGTATCTCCAGGATCCGACGCTCGTGCGCAACATCATTGCCGACGGTTGCGAGAAGGCACGCGAACTCGCGCAGGACACCATGCGCGAAGTGCGCGAGTCGATGGGATTGCGCTACACCTGATCGTCTCCGGCGGTCCGGGCGGCGCCGTCTGCCTGCACTGCCGCTTCGAATGGGTCGAGCGCGGTTGCCAGGCTTCGTCGGTCGTTCCAGCCGCGCCGACCCGAAGAGTCCTAGCGGTCCGCGACGACGCGGCGGCGACAACCGGCCGCGAATCGTGCCGGCGTCGACGGACACTCGTCCGCCCGGACGAGTCCCTCTTCGCGCGCCCACACCTCGCCTGCGAGTTCCGTGTCGGCATGGGGCGGCGTCCCCGCTGATGCCAGGGGCGCAGGTGGTTCGGCCAACGCAGGCGTCGCGCCCGGCAGCACATCGACGATCTCCACCTGGACGCGGTCCGGGCCGGGAATCTCGGTGCCCTCGTAGTGCTTTCCCTTGTGCCACCAGTTGAATCGGACGGCGTCGTGCTCCGCCGGGTCGACCTTCGCCGTCGAGATCTCGAGCGTCTCGCCGGGCGGAAGATTGTTGGCCGGCAGGCACGCCGGAATCCACGCGACCAGGTTGCGGCGCCCCTCGGTCGCGAACCAGCAGACGTCCTCGAGCGAGCAGTTCGTGACCCGGAACGCCCCGGGGACCACGCTCACCGCGACATCGCTCGCGGCGCCGATGCAGACCGGCAGTGCGGCGATCTTCGCGGCGAGCGCTTCACGCACGCGGACGGCGGCGGCCTGCAGTGATTCAGCGGTCGGCGCTGCCGGCGCCGGTGTTGCGATGGCGGAGGCCGGCGGATCGGCCGCGGGCGGTGCGTCCTCGCGGAGGGCGAGCCACGCTGCGCCGGCCGCTGCGATCAGGGCCACAGGAATCTGCCAGCGTGCGGCGGACATGGTGAGCCTCGGGTTGACCATGGCCGGCAGACGCCACGTTCGTGGTGTCTGCCGGCCCGGGGTTCGGATGTTGAGCGACGCGTCGCGTCAGGCCGGACGCCGGACTGCGGCGGTGCGGGCCGGCGCCGACCGGAGGCCGTTCACCCGCCGGACGCCGTCGCGGACGATCGTTTCAGCGGCACTTCGCGGCGAGGAATCTCTTCCGCTCGTCGAGCATCGCGCGAAGCTTCGTGATCTGGTCGTAGCGCGGCGTCGCGGTGCCCGGTGCCGTCAGGTCGGCGAGCCCGCGTTCGAGCTGGGGGATCGTACCGGTCCGGGTGCCCTCGCATTCCCGCTCGAGGTTGTCGGCCTTCTGCTGCGCCCGCTGCGCCTTGATCGCTTCGCGGTCGATGCAGTAGCGGTCGTAGCGCTCTCGGATCTCCTGGGACTTATCGGCTGCGGCCATGTCGCCGTTCGGCTTGGACCTCATCCGGTCATGGAGCTTCTGGAGCTCGTCCTGGAGCATCTTGCAGTGCGCGTTCTTCGGCGGCAGGCGTCCCGCGCCGCCCGACGTGCGCGGGGCAGGTACCGCGGCGGGGGCCGGAGGTGGCGTCCGGATGGTCGTGACGGTCTGGTTCTGCTCGCACGGGCTTTCGGTGTAGACGACCTTGCCGTCGGCA
>CAUJJX010000084.1 GCA_963205165.1 Pseudomonadota bacterium | reverse complement strand
CATCACGGACATCGTCCTCGACCCCGAAGACCACGACATCGCGTACGCCGCGACCGACGCCGGCGTCTACAAGCGCACCGCCGCGAACACGTGGCAGTGGGTGTCGCAGGGCATGGTGAGCAATCCCGACCTGCGCAGCCTCGAGGTGATGCGCGTCGCCGGCAAGACGGTGCTGCTCGCCGGTGGCGCCGCGGGCGTCTTCCGCGCGATCGACCCCGCGCCGGGCGTCGTCTGGACCGAGTTCGGTGCCGGGCTCCCGAACGCGCTCGTCTTCGATCTCGACATCACCGAGCGCGACGCCGCCCAGTACGACAACCCGCGCGGCCTCTCGCGCGACGACGTCCTCGTGGCCGGCACGCAGGGCCGCGGCGCCTGGACCGTCGGCGCCGTCGACACCTTCCTCGACGACCCCGCGGTGCTGCGCATCGACGGCTCGGCCGGCGACGACCACTTCGAGATCCGCCGCAACCTGTCGTCCCCGTCGCTCGTCGACATCCGCATCAACCTCACCGGCGACCGCATCTACACGGTGCCCCTGGATTCCCTCCAGAAGATCGAGATCTTCGGGCTGGGCGGCAACGACACGCTCACCATCGACAGCACCGACGGCCCCATCAGCCTGCGCGAGGGCATCTTCTTCGACGGCGGTCCGGGCGACGACGACACCGTGACGCTCGAAGGCGTCGCTGCCGGCCAGACCACCACGACCGTCGACGGCGCCCGCACGACGATCGCCGTGATCGACACGCGCTTCGGCCGGACGCAGCGCGTGACGTACGAGAACGTCGATGCCGCCGACGTCACGAACAACATCGCCGCCGCGACCGAGCAGGAGCGCTTCGGTTCGGGCATCAACCTGCTGATGAACCTGTTCGATGCGTCGGCCAACGGGGCCTGGGACGAGATCGCGCTCGTCGGCCATTCGCTGCCGCGCGCGCTCGCCGGCCGGAGTGCCGCGACCGCAGCGCCTGCATCCGATGGCTCCGTTGCCCCGGGCACGCCGGAGGCCGCCGATCTCACGGCGGCCGCGGTCGCCGGCTTCAAGCGGCTGATCGAGGAGGGGCCCAACGGCTTCAGCCTCGCGAGCATCGCGCAGCTGTCCGCGACGCAACTGCGCGACAAGCTGGAAGCGCTCGACACGGTTGCCGGCAACGTCACGCTCACGCAGGTCGCTGGCGACACGCGCTTCGATGCGTCGATCGTCCGCCGGCTCGAAGGCCAGGCGGATCTCGACATCCTCGCGTCGCAGCTCGGCGGCCTGATCGATCTGGGCGGCGCGCTGAAGATCGGCGCCGAGGTCACGCTGCGCCTCGTGTTCGGCGTCGACGCGACCGGTTTCTACATCGACACGACGGGCGGCAATTCGCGCCTGACGGTGCGCGACATCGACATCGAGGGCGATCTCTCGGCCGGCGGCCGGCTGGGCTTCCTCGACGTCACGCTCGCCGATGCGTCGCTCACCGTCGATCCGTCGCTGCGGCTCGATCTCGCCCTGAAGGACACCGGCGACAACAGGCTGCGCCTCGACGAACTCCTCGCCGCGATCGCCACGCCGACGGGCCTCGACGGCGCGCTCGACTTCAGCGTCGCGGGCTCCGCCGCCGACGACATCGCGTTCACCGTCGACACGCGCGTCGCGGCGCTGCTGCCCGGTGGCACGGCACCGTTCGACCTCGGCGCGGCCAACCTCACGTTCACGTGGGCCGACGTCACCGACCCGACGACCGTCGGGCTCACGGCGAGTGCCGGTGTCGCCCAGGATCTCCTCAACTTCCTGCGGGTCGACGCCCAGAAGGTCCTCGACCAGGTCCGCGCGCTCGCCGACGTGTCGGTGAAGTTCAACGGCCAGGAAGTCCCGCTGCTCAGCGATACGCTCGACGGCATCGTCGCCGTCGCCGACTTCCTGCAGACGAACATCATCGATCCGCTGTCGACGGCCTCCGGCGGCATCCGCTTCGGCTCCATCCAGGAGCTCGTCACGAACCTCGCGGCCCAGCTCGGCATCGACCCGGACGCCCTCGGTCTCGCCTACGACGCCGCCACGAAGGAACTCACCTGGGATCTCTCGTTCGTCGAGCAGATCTTCGCCGTCGACGGGCTCGACCTCGGCCTCGATCTCGAATCCGGCATTGCAGACCTCGAGGTCACGACCGACGCCTCGATCGCGGGCGAGTTCTCGTTCGACATGGTCGTCGGCCTCGACTTCGACGACCTGCTGGCGACGCCGCTCGATCCGACGAAATGGGTCTTCGTCCGTGACCCGGCGGTGGCCGTCGCGCTGAATGTCGACGTCGCCGACCTCGACGCCGCGGCGCGCTTCGGCTTCCTGTCCATCGGGATCGTCGACGGCACGCTGACCGCGAATCCGACGTTCACGCTGAGCTTCTCGGAGCCGGGTTCCGGCAACGCGAACGGCCGCATCGAATTCGGCGAACTCGGCGCCGCCCTCGGCACGGCTGCGCTGCAGTTCAGCGGGAGCGGCCACGTCGTGCTGCCCGTCGACGCGCCGTTCATCGGCATCACCGCGAGCTCTGCTACGGCCATCACGATCGACTGGAGCAACCTCGCCGACCCCGGCACGATCACCGTCACGGTCCCGCCGTCGCTCACCGACCTGTCGCGCTTCACGAACATGGACGCCGGCACGTTCGTGAGCCTGCTCGCGAACGTCACGAGCTGGCTGTCCGACCTGAAGAACAGCGACGCCTTCTCGATCGACGTGCCCTTCATCGGCGACGCCGTGCGCGGCGTGCTCGAACTCGCGGACCTCGTCCAGGACACGCTGCTCTACGACGACCGCGACAACGACAACGCCGCCGACGACGTCGAGAAGCTCGTCGACGTGAACAACCGCGCGACCTTCTCGACGGTCCAGCAGCTCGCGCAGAAGCTCGTCACGATCCTCGGCGCCGGCGATCTCGTCACCTGGGACGAGGCCCGCGAGTCGCTCATCATCGACCTCTCGCTGTCGCAGGTCTTCGGCGAGGCGGAGGTCCCGCTCGGCTTCGACTTCGACCTCGGCGCGCTTGCCGATCTCCAGACCTCCGGGAGCCTGAAGCTCTCGGCCGACGGCGAGCTGAACCTCGTCCTCGGGATCTATCTCGGCGAGGCCGGCGGCATCGAGCTGAACGACGGCAAGCTGCTGTCGTCGCTGAAGGGCGGCGCCATCTTCTTCAACAACGCGCTCGTGCTGCCGCCTCCGGCCGGCACGACGCATCGCGGGCGGCTCTCGCAGGACGCCGCGTTCCAGATCAGCGTCGACGGCGCCGGGTTCGTCGACGTCCTTGTGAGCCAGGCCACGACGGCCACGAACGAGACCGTCGCCGATCTCGTCGCCGACATCAACGCGGCACTCGCCGCGGCCGGGCTCGCGACGACGATGCAGGCCCGCAAGGAAAGCGGGACGTCGAGCCGTGTCGTGCTCGATGCGCAGGGCGGGGCGCAGGGCTTCGAATTCAAGGTGTCGGCCGGCACGCCCGCGGTGATCCGCGACGGCAGCATCACCTTCGTCCGCGATCTCGTCGTCGTGCCGGCGAACGACGTGAAGGTGTCGTACGGCCAGCTCGCGGACGACGCGACGTTCCGCATCAAGGTGAACGGCGGCAGCTTCGTGGACGTCACGGTGCCGGCCGCGTCGACCACGACGAACCAGACCGTCGTCGACCTCGTCGCCGACATCAACGCAGCACTCGCCACCGCCGGGATCGGTGGACAGGTGCAGGCCGTCAAGGACGCCGCGACGAACCGCGTCGTCCTGAACGCCATCGGCGGGACGACCGCGCTCGAATTCCAGGCGACCGCCGGGACGCCCGCCGTCACGCAGTTCGGGTTCGCCGCGAGCCAGGTCGCGCAGACCGTCGAGGGCACGCTGCGCATCCGCGCGAATGGCGAGGTGAGCGGTCTCGTCGGCCGCCTGACCGGCGACGCCGTGCTGACCTTCACGATGAACACCGCGAACGGCGGCGCGCCCGTCGTCGTGACGGTGCCCGCGTCGGTGACCGCGCAGAACCGCAACATCATCGACGTCGTGAACGACGTGCAGCAGGCCATCGACGACGCACTCGTCGGCGGCGCGAACGTGCTCGACGGCAAGATCCTCGTCAGCTCGCTGGGTCGCAAGCTGCTGTTCACGGCGAAGACGCCCGGCACCACGAACTTCACGATCGGCGCGAACGCCGCCGCGGTCTCCGGCCTCGGCCTCGCGGCTGCGAACACGGGATCCGGCACGGACATCGTCGTGACGACCCGCGACGGATCCGTCTACAACGTGAGCTTCGACGGCCTCTCGGTGAATCCGACGCTCGGCGACGTGATCGGCGCCATCGAGACGCAGACCGAAGGCAAGGTGCAGGTCGAGTACATCGACGGCGGCACGCGGTTGCGGCTCGTGAACAACACGGGCGCGAACACGACCGTCTTCAAGATCGAGAACGCCTTCGGATCCCTCGCCGCGTCGATGCTCGGCATCGCGGGCGCAGACGTCACCGATCCGGCCGACACCGACCAGGTCCGCGACTTCCAGTTCGACGGCGCGCCGCTCGGCGGCGTCGATGTCCTCGACCGGCTGTTCATCGAGGACGCCAGCGTCCGCGCCGGGTTCGACATCGAGACGCCGGCGGGTGGCGTCGACGTGACGGGCCGCTTCGGCTTCGTCAGCGTGAACCTCCACGGCACCGGCAGTTTCTCGGGCGACATCTCGATGGGCCTGAAGGACCCCGATGCCACCGACCCGGACGGTCGCATCACGCTGAAGGAACTCGTCAACGCGATCGACGACATCTCCACGCTGATCCAGCCGCCGGAGATCACGGGCGGCGGCACGCTCCAGTTCGCCGTCGACCTGAACCCGAGCTTCGGCCTGATCCAGACGGGCCTGGAGCCCACGGTGACGGTGCAGGTGCTGAACCTCGGCGACCTCTTCGACGGCCGGCCCGACACGCTGAACCTGATGACGGCCGGCGGCAATCCGGCGGTCACGGGCGCGAAGACCTTCACGCTCACCGGCGACTTCCGCGACCGGCTGCTCCGCGGCAGCGACGTGAACCTCGTGACGGCCGGCGGCAGCGTCGTGACGAAGATCGACGCGATCGCGTTCTCGGGCGGCACGACGACGGTCACGGTGTTCGACGACATCCCGGCCGGCGCCGTGTCGGCCGCCACGGCCGCGACGCCGCTCGCACCGTCGGTGCGCGTCACGACCGAGCACTTCGACGACCTCGGCAACTTCGACGACATCGGGTTCGCCGACATCCTCGCGGCACTGCGCGGGCTCGTGAGCTTCCTGCAGCAGTTCGAGGAATTCGGTTTCCTGAACGAGAAGATCCCGGTGATCGACGTGAGCGTGAACGACATGCTCGCGTACGCCGACCAGTTCGCGGCCGCGCTCGACCAGGTCGCGACGAACCCCGCCGCGACGGTGCAGTTCCTCGAGCAGAAACTGAAGGAGGCCTTCAACGTCCCGCAGTCGTCCGACCTGCTCGACCTGAAGCTCGTCCGCGACGGTGCGTCGCGCATCCTGCGCTTCGACCTCACGTTCAAGCCCGGCTTCTCGGACGCGCTGCCCATCGGCTTCGCGCTGCCCACCGAGGGCTTCGCGCTCTCGGGCGGCGCCGACCTGCGCACGCAGGGCAACCTCGACCTCCGGCTCTCGTTCGGCCTCGACCTGTCCGACCCGACGCAGATCTTCATCTTCCGCGACACCGGCATCACGGGGCACCTCGATGCGTCCGCCGAAGAGATCGCCTTCACGATCGGCCTCGGCGACCCCGACAGCGGCACGTTCGTCGGCGGCCGCATCATCGACGGCGATCTTTCGCTCGTCGGCGACTTCGGTCTGACGCTGAAGGACTCCGCGATGACCGGCAGCACGCCCGAGAGCCGGCGGATCCTCCTGACCGACCTGCTCGGCGATCTCGGCGACGCCGTGAATGTCGACCTCGATCTCGACGTCGCCGGCACGCTGCCGGTGTACTTCCCGACGGAGTCGCTGTTCCGCGGGAACATCGGCATCGGCGGGCACCTCTCGGCGTCGCTCGCCGATGGCATCGAGGTCGCGGGCACGGCCGGCCCGACGAACGACCAGTTCTTCTACGTCCCGCCGGAGATCCTGTCGTTCGACTTCAGCCAGTTCAGCGCGATGGACAACCTGCTGCTGATCATCGACGGCGTCGACGGCTTCCTCGGCTTCCTCCAGGACCTCCTCGACGGCGAGGTCGGCGGCATGAAGCTGCCGTTGATCGGCGACAAGCTGTCGTCCGCCACGACCTTCCTCGCGGACTTCCGCGCGGACTTCATCGACGGCCTGCGCAGCATCGTCGAGACCTCGAACGATCCGACGGCGAACTTCCTGTCGCTGAAGCTCTACGAACTCCTGCACACGCAGCTCGGCATCCTGGAAGACCTCAACGGCGATGGCTCCGTCACCGTCGAGGACATCCAGCTCGACACGAACGTCGACGTGCCCGGCGTGTCGGCCGCGAACCTCTACATGCAGTGGAACCTCAAGCTGGGCGGGCAGCTCGTGAACGCCGGCACCGGCATCGACTTCGACCTCGGCATCCCGGGGCTCGGCCTCGAGACGCGCGGTGCCGTGCAGGTCGACATCGGCTGGGACATGGATCTCGGCTTCGGCATCGGCGGCGGCAAGGGCTTCTACCTCGACCTCTCGGACGACGACGAGCTGCGCCTCGACGTCGACGTGACGCTGCCCGGCGGTGGCCTGACGGGCCGGCTCGCGTTCCTGCAGCTCGACGCCGACGACAACGGCGGCACGGGGCTCGGCGCGACGATCGCCGTGAACCTGCGCGAGAAGAACGGCGACGACGAGCGCGTCGGCATCGCCGACTTCGGCAACATCCGGTTCGACGCGGGCATCGCGGCCGAGGCGATCGTCGACCTCGGGCTCGACCTGCAACTCAACAGCGATCTCGTGCCGGGCGCCGACACGGTGTTCCCGAAGATCGAGGCCGACTTCGCGCTCGAATGGTCGATCGGCGACCGCGACGCCGGCGTGTTCGTCGGCTTCAGCGACATCGGCGATTCCATCCAGGACGGCCTGAAGCGCGTCGCGTTCGACAACATCGGCCTCGACATGGGGACGTTCATCTCGAAGTACGTGACGCCGATCGTCGAGGAAGTGCAGAAGATCACGAAGCCGATCCAGCCCGTGATCGAGCTGGTGACGACGCCGATCCCGGTGATCTCGGACCTCGCCGGCCAGCCGATCACGCTGCTCGACATCGCGCAGGCGATCACGCCGCCCGAGAAGTTCAACGTCGGACTGATCCGCGACATCGCCGGGATCGTCACGCTCATCAACAGCATCCCCGAGGTGCCGGCCGGCGAATCGCTGTTCATCCCGTTCGGCGGCTTCACGATCTACGACGCGAACGCCGCGGCCGGTTCGAACCTGCGCCGCAGCCTCACGTCGGGCAGCCTGAGCAACACGTTCGTGCTGCCGTCGACGAGCGGCTTCAACCTGAATTCCGCGGTCGATTCGGTCGCGTCGAGTTCGCCGCAGGCCAGCTCCACGAAGTCGTTCACGAAGAGCCTGGGCAACCAGAGCTTCGGGGACATGATCTCTTTCCCGATCATCCAGGACCCCGGCCAGATCTTCGGCCTGCTGATGGGCAAGACCGACATCACGCTCATCCGGATCGATCCGCAGCCGCTCACGTTCGAGTTCAAGTACTCGGCGTTCTTCCCCATCTGGGGGCCGCTCGGTGCCGCACTCGGCGGACGCCTCGCCGCGAACATCGATTTCGCGTTCGGCTACGACACGCAGGGCCTCGTCGAATTCTTCGACTCCGGCTTCCGCAACCCCGAGATGCTGTTCAACGGGTTCTTCATCGACGACAACAACGCGGCCGGCGTCGACATCCCCGAGATCGCGCTGACCGGCGGCATCACGGCGGCTGCCGAGATCAACCTCGGCATCGGCAAGGCGGGCGTCGGCGGCGGGATCTTCGCGGAGATGAACTTCAACCTCCACGACCCCAACGAGGACGGGAAGATCCGGCTGTACGAACTCGCGACGAACTTCCTCAACGAGGCGCGCTACGGCGAGGTCGCGCTCGCGCCGCTGGCCGTGTTCGACGTGACCGGCCGCATCTACGCGAAGCTCTTCGCGTACATCGAGTTCCTGTTCGTCTCCAAGGAATTCAACATCACCCCGGAGATCACGCTCGTCGACTTCGAGATCCCGTTCGACCGCAAGCCGACGCTCGCGACCGAACTCACCGACGGCGTGCTGCAGCTCAACATCGGCAAGTTCGCGGACAAGCGCCTCGAGGGCAACGAGGAAGACATCGCCGAGGAGATCCACGTCAGGCAGAACGGCGCCGGCAAGGTGCTCGTGTGGGCGCCGAACCTGAACGTCCAGGAGAGCGAGGCGCAGGAGTACGACGTGTCGTCCCGGATCATCGTGCTCGGCGGTGACGGCGACGACATCATCGATCTGTCGCTCGTGACCGATGCGAACGTCGCGTTCGAGGTCGAAGGCGGCACCGGCAACGACATCATCAAGCTCGGCGCGGGTCGCGGCATGGTGAAGGCCGGCGAGGGCGACGACGTCATCGAGGGCAGCGAGCAGGCCGACATCCTGTACGGCGAGGGCGGCACCGACCGCATCCTCGGCAAGGGCGGCAACGACGTGCTCTTCGGCGACAAGGGCAAGCTCGACGAGGCGAAGCTCGTCCTCACGGCAAGTGCCGGCCTCACCGACGGGGCCGACGTCATCATGGGCGGCGCCGGCGACGACCTGATCATCGGCGGTGGCGGCGGCGACCGCATCGGCGGTGACCTCGATCCGACGGTCGCTGAAACCGACGTCGACCCCGCAGGCAACGACGTGATATTCGCGGACGGCGTGACGCTGCTGCTCGGCGCACCGGAAGCGTATTTCTCGTTCGACCCCGCGACCGGCGTGAAGGACACCAACAAGGGCGCGAACAGCGGCAACGACATCGTCTTCGGCAACCGCGGCAACGACCGCATCTGGGCCGGCAAGGGCGACGACGACGTGAAGGGCGGCGCGGGCGACGACACGATCCTCGGCGAGGACGGCTTCGACACGATCGCCGGTGGCGACGGCGTCGACACGATCGACGGTGGCGCCCACGACGACACGATCACGGGCGGACTCGGCAACGACGTGCTCGCCGGTGGCGACGGCAAGGACACCATTCACGGCAACGAGGGCACCGACACGATCCGCGGCGGCGCGGGGGCCGACAACCTGTTCGGCGATCAGGACGACGACACGATCTTCGGCGAGAGCGACCCCGACCGGATCTACGGTGGCGGCGGTGCCGACACGATCCACGCGGGCGCCGGCAACAACGTCGTCTACGGTGACGACAAGCCCGGCGACAGCACGGGCGCGGAGGGCGCCGACATCATCACGGCGCTGAACGACAGCGACACGATCTTCGGGCAGGGCGGCGCCGACGTGATCTCGGCCGGCGACGGCAACAACATCGTCCAGGGCAACGACGGCGACGACACCATCACGGTCGGCGCGGGTGACAGCCGCATCTTCGGTCAGGCCGGCAGCGACCACATCACGGCGGGCGACGGCAACCACTTCATCCTCGGCGCGGCCGGCGACGACGTCATCGTCGCGGGCATCGGCAACAGCGTGATCCGCGGGAACACGGGTGCCGACCGGATCACGATCGGCGGCGGCAACAACGTCGTGATCGGCGACGGCGCGATCAGCGACGGCACGCTCGTCGTCGAACGGCTGAATCTCGCGCACGCCGATCCGTCCGGCGACGGCCTCGACACGATCACGATCGGCGACGGCGACAACCTCGTCTACGGCTTCGGCGGCGACGACGCCATCACGCTCGGTGCCGGCACGAACATCGTGCTCGGCGGCGTCGGCGACGACACGATCACGACCGGCGACGGCCGCGACTGGATCCGCGGCGAGGAAGGCGACGACACGATCTCCGCGGGCGGTGGCAACGACCGCATCATCGGCGGCCTCGGCGACGACACGATCCATGGCGGCGCGGGGTCCGACATCGTCTGGGGCGACGGCGAGATGTTCGCGCCCGAGCACTTCGACATCGCGAACCCCGACAACTTCGACCTGCCCGACGGTTTCGCGCTGAACGAGGCGCGCTACCCGACCGGGTTCCAGGCGCCGCGC
>CAUJJX010000083.1 GCA_963205165.1 Pseudomonadota bacterium | reverse complement strand
GTTCGCACGAAGCCCGACAGGCCGTCGCGGTGCTTCACGCGCGACCAGCCGCCGGCCACCGGCTCCAGCAATTCGAGGATGACGCCCTGCTTCGCCTCGAAGACAGGCGTTGCAGCGGCATCGGCGGCCGCACGGATCGTGGCGGACGCGACGGAAACCATCAGCGTGCGCCGCGTGACGACGGCCTTCGATTCGGCCCAGGCCAGCCGGCCGCCGGGCTCGCGCACGCGGAGCCAGCCATCGAGCGCCGTCATGACTTCGACCGGGGATCCGGGCGACAGCAGCAGGATGCGCGTCGCCTTG
Organism: Pseudomonadota bacterium; assembly: GCA_963205165.1. Classification (GTDB taxonomy): domain Bacteria; phylum Pseudomonadota; class Gammaproteobacteria; order Burkholderiales. The sequence continues at coordinate 14,401 of CAUJJX010000083.1, read as the reverse complement.
GTCGACGGGGCGTCGTAGAGCACGACGGGCGCGTCGCCCGCGGACCGGAAGTCGAGGGCGGACGCATCCGCCGCCGGCATCAGGCCCGCTGCAATCATCGCGCAGCCGGACACGACCACGCGGGCCGTCCGGACGAGGGCCGAAGACGCCCTCGGGGTCCGGACGATGGCGGCACGCGCCGCCACGGGGAACTGCTTCAGTGCGTCTGCTCCGGCGCCGCCTGCTCTTCCTGCTGGCGCTGGCGATACAGCGCCTCGAAATTCATCGGGGCGAGGAACACGGGCGGGAAGCCGCCGCGCACGGCGAGGTCGGACACGGTCTCGCGGAGGTAGGGCAGGAGGATGGTCGGGCAGGTGATCGCGTAGACCAGTTCCATGTCTTCCTCCGGGACGCCGGTCACGCGGAAGATGCCGCCCTGGCTCGCTTCGATCAGGAACACGGTCTTGTTCTGGTCCTTCAGCTTGGCCGTCACCGTCGCGGTGAGCACGACCTCGTGGTAGTCGTTGCCGATGGCCTGGCCTTCGTTGCGGAACGAGAATTCCAGCTCGGGCTGGGCACGCTCCAGGAAGATCTGCGGAGCGTTGGGGATCTCGAGGGACACGTCCTTGACGAAGATCTTCTCGATGAGGAACTGCGGCTGCGCTGCCTGGTCCTGCTCGGCCATGATGACTCCGGAAAGTGGGATTCGGGGAAAAAGGGGCGGTAGTGTAGCGCAGGGATTTCGCGATTCCCGTGACGGTCGCGGCGAGCGTCGCACGGGCATCCGTAGTGCTAACAGGCCCTGGTGTTCTGCGAGAGCCAGCGATCGAGTGCGCCGCGGTCGAGCGCGCCCGACATCCGGGCGTTCTCGCGGCCCTGCTGGAAGACGATCAGCGTCGGGATGCTCCGGATGCCGAACTGCTGCGCGATCGCACCTTCGGATTCGGTGTCGACCTTCGCGAACAGCATGCGACCGGCGTGGTCGCGGGCGGCTTTCGCGAAGACGGGCGCCATCATCTTGCAGGGGCCGCACCAGTCGGCCCAGAAGTCGACCACGACGGGCAGTTCGTTGCGGCTCGTGAACTTCGCGAACGAGGCCGTGCCGAGCGCGACGGGCTCACCCGTCAGGACCTGCTCGCCGCACTTCCCGCACTTCGGATGTTCGGCGAGGCGCGCCTCGGGGACGCGGTTGACGGCGAGGCAGTGGGGGCAGACGAGTTCCATGCGGGGCTCCGTGATCGATGGACCGGGCAACCCGCACGCCACCAGCGGCGAACGGACACCCGGGTCTCTTCGTCACGTGGCGGCGCTGCCCCCGGAAAGCAAGGGAACGAGCCGGCCGGCGCGGTCGAGGTCCGACAGGTCGTCGAAGCCGCCGACGTGGAACTCGCCGATGTAGATCTGCGGGACGGTGCGGCGCCCGGTGCGCTCCATCATCGAGGCGCGCTGGCCCGGGTCGAGATCGACGCGCACCTTGTGGATGTCGTCGACCCCGCGCGCCTTCAGGAGGCGCTCGGCCATCACGCAGTAGGGACAGCTCGCCGTGCAGTACATGACGACGTCGGCCATCTCACTTCTCCGTCGGCATGCCGGCCTGCGTCCAGGCGGAGAGTCCGCCCTGCAGTTCGGAAACTTCCAGGAAGCCGCCGGCCTTCAGCGTCTTCGCGGCCGCATGCGAGCGGTTGCCGGACGCGCAGAGCACGACGATCGGCTTGTCCTTCCACTTCGCGAGTTCGCCGATGCGCTTGTCGAGGTCGGGCGCCGGGATGTTCCGCGCGTTCCCGATGTGGCTGCCGGCGAATTCGCTGGCGCTGCGGACGTCGAGTACGAGCGCGTCGCGGCGGTTGATGAGCGTGACCGCGCCGGCAACGCCGATCTGCGGGATGCCGGAAAGGCGCTTGGCGAGGGTCGGCACGAGGATGCCGACACCGCTCACGACGGCGAGGAGCACGAGCCAGAGGTTGTCCATCACGAACTTCAAGGGGTGTCTCCGGAAAGGTTGGGGGTGGGAGGCTGCGCCGAGCCTCCGGGATAACTGGTCCGCGCCCGACGCAGCGCGGCTGCTGCTTCCATCGCGTGACCCGGCCCGGCCGCCGCCAGCAGCCCGGCATGGCGCCAGGCCACGTCGGACAGCGGTGCGAACCTCATCACCTGCCGGGAGAACACGAGCTTCGCCGGCATCTGCGCCACCCCGGGAGGCAGCGCGCGATGCATGCCGACTTCGACATACGGCGCCAGTAGGGATTCGCGGCGCATCGAATCCAGGCGATCACGCAGCCCTGCATCGCCGAGCGCCGCGAGGGCGGCACGCGGAGCACGCAGGAATCCGAAATCACGCCAGAGGGAGGGAAGCAGCACGGCACCGGTCACGACAGCCGCGGCGAATACGAGCGTCGCCACGCGCCTTCCCGTGAATTCTAGGCGAGGGCCTTCCGCGGCTCCAAGCGCGAATGCGACCGGACCGAGGAAGTACGCGAACCAGAGCGGATATTCGAAGAGGCTCTGGACGCCCGCGACGAGCGCCACGGCGCAGGCCCACGCAGCCACCGGCCCGGTCGGGCGACGCGCCCCGCGCCACCAGAAGACGAGTCCGGCGACCAGCACGACGAGTCCCGGGAGTCCGAATTCCGCGGCGACATGGAGCGGCAGCTGGTGCGCGTGCGTCGTCATCACGCCGGGATGCGGCGGCGGCAGGTCGGGCGCCAGTTCGAAGAATCGACCGGCGAAGCGGCCGAAGCCGATGCCGGTCAGCGGGGCTTCGGCGAACATCGCACCGGCGCCGCGCCAGAGCGTCGGACGTTCCTCGCCCCCTGCCGAGCCACTGACCCGCAGCGGATCGCCGGACGTGATCTGCGGGATCGCGACTGACACCGCGACGACGATCGCGGCGACGAGCGCGACGCCGCGGCGGAGGCGACGGGCGGCATCCGCATCGAGCGTGCGGGACCACCGCCACGCGAACAGCGCGAGGAAGCCCAGCGCCAGCAGGCCGGCGCGCGATCCGGTGAGAGCGAGGCCGACGGCGATCGACGCGGCCGGCACCGCGAGCAGCCGACCGCGTCCGTGGCGCACCAGCAGGAGGCCGAGGCTCGCGAATCCGATCAGGCATTGCAGCGCGAGGTGGTTCGGCTGGCCGAGATTGCCGCCGGGGCGCATGTCGTCCATCGGCAGGACGAAGCCGTGCAGCGCCGTCGGCACGCCGTGCATCTGGATGATCGCGGCGACCGCGTTGAGGCAGGCACCGACGACGATCGCGGTGGCGACGCCGTCGAGGATGCGTCCGGCGTCGGGCCGGGTGCGCACGGCGGCACCGAGCCACGCGAGCCCTGCTGCCCAGAAAAGGTAGAGGCAGCCGAGCGCGGACAGGCGCGGATGCGCGGCGAGGCCCGCGACCGTCTGCGCGACGATGAGCACGGCGAACCCGAGCGGCAGGCACGCGATGCGGGGCCAGTGCGCCCGTGCCTCGGGCCACGCGAACGCACCGAGCGCGACGGCGAGCAGGCCGAGCGCGGCGGCGAGCCATTCGGCATCGAACGACGGAATGGGGTCCGGCGCCGTCGGCACGAGGAAGGGAAGCGACCAGAGCAGCGCCACGACGAATGCGGCGAGCCGGGCATCGAGCGGCAGCGGGAACAGCGGGATCGGGCGCATGGAATCCGGGGTTGCGGCGCGCGACGCCGGTCGCGACAGGCCGGGGTGGCTCGCCTAGAATCGGCCGCGCTGGCCGTGACCGACATCCGGCCGCCGCAGTCGCCCTATTTCATCACGAGGACCATCGAGAATGACGCACAAGATCGTGCTGATCCGGCACGGGGAAAGCACCTGGAACAAGGAGAACCGCTTCACCGGCTGGACCGACGTCGACCTGACCGACCTCGGCCGCGAGGAAGCGCGCGAGGCCGGCCGGCTCCTGAAGTCGCTCGGTTACGGATTCGACCTCGCGCACGTCTCGGTGCTGAAGCGCGCGATCCGCACGCTCTGGATCGCCCTCGACGAGATGGACATGATGTGGCTGCCGGTGCGTCACGACTGGCGGCTGAACGAACGTCACTACGGCGGGCTGCAGGGTCTGAACAAGGCCGAGACGGCCGCGAAGTACGGCGAGGAGCAGGTCCTCGTGTGGCGCCGCAGCTACGACACGCCGCCGCCCGCGCTCGAATCGACCGATGCGCGCAGCCCCGGCAACGATCCGCGCTACGCGTCGCTCGCGCCGTCCGAACTGCCGCTGACCGAATGCCTGAAGGACACCGTCGCGCGCGTCGTCCCGCTCTGGGAACAGGTGATCGCCCCTCAGGTGAAGGCCGGCAAGCGCGTGCTGATCGCGGCCCACGGCAACTCGCTGCGCGCGCTGATCAAGTACCTCGATGGCGTTTCCGACGAGGAAATCGTCGGGCTGAACATCCCGACGGCCGTGCCGCTCGTGTACGAACTCGACGCCGACCTGAAGCCGATCCGGCACTACTACCTGGGCGACGCGGCGGCCATCGAGGCCAAGGCGCACGCCGTGGCCGCGCAGGGCAAGGCGAAGGGCTGAGTCCGCGGATGCGCTGGATCGCCGGTGCGCTCGTCGCGACCGCGGCCGCCGTCGCGGTCGCGGCGCCGAAGCAGGATCTCGACGCTGTCCGCGACCGGCTCGAGACGCTCCAGGGCGAACTCCGCGAGTCCGAGCAGACGAAGGCGAACGTCGCCGATCAGGTCCGGGCATCCGAGAAGGCCATCGGCGAAGCCAACCGTCGCCTGAACGATCTCGCCCGCCAGCGCGACGACCTGAAGCGCCAGCTCCAGGAACTCGCGGCGCGGTCCGAGCAGGCGCGCAGCCAGATCACCCGGCAGCAGGAAGAGATCGGCCGGATGCTCCGTGCGCAGTACGTGACGGGTCGCAGCGAACCGCTCCGGGTCGTGCTCGACCGCGAGGACCCCAACCGCAAGGCGCGCGATCTGCGCTACCTGACATACGTGTCGCGGGCGCGTGCCGAGGTTGTGACGGGCCTGCGCGCGAATCTCACCGCGATCGCGGAACTGGCCGACGCGACGGCCGGAAAGCAGCTGGAACTCGCGTCCGTCGAGCGCGAGCAGACGGCGCAGCGGCGCGTCCTCGAGCAGGAGAAGTCCACCCGTCGTGACGTGCTCGCGAGCGTCTCGGCGCAGGTGTCGATGCAGCGCCAGGAGTACGCGACGCTCAAGCGCGACGAGGAGCGACTGACGCGGCTCGTCGAAAAGCTCGCGCGCGCAGCGGCACGTCCGAAGCCGAAACCGAAGACGAAGTCCCAGGAGAAGGCCGCGGCGAACGCCACCGTGCCGCAACCCGGCGGCCCGTCCGGGTCCTTCGCGTCGCTCAAGGGCAGGCTGCGTCTGCCGATCGCCGGGGAACTCGTCGGACGCTTCGGCAGTCCACGGCCCGAGTCCGGATTTTCAGCGAAGGGCGTGTTCATCCGCGCCAGGGCGGGGCAGGAAGTCCGGGCGATCGCGGCAGGCCGCGTGGTGTTCGCCGAATGGCTGCGCGGCTTCGGGAATCTCGTCATCGTCGACCACGGCGATGGCTACATGAGTCTGTACGGCAACAACGACGCACTGAGCCGCCGACCGGGCGACGAAGTGCGTGCCGGCGACGCGCTGGCGGCAGTCGGCGCGAGCGCGGGTCAGGAGGACTCGGGGCTATACTTCGAGCTCCGGCATCGGGGTCGTCCCATCGACCCGTTGTCGTGGGCTCCGGTCCATTAGCGCCTGTCGATCGACAGGCATCGGCGCAGTCGAGTCCGCATCACGCATCCTTCTTGCATCGACAGTCGCAATCGTCTTCCGGAGAACCGAATGTTCACGAGATTCAAGCAGGCAGGACTGATCGTCATGGGCGCCGTCCTCGGCGTACTGGTCAGTCTCAACTTCTCCGCAGTCGCCCAGAAGGACCCCGGCCCTGTCCCCGTCGAGGACATCCGCGCCTTCACCGATGTCTTCGGCCGCATCAAGGCCGACTACGTCGAGCCCGTCGAGGACAAGAAGCTCATCTCCGAAGCGATCAACGGCATGCTGTCCGGGCTCGATCCGCACTCGGCCTACCTCGACGTCGACGCCTTCAAGGATCTCCAGACCAGCACGCAGGGCGAGTTCGGCGGCCTCGGCATCGAGGTCGGGATGGAAGAGGGTTTCGTGAAGGTGGTCTCGCCCATCGAGGACACCCCCGCGTTCCGCGCCGGCATCAAGGCGGGCGACATGATCATCAAGCTCGATGATCTCAACGTGAAGGGCATGACCCTGAACGATGCCGTCAAGAAGATGCGCGGCAAGCCCAACACCCCGATCACGCTCACGATCGTCCGCAAGGGCGAGGCGAAGCCCCGGATCATCACGCTCAACCGCGCCGTCATCCAGATCCAGTCGGTCAAGGCGAAGCTGCTCGAACCCGGCTACGGCTACTTCCGCGTCACGCAGTTCCAGGAGCACACCGGCGAGCTGCTCGCGAAGCACATCGACGAGGTGTTCAAGAAGAGCAACGTCCCGATGAAGGGCATCGTGCTCGACCTGCGCAACGACCCGGGCGGCCTGCTCAACGCTGCCGTCGCCGTGTCGGCTGCCTTCCTTCCGCCCAACTCGCTCGTGACGTACACCGAAGGTCGTACCGACGACGCGAAGATGCGTCTGATGGCGGTCCCGGAACACTACCTCCGCGGCTCGAAGGACGACTTCCTGAAGCGCCTCCCGAACGACGTGAAGAAGGTCTCGATGGTCGTCCTCGTGAACGGTGGCTCGGCCTCGGCCTCGGAAATCGTGGCCGGCGCCCTCCAGGACCACAAGCGCGCCGTCGTGATGGGCACGCAGAGCTTCGGCAAGGGGTCGGTCCAGACGATCCTCCCGCTCGGCAACGGCACCGCGATCAAGCTGACGACGGCCCGCTACTTCACGCCGTCGGGTCGCTCGATCCAGGCGAAGGGCATCACGCCCGACATCGTCGTCGAGGAAGCCACCATCAAGGAAACGGAAGAGCAGGGCCTGCGCATGCGCGAAGCCGATCTCGGCCGCCGGCTTTCGAATCCGCAGGACAAGGGCGAGGCGAAGGATGCCCCGAAGGACAAGCCCGAAGCCGCCCCCGCCGCGAAGCCGGAAGACGGCAAGCCCGAAGTCGCCGACATCGTGTCGAAGAGCGACTACCAGCTGAACGAGGCGGTGAACCTGCTGAAGGCGCTCAGCATCGTCAACAAGCGCTGACCGCAACTGCCTCATCGGAAGGCCGGCCTCCACAGCCGGCCTTTTTCATTTCCGGACCCGCCCGCCATGAACGACGAACAGCTTCTCCGCTACAGCCGCCACATCCTGCTCGACGAGATCGGCATCGACGGCCAGCAGTCCTGGATCGATGCCCACGCACTGATCATCGGCGCCGGCGGACTCGGTTCGCCGGTGGCGCTGTACCTCGCCGCGAGCGGCGTTGGCCGGATCACGTTCTGCGACCCGGACGAGGTCGATCTCACCAACCTGCAGCGCCAGATCATCCACCGCACCAGCAGCGTCGGACGCCGCAAGGTCGACTCCGCGCGCGACGCCCTCGCGGAGATCAATCCGGGGACCCGCGTCGAGACGATCGCCGAGCGCGTGTCCGGCGAACGACTCGAGGCACTCGTGCGCGACGCCGACATCGTCCTCGACTGCTGCGACAACTTCGCGACACGCCACGCCGTCAACCGCGCCTGCGTGAAGTTCGGCCGGCCCCTCGTGTCCGGCGCCGGGATCCGCTTCGATGGTCAGGTCGCGGTGTTCGATCCGCGGCATGCCGAGAGCCCCTGCTACCACTGCCTGTTCCCCGAGACGCCCGACCACGAGGAGACCCGCTGCGCCGTCATGGGCGTGTTCGCGCCGGTCGTCGGGATCATCGGATCGGTGCAGGCCGCGGAGGCTCTGAAGGTGCTGGCCGACCTCGGGCAACCGCTGCGCGGCCGGCTGCTGATGCTCGACGCGTTGTCGATGCAGTGGCGCAGCGTGCGGGTCCCGCGGGACCCCGGATGCAGCGTCTGCGGCGGCGACCGGTCGGCACTCAGCGCGGACGCCACGCCGCAGTCCTGCCGGGCCTAGGAACGCCCGAGCGCCGGCCCCCGGGCGTGCCGAACTAGGGTTTGTCCGCCCCGGCATCCACCGGCGGGGCTGGCTCCGTCGGACGCGTCCGCTTCGCCGGCAGACAGAGTTCACCGAGGCACTGGTGGACCACCTCGAATGGCGTGGCGGGCAACGGCACGAACGGTTTCCGGGACTCCCCGTCGCCGAGCACGAAATCCCGCAGGGGGGCGCGCCAGACCGGTGCGAAATGTCCGATCGTCGCGCGGATCACCACGACGCCATCGTCGACGGTGAACTCCCACGGCGCCGTCGAGGCCGATGCGAGCACCGCCCGGACGTGCGATGCCGCGATGTCGTCGAAGGCCTCCGGATTGTCGACCGCGAGGACTTCCAGCCGGCGCCGCGGAAAGCCGTTGCGTTCGAGGCGGGGCAGCAGTTCGCGGGTGAATTCCGGGACGGCCTCGCGCAGCAGCGCCGTGAGGTTCGCACCGAGCGCGGATTCGAGGTCGCGGCGGAACGCGCGGTCCTTCTGGTGCCGGGCGAAGACGGGCGCAAAGACCTCCGGCCGTTCGCGCCACGCATGCACGAGCGCGCGGGACTTCACGGCATCGGTCCCGAGGAGTTCGACGAGCGCCGGCAGCTCCGCGAAGACGTCGACGTCGCGCCGCTTCGGCGGACCGATCTCGACCGGCGCGCTGCGGATCGCCTCCAGCAGTTCGTTGCCGGTCTCGGGCGCCGCCGTCTCTTCGGAGAGCTTCCGCGGACGCTTCGTCCCTGGGATCTCGATCGCGACCTGCGCCTTCCCGGGGTAGGTCCGGATGCGGGCGAGCAGGCTGCGATACGCCGGCATCTCGCCGAGCGCAAAACCGAGGGCGGCCTCGTCGAGTTCGGCGACGAGCGCGGAATCGCGATAGCGCGCCGGGTCGCCGTGATGCAGCGCCCGCGCGACGATGTAGCGATCCACGTTCTTCTGGCCGGTCTTCACGAGCGCCTCGACCAGCGCGCGCTCGTCCTTCGCGGCGACACCGACCGGCATGCGCTCGTACCGCGCCGCGAGCCAGCGCTGGAATCCGTCGTCGGCACATGCCGCGACGGGCGCGTGGTCGCGGCTCGCGAGGCTGCGCGGCGACGGTCCCGCGTGCAGGACGGCCGCGGCGAGGGCGACCGCCGGCGTCACCGCCCACAGCCAGCGACGGATCGGAAGTGCGACGGAAGCGTTCATCGGGACTCCATCACAGCAGGCGCGCGGTCTGCGCATCGAGGTACTCGAGGGGACTGCGGCGGAACCGGCTCTTCGTGAACTGGTGCCAGCGGCCGATCACGTACGCGACGATCAGGTTCGCCTGCGCGGCCACGTCGCGGTCTGCCGGGATGTCGCCCTGGCCCGCCGCGAAGCGCAGCGCCTGCCGGATCTCGGCCTCGAGGCGATCGTGGAGCTTGTTGATGCGCACCTGCAGCCGCTCGTTCTCGTAGACGAGCGCCTCGCCGATCAGCACGCGGGTCATCCCGGGATTCTTCGCGGCGAAGCCGAGCAGCATCGAGACGATCGCCGCGACCTGCCGTGCGCCGTTCGGCTCTTCCGCGGTGATCCTGTTCACGAGCCCGAACAGGGTCTCCTCGATGAACTCGATCAGGCCCTCGTACATCTGGGCCTTGCTCGCGAAGTGACGGTAGAGCGCCGCCTCGGACACCTCGACCTTCGCCGCGAGCGTCGCCGTCGTGATCCGTTCGCCGGCGGGGTCCTGGAGCATCGCGGCGAGCGTCTGGAGAATCTGGAGCTTGCGCTCCCCCGGCTTGAGTGGCATCGCGCGGCCCTCGGGGGTGGAAGGGGATGCCGCTAAGTTAGCACCGGCTCACGCAGCGCGCCACAGACCGCCGAGCGTCCGGGGGATCGCACCGATGTCGCGGACCACGAAGTCGACACCCGGCGGACGCCGCGTCGCCGCCCCCACGAGGACGGTCCGCATGCCGAGGCTCTTCGCGGTCAGGAGGTTGTCGAGGTTGTCCTCGACCATGATGCAGCGGCGCGGCGGCAGCCGATGCATGCGCATCAGCCGCCGGAAGCCGCGTGGGTCGGGCTTCGGCTGGAACCGCGTGTGCTCGATCGCGAACACCCCGTCGAAGAGATCGCCGATCCGGAGGATCTTCAGGACGGCCCGGACGTAGTGCTCGGGTGCGTTCGAGAAGACGACCTTGCGCCCCGGCAGACGCAGCAGCGCGGCCCGCAGGGCAGGGTGCGCGATGACGATGCGCGACAGGTCGGGGAACTGGTGCGTGTGCCAGAGGAAGTGGTGCGGATCGACATCGTGATGCCGCATCAGCCCGAGGAGGCTCGCGCCGTAGCGGCGCCAGTAGTGGATGCGCAGTTCGCTGGCCGTCGCCTCGTCGACGTCGAGGTGCCGCGCGACGTACTCGGTCATCGCGCGACTCATCCGCGGGAAGATGTGCGGTGTCGCGTCGTGCAATGTGTCGTCGAGGTCGAAGATCCAGGTCCAGCCGGCGGGAGTCGTCCTCACGGGGAGTACCGGCTCACGCGCCGGACGCCGGTGCCGCTGACCACCCGGCGTCCGCGTGCCGGCTCATCGTGCCTTGATGAGCGTCCCGACGCCCTGGTCGGTCAGGATCTCGAGGAGCAGCGAATGCTCCACGCGGCCGTCGATGATGTGGACGCTCTTCACGCCGCTGCGGGCGGCATCGAGGGCCGACGAGATCTTCGGCAGCATCCCGCCGTAGAGCGTGCCGTCGGCGAAGAGATCGTCGATCTCCTTCGGCGTGAGGCCGGTGAGGAGGTTGCCGTCCTTGTCGAGGACGCCGGGCGTGTTCGTCAGCAGGATCAGCTTCTCGGCCTTCAGGATCTCGGCGAGCTTGCCGGCCACGACGTCGGCGTTGATGTTGTACGACTCGCCGTTCTCGCCGACGCCGATCGGCGCGATCACCGGGATGAAGTCACCGGTGTCGAGGAACGCGATCACCGACGGATCGATCGACGAGATCTCGCCGACCTGGCCGATGTCGAGAAGCTCCTCGGGGTTGTCGCGGTTCGGCATCAGGAGCTTGCGTGCGCGGATGAACGCGCCGTCCTGGCCGGTCAGGCCGACGGCCTTGCCGCCGTGCCGGTTGATGAGATTGACGATCTCCTTGTTGACCGCGCCGCCGAGGACCATCTCGACGATGTCCATGGTCTCCTCGTCGGTCACGCGCATGCCCTGGATGAACTGCCCCTGCTTGCCCATGCGCTTCAGCAGTTCGTCGATCTGCGGACCGCCGCCGTGGACGACGACCGGGTTCATGCCGACGAGCTTCAGCAGCACGACGTCGCGCGCGAAGCTCTCCTTCAGGCGCGGATCGGTCATGGCGTTGCCGCCGTACTTCACGACGATGGTCTTGTCCTGGAAGCGGCGGATGTAGGGCAGCGCCTCGGCGAGGATCTGCGCCTTTTCGAGGGCGGGAACGCTGGAGGTGGCGGACATGGCGGCTCGTGGGATGAATGGCGGGCGGGGATGCGGAAACGCGGCGGATTCTATCGGCCCGGGCGCGGTGGGGCCACGACGAAAAAGGGGCGTCCCGCAGGACGCCCCCGAGGGCCTGTGAACACGGCGGCCGCGAGATGCACCGCCGCCGTGTGACAGGCCCGGGTCGCCACCGCGCAGTCGGCGCGACCCCATGCCCTTTCGTGCCTCGACCCGGGGCCGCGGCACGCGAAGGCCTTACTGCACCGTGATCTGCTTTCCGCTGCCGCCGGTCTTCTTCGGCAGCGTCAGTTCGAGCACGCCATCGGTGTACTTCGCGACCGCGGCGGCCTGGTCGATCTCGGACGCCAGCGTGAACGACCGCGCGACCTTGCCGTAGTAGCGCTCGCTCTTGAGGACGCGGGTGCCCTGCCTCTCCTCGGTGACACGCTTCACCTCGGCGGAGATCGCGACCTGGTTGCCGTCGATCGTGATCTGGATGTCGTCCTTCTTCACGCCCGGGATGTCGGCGTGGACGAGGTACGCGTTGCCCTCTTCCTTCACGTCCATCCGGAACTGCGGGGCGCGCTGGTCGCCTTCCATCGCGACGGGGCGCACGAGGAAGCCGCGCAGCAGGTCGTCGAAGGAATCCTCGAAGGGAGAGAAGCGCGTGATGTTGGCCATGGTGTTTTCTCCTGATGAGTTCAGCGGGCAATGACAATGCTCGGGATCCGTCCGAACCATCCGCCGCCGACCGGTGTCGACGGCGCAGGACGTTCATCCCTCGTGTACCGAATGTGGAATCGCGCAGAAAGTTTTCAAGGGGGTGAATCCGGTTTCGCGTGATCCGCCGTATAACCCCCCGCAACCGTCGACCGGGCCGCGGGTAACATCGCCGCCCCGGGATCGCCGGCGCGACCCAAGACGAACGAATGCAATCACCCCTGGAGAAACACATCATGGCTTCGAAGAAATCCACCCTGTCCCTCGCCGTCGCCTCCGCGTTCGGTTCCGCCCTCCTCGTGTCGACGGCCGTCAGCGCCGCCGACCCGTTCGAGATGAAGTCGCTCGACCGCGGCTACCAGGTCGCCGAACTGAAGGACGGCAATGGCATGCCGGTGCGCACGGCCGACAGCAAGGCGAAGGAAGCCAAGTGCGGCGGCGACAAGGCGAAGGAAGGCAAGTGCGGCGGCGACAAGGCCAAGGAAGGCAAGTGCGGTGGCGACAAGAAGAAGGACGGCAAGTGTGGCGAGGGCAAGTGCGGCGGCAGCAAGTAACCGACCCACCTCCACGACCGGAACGGCGCTGCGAGGCGCCGTTCCGTCGATGACGACATGATTCCCACAGGTGTCACCGGCGCGGGCCTCGGCCTGCGACGCGAACTGGTCCCGGCGCTCCTCGAGCGTTGCCCGGATGCCATCGAGTTCTTCGAGGTCGCCCCCGAGAACTGGATGGAGATGGGCGGTGCGAGCGGCCGGCAGTTCCGCGCGCTCACCGAACGCCACGCCTTCGTCGCGCACGGCCTGTCGCTGTCGCTCGGCGGCCCCGGCCCGCTCGATGAAGTCTTCGTCCGGCGCGTGAAGCGCTTCCTCGACGCACACGGCATCCGGCTCTACACCGAGCATCTCTCCTACACGACCGACGACGGTCAGCTCTACGACCTCATGCCGATCCCGGCGACGTACGAAGCCGTCCGCCACGTCGCGAAGCGCATCCGCCGCGTGCAGGACATCCTCGAGCGCCCCATCGCGATCGAGAACGCCTCGTTCTATGTGAAGGCGCCGATCGACGAGATGAGCGAATCGGACTTCATCCGGGCGGTCCTGGAAGAAGCCGACTGCGCGCTCCACCTCGACGTGAACAACGTCTACGTGAACAGCGTCAACCACGGCTACGACCCGCGCGAATTCCTGCTGTCGCTGCCGGCCGAGCGCGTTGCCTACCTCCACATGGCCGGGCACTTCCGCGAGGCCGACGACCTCGTGATCGACACGCACGGCGCCGACGTCATCGACCCCGTCTGGGATCTCCTCGACTTCACGTACCGGCACTTCGGCGTGCATCCGACGCTGCTCGAACGCGACTTCAACATCCCGCCGCTGCCGACGCTCGTGCGCGAGGTGAAGCGCATCGCGAGGCTGCAGCAACGCAACACCGTGCGCGTGCCCCGCGCCGCGAACCGTGCCGCTTCCTGAGTTCCAGCGCTACCAGCGCGAGTTCACGGCGCACGTGCGCGACCCGCGCGCGGCGCAGCGCCCGGACGGCGTCGAGGCGCGCCGCATGCGCGTCTACAACGAACTGCTGTTCAACAACCTGCGGGGCTTCCTCGACACGTGCTTCCCGGTCGCGTCGGACCTGCTCGGCGAGACCCGCTGGCGGCGCCTCGTCCGGGAGTTCTTCGCGCGGCACCGCTGCACGTCACCGCTGTTCCGGCAGATTCCCGAGGAATTCGTGCGCTGGCTCGCCGCGCGCGAAGACGGCCCGAAACTGCCCGACTGGCTGCCGCATCTCGTGCACTACGAATGGGTCGAACTCGCGCTCGACGTGATGGCGCACGACGCATCCATGGACGGCGTCGATGCCGCCGGCGACCTCCTCGCTGGTCGGCCGGTGCTGAACCCCGTGTCGTTCGTGCTGGTGTATCCGTACGCGGTGCACCGCATCCGGCCCGACTGGCGACCGCGACCGGGCCAGCGCGAGCAGACGTGCATCCTGGCGTTCCGCAATTCGCAAGACCGCGTGCGGTTCATCGTGCTGAACCCCGTCACGGCGCGCCTCGCGGAACTCATCCGCGACGGCCGGCTGACGGGTCGGGGCGCGCTCCGCAGGATCGCCGACGAACTGGCTCACCCGAACCCGGCCGCCGTGGTCGAAGGCGGCCGCGCGGCGCTCGAGAACCTCCGGAACGAAGGCGCGGTGCTGGGCGC
>CAUJJX010000082.1 GCA_963205165.1 Pseudomonadota bacterium | reverse complement strand
CGTCACGGCCGTCAGCGTGTCGCTCGATCACGGGCGGGTGCGGCGCTGGCTCCTGTCGTTCGAGCGGCCGGCACTGGGCAATCGCCCGGAGGAGGTCGAGGCGCGGTATCCGGGGTGCAAGCGGCTGCTCGACAGCGTCTCGGAACGCTATGGCCCACCCGGCGAATTCACCACGCGCATCGAGAACGGCGTGCAGCACCGGCTGCGCACGTGGACGAGTCCGGCGGGCGTGCTGCGGCTCGACTGCGGGAAGTACGTGAAGCGCACGGCCATCTACGCGCTCGACATCGAGATCGTGCCCGCTGCGCAGTGAAGTGCGTGACGCGCGTCCGGCTGCGGAAGCGGACGGGTCGTGCCGTGCGTGGCGACGCGCGTCGACCGCACGTGCAATGAGAAAGGCCCGCGATTGCGGGCCTTTCTTCGTTCCGGGGCGTGAACAGGCCCTACTTCGGAACGTACTTCGCGATGACGTCCTCGAGGCCGTTGCGCGTGCCGTTGCGGAACTCGTAGATGCCGGTCAGTTCCTTCATGAGCGATTCGCGCAGATCGCCTTTTTCGCCGGCGAGCGCGACCGCGTGTGCGTAAGACTCGATCACCTCGTCGAGCTTCGCGAAGGCGCGACCGACGGCCTCCGATCGCGCCTGGCCGTCGAGGCTTTTCGCGATGGCGTTGAGCGACTCGTACTCCGCGAAGTGGTTCTGTCCGAGCAGGTACCAGCCGTACGGGTCGGCCGGGGCGATCGCCGTGGCACGTTCGAGGCGGGCGCGTGCGTCTTCCGCGGAACCGGTCTTCTGCGCCAGCGCACCGAGGCGCTGATACAGCTGCGGCAGCCAGCGCTGGCGGTACTCGGCCCAGTCGTCGGCGCTCATCGACGTCGGGCGCGTGCCCGATTCCAGGAGCGCGATCGCGCGATCGCCGTACGCTTTCGCCCGCGCGTTGTACTTGTCCGGATCGGACCGTGCCTCGTTGACGGCCGTCAGCGCGACGAGCGTCGCGAGCTGCGCGTCGTCGGGGAACTTCGCGAGCCAGGCGTCCGCCAGGGGGAACGCGAGGTCCGGGCGATTCAGCTTCAGGTAGTCGTCGATCGCGGTCGGCACGGCCGGCTGCCCGAGGGCGGCGGCCTTCGTGTAGAGGTCGAGGGCCTTCGCCTCGTCCTTTTCGACGCCGCGGCCGTCGCGGTGGAGCACGGCGAGCTGGAACAGCGCGGACGCGTTGTCGGCGTCGGCCGCCTTCCGGTACCACTGCGCGGCCTGCGCGTAGTCGGGGACGATGCCCACGCCGGTCTCGAAGTTCCAGCCGAGGAGGTAGGCCGCGTCCGGCTGCCCCTGTTCCGCGGCCTTCTTCAGCCAGACGTTGGATTCGGTGTCGTCCTTCGCGACGCCCGTGCCCGTGCCGAGCGCGAGTCCGTAGGCGTACTGGGCGTCGGCGTGACCCTTCTCGGCGGCCTTGCGGTACCAGCTCGCGCTTTCGACGTTGTTGCGGGTGATGCCTTCCCCGCGGGACAGCAGATAGCCGAGGAGATACTGCGCGGGCGCCTTGTCCTGTTCGGCCGCCTTGCGGAACCACGTCGCGGCCTTCGCGTCATCGCGGGCCGCGCCGTTGCCGGACATGTAGTACGCGCCGAGGGCGTACTGCGCGTCGGCGTTGCCCTTCTCGGCCGCCTTCGTGTACCACCTGATCGCTTCCGTGTGGTTCTGCGGAACGCCGTCGCCGTTCTGGAAGATCCAGCCGAGGATGTACTGGGCCGTCGCCTGGCCCTGCTCCGCGAAGGGCCGGAATTCCTTGGCGGCCGTCGCGTAGTCGCCCTTGTTGTAGGCACCGACGGCCTCGTCCCAGCCGGCCTGGGCGGGGAAGGCGAAGCAGGCGGCCAGCAGGCCTGCGGCGATGCGGCTCTTCATGGACGGAATCTCCTCGTGACGATCCGGGGGGCGCGCGCCGGGCGCGCCTGTCTTCGTGGAACGGTGGGATGGCTTGCTGTGGCAGGCGCCGATCGGGTCGACGACCCGCCGGGCGATCAGCGATTGCTGCTGTAGTACTCGTACGGACGCTTCGCGACCTTCGACGCGTCGTTCGCGGCGCGCTGCTCGAGATCCATCGGCTTGTCCCACCAGGTCGCGCGGGCCTGCTTCTGCTTCTCGATCGTTTCCGGATGCTCGCGGAGGAACTTCTGCAGGAACAGCGTCAGTTCGGATTCGTACTTTTCCATTTGGCTACGTCTCTGAAAACAATGGATAACAGCGGCCGAGTCTAGCGCGGCGCGGTGGGCTGCGTCACGGCCTTCCGCTATGCTCGGCCGGTTCCCAGCGCGTCCCACTTCATGAACAGAGTTTCGATCTCCGGGGCGGTTCTCGCCCTTGCCACATGCTTCGCCTCGACGCCGGTCCGGAGCGCCCGGCCGTTCGTCGTCGACGATGCGCGCGTCGTCGAGCGCGGGGCCTGCCAGGTCGAGGCCTGGCACAAGCGCAACGCCGGCAGCCTCGAGTACTGGGCCCTGCCGGCGTGCAACCCGTTCGGCCTCGAACTTTCGGCCGGCGGCGGGCATCTCTCGACCGTCGCGCCCGGGGCGCCGTACGGACGCGACTACCAGTTCCAGGTGAAGGGACTGTTCCGGGAACTCACGACCAACGGTGTCGGCGTCGGCCTCGCGGCCGGTGTCGTGCGTCACGCCGACATCAACACGCAGCAGAACCTCATCGGCAGCCGGTACGTGTACGCGCCCGTGTCGTTCTCGCTGAACGACGACCGCATCGTCGTGCTGACGAACCTCGGCCTGCTCGACAGCCGCGACGAGAAGCGCCGCGGCCTGAGCTGGGGCCTCGGCGGAGAGTTCTACGTGACGCCTCGATTCATGCTGCTCGCCGAAGCCTACGGCGCGACCGGTTTCGACCGCTTCGCGCAGGCCGGCGTCCGCTGGTGGGTCGTCCCGGATCGCGTGCAGGTCGACAGCACGTACGGCTGGCAGTTGAATGGCACCCATCGCACCGAATGGATCACGTTCGGCCTGCGCCTCATCACCAGACCCCTCCTCTGAGACATTCACCCACCGATGCGCAAGTCCCTGCTGCCAGTGCCTCCCGTCGCCGCCGTCCGGCCGCGGATCTCCGAAATCCACGGCGACCGTCGCGTCGACGACTACGCCTGGCTCCGCGCGAAGGAGGATCCCGAGGTGCTCGCGCATCTCGCCGCGGAGAACGCCTACACGAAGGCGATGATGCGTCCGAGCGAACCGCTGCAGCGTTCGCTCTACCGCGAGATGGTCGCGCGCATCAAGGAAACCGACATGGGCGTGCCGTACCGCGACGGTGACTGGCTCTACTACTCGCGCACGACCCGCGGCCGGCAGTACGCCGTCTACTGTCGTCGCAAGGGCAGCATGCGGTCGAAGGAGCAGGTGGTCCTCGACATGAACCAGCTCGCGAAGGGCCAGAGCTACCTGGGGCTCGGCGCGATGGACGTGAGCCCCGACGGCAACCGGCTCGCGTTCTCGACGGACTTCAGCGGCTTCCGCGAGTACACCCTGCGCGTGAAGGATCTCGTCACCGGTGAGGTGCTCCCGCTCGCGATCGAGAAGACGCGTTCGGTCGCGTGGGCGGCCGACTGCGAGACGATCTTCTACGTCACCGAGGACGACGCGAAGCGCGCGAGCCGCGTCTGGCGGCACCGCCTCGGGACCGACGACCACGCGCTGGTCTACGAGGAATCCGACGTGCGCTTCAGCGTCGGTGTCGATCTCTCGCGCAGCCTCGGCTACCTGATGATCACGTCGCACAGCGCGACCGCGTCGGAGGTCCGGTGCCTGCGGGCCGATCATCCGGAAGACACGCCGCGCCTCGTGGTGGCGCGCCGCGCGGAGCACGAGTACTACCTCTATCACCACGGCACGCACTTCTACATCGTCACCAACGACCGCGGCCGCAATTTCCGGCTCGTGCGCACGCCCGTCGACGACTGCGGCGAGAAGCGCTGGGAGGAGATCGTCGCGCACCGGGACGACACGATGCTCGAGGGCGTCGACGTGTTCGCGCGGCATCTCGTCCTGCACGAGCGCAGCGGCGGATTCCCGCGGTTCGCGATCATGCGCATCGCGGACGGCGAGCGGCACGACATGGAATTCCCCGAGCCGGCCTACAGCGCGTTCGCAGGTGCGAACGCGGAGTTCGACACCGACGTGTTCCGCTTCGCGTACGAGTCGTTCGTCACGCCCGACTCCGTGTACGACTACGACATGCAGACCCGCGAACGCACGCTGCTGAAGCGCTTCGAGGTGATGGGCGGCTACGACCCGGCGAAGTACCGCACCGAACTCGCGTACGCGCGGGCGGC
>CAUJJX010000081.1 GCA_963205165.1 Pseudomonadota bacterium | reverse complement strand
CGATCGAGCAGAGCAGCGGGATCGAGCAGGTGAACCAGGCGATCACGCAGATGGACGAGGTGACGCAGCAGAACGCGGCGCTGGTGGAAGAGGCGGCCGCGGCGGCGGAGAGCCTGGAAGAGCAGGCGGTGGCGCTGGGCGACTCCGTCGCGCAGTTCCGGATGGACGACGCCGACCAGGGTGGTCGCCAGGACCGTCGCGGTTCGAGCCGCGCCAGCAACGTGGCGCGGCTTCCCGCCAAGCCGGCGGCGCGTCCGTCGTTGCCAGCGGCACGTCGTGCGGCACCTGCGCCGGTGGCCAGGCCCGCGCCGCGCGCCAAGGTTTCCTCTGCCGGACGGGGGTCTGACGATGAATGGGAAGAGTTCTGAGCCGGTGGTGTCCGGTCTCTGGAGCGCACCCGGCAGTAGCGACGATCGTCGCGCACTGCGCGAGGTCTGGGTCGACGTGCTGTGCGCGTGGGCTCAGGCCGAGGGTGGATGGACAACGCGGAGCACGCGTCCCGCGAACGAGATCGTTGCGGGACGCGAGCGAGCAACGGCGGAGGTGTGGTGATGAGTCATGAGATGCAGACGGTGGGAAGGACTGCGGACGCGGCAGATGCGGCGCAGGAGTTCCTCACTTTCCGGCTGGGTGAAGAGGAATACGGGATCGAGATCCTGAAGGTCCAGGAGATCCGCGGCTACGACGCGGTGACGACGATCGCGAACGCGCCGGCGTTCATCAAGGGCGTGATCAACCTGCGAGGGGTGATCGTTCCGATCGTGGACCTGCGGATCAAGTTCGGTCTGGGTCAGGCGGAGTACAACCAGTTCACGGTCGTGATCGTCCTGAACGTGGGCGGTCGTGTGGTGGGCAGCGTGGTGGACAGCGTGTCAGACGTGCTGACGCTGCAGCCGGAGCAGATGCGCCCGGCGCCGCCGTTCTCGTCGTCGCTCGACACGAAGTACCTCACGGGCTTCGGCGCGGTGGACGACCGGATGCTGATCCTGCTCGACATCGAACGACTGATGCTGTCGAGCGAGATGGCGCTGACGGACAACCCGGTGGACTGAAGCATCGGCATGCAGGAAGTGGAAGCGGGAACGGCCGGGCATTGCGCCCGGCCGTTTTCGTTTGCGGCGCCGGAACCTGCGGTGCGAGTGGACGTTCGTGCGTGGCGCAATCCCCTTGCGCGACAGGGCTATCCGGGTCTTTGTGGATCGGTGCGCGAAAGTCATCAAGCGACGCCCCGACGCACCGTTACTGACGGATCGTGACCGACGCCAGATCCTGTCAACACCAGGGCGGCCATCCGTAGTGTCGACAGGCCCTGGTCCCTGGCGAACGACGTCGCGACGTACTCCACCACACAACTACAGCATCAAGGGTGACAGCATGAAATCTGTTCTTTCCGCATGGAACCGCGCCGGGATCGGGACGAAGCTCGTGACCGTGGTGCTCGTCGCGGTCACTGCGACGCTGGGCACGCTTGCCTGGGTGATCTCCGGTTCCGCCCGGGAGATCATGGACCGCAAGGCACTCGAGACGCTGCGCATCGAACTGCGGATGACGGTCGACATGCTGTCGTCGTACAACGAGCGGCTCGTGAAGGAAGTGGAGTCGCTGACGAGCGTCCTGGCGGCGGAGTATCCCGAACGCCTCGACCTCGATTCCGCGCGCCGGGTGACGGTCGGTGCACGCTCGGTTCCGTCGTTCATGCGCGACGGACGTCCGTATGTGATCGACGAGGCGAACGTCGATGCCTTCCTCCGCAAGACCGGCGCGATCGCCACGATCTTCGTGCTCGACGGCGACGAGTTCGTGCGGGTCACGACCTCGCTGCGCGACGCCAAGGGCGCGCGAGCCGTGGGCACGGTGCTCGCGAAGGACAGTCCGGCCATGGCGGCCCTCAAGCAGGGCATGCCCTTCAGCGGGAAGGTGCGCCTGATGGAACGCGAGTTCATGACCCGCTACGTTCCGCTGCGATCGTCCGCCGGCAAGGTGGTCGGCGCGCTCTTCGTCGGACTGGATTTCAGTCGCGAGCTGGGTGAACTGAAGGCGCGCATCAAGCAGATCAAGGTGGGCGAGACCGGCTACATCTATGCACTCGACGCGACACCGGGCAAGAACTTCGGCGAAGCGGTCATCCACCCGGCGAAGGAGGGCAAGAGTCTCCTCGCGGCGAAGGATGCCAGCGGGAACGAGTTCATCCGCGAGATCGTCGAGAAGCGCGACGGCCTGATCCGCTACCCGTGGCTCAACCCGGAGCTGGGCGACAAGACGCCCCGCGAGAAGATCGTCGTCTACGGACTCTTCAAGGGCTGGAACTGGGTGGTCGGCGTCGGCAGCTATTCCGACGAGTTCTCCGGCGCGGCCAACACGCTGCGCAACCAGGTGCTGATCGCGGCGCTCCTGGCGGCGGGACTGCTCGGCGTCGTCGTGTGGTTCATGGTCCGCGGCGTCGTGGTGCGGCCGCTGGCAGTCGCAGCGAAGGCCGCCGACGACGTTGCGAAGGGAGACGTCAGCGGTGACATTCCGCAGGGTCGTGGCGACGAGATCGGTGCCCTGCTCGGCGCGATGCGGGGCATGCAGTCGATGGTCAGGCACTTCTCGGAGGCGCAGGAGGAAATGAGCCGTCACCACGCCGACGGCAGGATCAGCTTCCGGATGCAGGCCGGTGAGTTCCCGGGTGCGTACGGACGGATGGCGACGCAGACCAACGATCTGGTCCACGCACACATCGAAGTGTCGAACCGGATTGTGGACGCCGCGGGTGCGTATGCCCGCGGGGACTTCGCGGTGAAGCTGGAAGCGCTTCCCGGCGAGAAGGCGCGCTTCACGCAGGCGGTCGAGGCGGTGCGCACGAGCCTCGAGTCGGCGGCCGAAGCCGCGACGATCAACGAACGTATCCGGAACGCGCTCGACAACGCCGGCACCGCAGCGTGCATCGCGGATGTCGATGGCCGGGTCGTCTACGTGAACCACGCGATGGAGCAGACGCTCCAGGTGATCGCGCCCGCCCTGGCGCAGCGCAATCCGGGGTTCCGTCCCGACGGGATCATCGGCAACAGCATCGGCGTGCTTCACGAGGATCCGCGTGCGGCGCTGGCGCAGCTGGCGTCGCTCACCGGGACCTCGACGAACCGCGTGGTCATCGGCGAGCGTACGTTCGAGGTCGGCACGACGCCGGTCACGGGCACGGATGGCACGCGGCTCGGCACGGTCTCCGAATGGCGTGATCGCACCGACGAACTCGTCATGCAGCAGCGCGAGCGCGAGGTAGCGTCGGAGAATCTGCGGGTGCGTCATGCGCTGGACAACGTGTCGAGCAACGTGATGGTGGCGGATGCGGACGGGCAGATCCTGTACATGAACAAGGCAGTGCTCGGGATGATGAGGAACGC
>CAUJJX010000080.1 GCA_963205165.1 Pseudomonadota bacterium | reverse complement strand
CGCGTCGTCGAGGGCACGGCGTCGAGCCAGCACGCGATCGAGTCCGGCAAGCGCGCGCGGCCGATGGCGGAAGCCGGCTGGCGGCAGGTCGAGCTGATCCTCGGGCGGGCGTAGTGGCGTGAAGCGACGCAGTCACGCCGGTTCGCGCGGCTTCGCCGCTGTCCGACCCGGACGTGATGGCCCGGAGACGTTTCGTTCACGTAGGTCGGATTAGCGCGCAGCGCGTAATCCGACGCCGACCGCCGCGACAGCCCGAAAGTCCGACAGATTCGATGCACCAGATTCCACCGATCCCGACACCGGAGACACCATGAAAGCAGTGCTGTGCAAGAAGCTCGGTCCGCCCGAGGACCTCGTCGTCGAGGACATCCCCTCGCTCGTGCCGAATGCCGGGCAGGTGGTCGTCGCCGTGAAGGCGGCCGGGGTGAACTTCCCCGACACGCTGATCATCCAGGGCAAGTACCAGTTCAAGCCCGAGCCGCCGTTCTCGCCGGGCGGCGAAGTGGCCGGGGTCGTGAAGGAACTCGGCGCGAACGTGACGGGCGTGAAGGTCGGTGACCGCGTGATCGCGGCCGCGACCTTCGGCGGTTTCGCGGAAGAGATGCTGTGCGACGCCGACCGACTCACGCCGATCCCGGATTCGATGGACTTCGTGCCGGCATCGGCCTTCCTGCTGACGTACGGCACGTCGTACCACGCCCTCAAGGACCGCGCGCATCTGAAGCCCGGCGAGACGCTGCTCGTGCTCGGTGCGTCCGGCGGCGTCGGCCTCGCGGCCGTGCAGCTCGGCAAGGCGATGGGCGCCCGCGTGATCGCGGCGGCGTCCAGCGACGCCAAGCTCGACGTCTGCCGCCAGAACGGTGCCGACGACGTCATCAACTACGCGTCGGACGATCTCCGTTCGCGGGTCAAGGCGCTGACGGCCGGCAAGGGCGTCGACGTGATCTACGACCCGGTCGGCGGTCCGTATTCGGAACCCGCGCTGCGCGACATGGCGTGGAACGGACGCTTCCTCGTCGTCGGCTTCGCGGCCGGCGACATCCCGAAGGTGCCGCTCAATCTCGCGCTGCTGAAGGGCTGCTCGATCGTCGGCGTGTTCTGGGGTGCGTTCACGCGCAACGAACCGGAGAACAACCGCCGCAACAACGAGGAACTCATCGAGCTGTTCACGCAAGGCAAGGTGAAGCCGCACATCCACGCGACGTATCCGCTCGCCCGCACGGCCGAGGCGCTGAACGAGGTGCTCAACAAGCGCGTCAGCGGCAAGATCGTGCTGGTCACCGGCGACTGAGGAGAAGACCTCATGATCACGCTCTATCAACACCCGCTGTCGACGTACGCCATGAAGGTGAAGATCGCGCTGCGCGAGAAGGGCATCGACTTCACGCCGATCCTGCCGGACGGCATGGCCGACGGCAGCGCCGGTGGCGACTTCGTCGATGCGAGCCCGCGTGCGGAGATCCCGACGCTCGTCGACGGCGACGTCCGCGTCTTCGACTCGACGATCATCCTCGAGTACATCGAGGACAAGTGGCCCGAGCCCGCGCTGCGTGCCGCGACGCCCGCCGCGCGTGCCCGCACCCGCATGATCGAGGACGTCATGGACACGCAGTACGAGCCCAACAACTGGGGCACGATGGAAGTGCTGCGGGCGAAGCGCGCGACGGGGCCGCTGGCCGACAAACTCGTCGCGTTCGGCCGCGCCAACATCGAGCGCCTCCAGGGCTGGCTCGACGGCCAGCTCGGTGACGCGCAGTGGTTCGACGGCGACCGGTTCGGCCTGACCGACCTCGTGGTCGCGCCGTACGTCGCGCGGTCGCTGCTGAACTACGGCTACGAGCCCGTCACGCCGCGGCTCGCCGCGTGGCTCGATCGGGCGCGGGCGCGTCCGTCCGTCGGACAGACGATCGACGAGATGTGCGACGTCTTCGCGAAGCTCCCCGATTTCCCGGCGCTGATCGCGCAGGGCAAGGTGAAGCGCCAGTACCGCGATCACCGGCTCGAATGGATGATCGCGGGCGGCGGCCTCGACGTCGTCCGCGACGGCATCGAGAAGGGCACGATCCGGTTCAGCCGGCTGCCCGGGTAGGTACACGTCGTCGGCGCGCACCGTTGCGTCGACGACATCGAGACCCCGCCTCGACGCGGGGTCCGACACAGCAGGGAGGAGTGCGATGCAAGCCACGATGATGAAGGTCAAGCTCACGCTGACCCATTTCCTGGACCGCGCAGGAAAGCTGTTCCCCGGCGTCGAGATCGTCTCGCGCATGCCGGACAAGTCACTCCACCGCAGCAACTACGGCGAGTTCCACCGCCGGTCGCGGCTGCTGGCCGAGGCGCTGCAGAAGGCCGGGGTCCGCAAGGGCGACCGCGTCGCGACGCTCATGTGGAACCACTACGCGCACTTCGAGGCGTACTTCGGCGTGATCGCGAGCGGTGCCGTCCTGCACACGCTCAACCTGCGACTCGCCCCGGAAGAGATCGGCTACATCGCCGACCACGCGGAAGACCGCGTCATCATCGTCGACGACATCCTGCTGCCGCTGTTCGCGCAGTTCCGCGCGCAGACCCGGATCGAGCGCGTGATCGTCGTGTCGCTCACCGGCAAGCCCGTGCCCGAAGGCTGCACCGATTACGAGGACTTCCTCGCGACGGCCTCCGGCGACTGGGACTATCCGGAGATGGAAGAGGATGACCCGATCGCCATGTGCTACACGTCGGGCACGACGGGGCGGCCGAAGGGCGTCGTCTACTCGCATCGCTCGCAGGTGCTGCACACGCTCGTGCAGTGCATGCCCGACGGCGTCGGCATCGCGAGCCACGACGTGATCCTGCCGGTCGTCCCGATGTTCCACGCGAACGCGTGGGGCATCCCGTACGCGGCCGCGATGCTCGGCACGAAGATGGTCTTCCCGGGGCCGCACCTGCATCCGGACGACCTGCTCCCGCTGATGGAATCGGAAGGCGTGACCGTCTCGTGCGGCGTGCCCACGATCTGGCTCGGCATGATCCAGATCCTCGATCGCGACGCCGGCAAGTGGAAGCTCGACAAGCTGCGTCTCACGGTCGGCGGATCCGCGGTGCCGGAGGCGCTGATCCGCGGATTCGCGCGTCACGGCATCGAGATGATGCAGGGCTGGGGCATGACCGAGACGTCGCCGCTCGCGACGGTGTCGCGCGTGATGCACACGCAGGGCGAGGTCTCCGAGGACGAGCGCTTCGCGACGCTCGCGATGCAGGGCTACCCGATCCCGCTCGTCGACCTGCGCATCATCGGCGACGACGGCGAGCAACCCTGGGACGGCAAGGCCGTCGGCGAGATCCAGGTGCACGGTCCGTGGATCACCGGCAGCTATCACGAACTGCCGCAGTCGGACGCGAGCTTCACGGCCGACGGCTGGCTGCGCACGGGCGACGTCGCGGCGGTCTCGAAGCACGGCATCGTGAAGATCACCGACCGCACGAAGGACCTCATCAAGTCGGGCGGCGAGTGGATCAGCTCCGTCGATCTCGAGAACGCGATCATGGGTCACCCGGCGGTCGCCGAGGCCGCCGTGATCGCGGTCGCGCATCCGAAGTGGGCCGAGCGTCCGCTCGCGGTCGTCGTGCTGAAGGCCGGGCAGTCGGTCGACGCGGCCGGTCTGCGCGACTTCCTGTCGGACAAGTTCGCGAAGTGGGCGATCCCCGACGCGTGGCAGTTCGTCGACGCGATCCCCCGGACCTCGACCGGCAAGTTCCTGAAGACGGCGCTGCGGGAGAAGTACCGCGACTGGAAGTGGGACTGAGACGGTGCGGCCGGGCTGCCTGCCGGTCCGGCGGGTGACCCGGGAGGTGCGGTCGCGCACCGGACAGGTCGGTCCGGAGATCGGTGACTGACCGCAGTCGTCCGCGACGGGTGCACTGAAACGACAAACCCCGCCGGAGCGGGGTTTGTCGTTTGTGAGACTCGATCGGTCAGCGCTGCTGCTTGCGTGCCCGGCGCAGGCCGAAGCCGACGAGGCCGAGGCCGGTGAGCATCATCGCGTAGGTGCCGGGTTCCGGGACGGGCGGTGCGCTGAACTCCACGAAGTAGCCGTTCAGCTGGCCGGCGTTGCCGGGGCCGCCGTGGTCGTTCCAGTTGCCGGGCGTGATCCAGTTGGTCTGGAGGTAGTCCTCGCCGCCGCAGCAGTTGTTCGGCTCGCCGGCACCCCAGCTGGTGAACGTGAACGGCTGGCCCGCTTCCGGACCCGCGCGCCACGTCCAGTAGTTGACGGACGTCGCGTCGCTGTCGGACCCGCCGAGCCAGGCAAGGTTGCCGGACACGGACACCAGGAAGTTGTTCTCGGCCGCGGAGGTCACCGTCGCGAGGTAGCCGGTCGAACCGCCGAACGAATGCGTCGCGGCATCCGAGAAGGCGGCGTCCCAGGTGAAGTCGCCGGCGATGAAGGCGTAGAAATGGCCGTTGCCGCCGCCGGCGATCGTCCATTCGGTCGGGACGATCGCGCCGTTCGCGGAAGCGACACCGGACGTGCCGAGCGCGATCAGGGCGCAGAGAAGTTTGCGGGTGAACATGGAAAGCTCCTGGTTCGTGAGAATTTACGGGGCGCTATGCAAGGTTCGGGCGCGGTCCGGTAAGCCCTTGAACTCACGGCGTCGGGCCGCATCCGGGACCCCCTCGTGTCAGATCGGCCGACAGTCGCGGTCGCGCTTGAACCGGCGCCGGCCGCTGTTCACAATCGCCCGACCATTCCCGCGTACACGACGCTTCGTCGACGCCCGCCTTCCTACTGGAACCGCCATGACCGATGACGCCCGAGGCTTTCGCCGCAATCTCACCAACTACGGCGACCGCGCCTTCGCGCTCTATCTGCGCCGCTCGTTCGCGCAGTCGACCGGCCTGTCGCGCGATCTCATGGATCGTCCGATCGTCGGCATCGCCCAGACGGCCAGCGACTTCAACAACTGCCATCGCGGCGTGCCCGAACTCGTCGAGGCCGTGAAGCGCGGCGTGCTCGCGGCCGGCGGACTCCCGCTGGCGTTCCCGACGGTGTCGCTCGGCGAGGTCTTCCTCAGCCCGACGAGCCTGCTGTTCCGCAACCTCATGTCGATGGACACCGAGGAGATGATCCACGCGCAGCCGATGGACGCCGTCGTGCTCGTCGGCGGCTGCGACAAGACGGTCCCGGCGCAGCTGATGGGTGCGGCGTCCGCCGACCTGCCGGCGATCCAGCTCGTGACCGGTCCGATGGTCGCGATGCCGTTCCGCGGCGAACGGCTCGGCGCCTGCACCGACTGCCGCCGCTTCTGGGCCAAGTACCGCGCGGGCGAGGTCAGCGATGAAGGCATCGACACGATCGAGGGGAACCTCGCGACGACCGCCGGCACCTGCGCCGTGATGGGCACCGCGAGCACGATGGCGGCGCTCGCCGAGGCGCTCGGCATGAGCCTGCCGAACACGGCGGCGATCCCGGCGGTCCACGCGGACCGCATCCGCGCGGCCGAGGCGAGCGGTGCGCGCGCCGTCGCCATGATCGGCAAGGGGCCGCGGCCCTCGGAGATCATCACGCCGAAGTCCGTCGAGAACGCGCTGACGGTGCTGATGGCGCTCGGCGGATCCACGAACGCGATCGTCCACCTGACCGCCATCGCCGGCCGGCGCGGCATCGACATCCCGCTCGACAGCATCAACGCGATCTCCGACCGCACGCCGGTCCTCGTCGACCTGAAGCCGACGGGCCAGTACTACTTCGCGGACTTCCACGCAGCCGGCGGCATGCAGGCGCTGCTCCACGAACTGAAGGATCTCCTCCATCTCGACTGCATGACCGTCACCGGCGAGACGCTCGGTGAACGCCTCGCGACGCCGCCCGTCTGGGTCGACCGCGCCGTGATCCGTGCGCGCGCCGAACCCTTCGACCCCGTCGGCGGACTCGTCGCCGTGTTCGGTTCGCTCGCGCCGCGCGGCGCCATCCTGAAGCGGTCCGCGGCCGATCCGAAGCTCTTCGAGCGCGAGGGCCGCGCCGTCGTGTTCGAGTCGCTCGAGGACCTCGCGGCGCGCATCGACGATCCCGACCTCGACGTGACGGCCGACGACTTCCTCGTGCTGAAGAACGCGGGGCCGCTCAGCCCGAGCGGCATGCCGGAGGCAGGCTACCTGCCGATCCCGAAGAAGCTCGCGCAGGCCGGCGTGAAGGACATGGTGCGCATCTCCGACGCGCGCATGAGCGGCACGGCGTACGGCACGGTCGTGCTGCACGTGTCACCGGACGCCGCGAGCGGCGGCAATCTCGCGTTCGTGCGCAACGGCGACCGCATCGTGCTGAGCGTGAAGAACCGTCGCCTCGACCTGCTCGTCGACGAGGCCGAACTCGCGCGTCGCCGCACGTCGTGGGTCCCGCCGGAGGTGCCGCGGCGCGGCTACCGTCGTCTCTACAACGAGCAGATCCTCCAGGCGGACCAGGGCTGCGACTTCGGATTCCTGCGCGGCATCTGACGATCGCCGGGACCACCCGTGCGTGCGCGAGTCGACGGCGTGCACGCGCGATTGCACGATCGGCACTGACGCCGCGATCGCCGTAGGAGATCGGTAGGGTGACGTGCACGACGATGGCGGCAACCGTTCCGCGATCCTCGCGGAAAGGCAGACCCCACGGGCACGGCAGCACCGTCGAAGCACGGACTGTCGCGCTCGATCCACATCGACAGGAGAACGACGATGAAGAAGATGCTGACCACTTCCTGCGCAATCGCCCTGATGCTCGCCGCGGCCGGCCCGGCCCGCGCGGACGACGACGTGCTCGAAGGCAAGCTGCGCGCGTGTCCGTCCGACGGGACTTCGATCGGCGGCGTGAACTCCTGCGGGAAGATCTGGAAGCTGCGCTCCGGCGAGGTCGAGCTGGAGCGCAACGGTGACATCGAGGTGAAGCTGAAGGGCCTCGTGCTGAACGACGCGTCGACCGGTGAATTCAACGGCACGGCCGACGGCGTGACGCAGGTCGTCGTGAGCCTCGTGTGCGGTGGCGGTGCGAAGGCGGCCGTCGTCGCCGAGACCGACCGCTTCCCGCTCTCCAAGGACGGCATGTCGATCATCGAGACGAAGCTGCACATGCCGGCGCAGTGCATCGCGCCGGTCGTGCTGGTCCGCGAGATCTGGGACAACAAGATCGGCGGCTGGCTCGCCGCGACGGGGTTCTGAACGCGCGGCCGCGCTGCCTGCCGTGATCGTCACGGCGGGGGGAGAGACCCGGGGCCTGCCACGACGTCCGCATCTGCGAACACCGTGCGCAGGCCCTGTTCATTTCACGCCGTCGATCACCGCATCGTCACGCGACGGCGGTGTCGCGCTCACGCGCCCACCGACGCCTCGTACGCCGCGGCATCCAGCAGCCCGTCGAGCGACGCGCTGCTCTTCAGCTTGAAGATCCACTGTTCGTAGGGCGCTCCGTTGACCTTCTCCGGGGCGTCGGTCAGCGCGTCGTTGAACGCGACCACTTCGCCCTCGACCGGCGCGTGGATGTCCGACGCGGCCTTGACCGATTCGACGACGCCGGACACGTCGCCGGCAGCGAGCTTCGCGCCGATCTTCACGTCGCCGACGAAGACGAGATCGCCGAGCGCTTCCTGGCCGAAGTCGGTGATGCCGACCCAGACGAGGCCGTCGTCGCCGACGTGCGCCCATTCGTGGGTGGCGGTGTAGCGGAGATGGCTGGGCAGATTCATGTGCTGTTCCGGATCGGATTCGAATACGTTGTCCGGCGCGCGTCGGCGCCGGGGTGGCGGGTGCGATGGCGCCGGATCACGGCTCGACGAGTATCGACCGGTCGAGTTCCGGGATCGTCGTGCGGCCGAGCAATGCCATGCAGAGATCGACCTCGTTGCGCAGGATCTCGAGGGAACGTGCGACGCCGTCCTCGCCGTCGCACGCGAGGCCGTAGAGCCACGCGCGGCCGATCATGCAGGCGCGGGCGCCGAGCGCGAGCGCCTTCACGACATCGGCACCGCGCCGCACGCCGCCATCGAGGATCACCTCGGCGCGGCCCTGCACGGCATCGACGACGCCGGGCAGCGCACGTATCGCCGAGATCGCGCCGTCGAGCTGCCGTCCGCCGTGGTTCGACACGATGATCGCGTCGGCGCCGTGATCGACGGCGATGCGGGCGTCCTCGCCGGACAGGATGCCCTTGACCGCGACGGGCCCGCCCCAGACCGACTTGAACCACGCGAGGTCCTTCCAGCTGATCGCGAGGTCGTACTGGCCCGCGATGAACTGCGTGATCGTGACCGCGTTCCTGTTGTCGACCGCGGTGCCCTCGAAGTTGCGGAAGGTGACCTTCGGACCGAGACCCACGTCGAGCAGCCACTGCCAGTGCCGCGCGAAGTCGATCATCGTGCCGAGCGTGAACTTCGGCGGCACCGTGAAGCCGTTGCGCATGTCGCGCTCGCGCGGCCCCTGGAGCTTCGTGTCGACCGTCAGCACGAGCGCCTTGCAGCCGGAGGCGCGGGCGCGCTCGATCATCGCCTTCGTGATGCCGCGGTCGCGCAGCACGTAGAGCTGGAACCAGCGGTCGACCGGCGACGCCTCGGCGATCTGCTCGATCGTGCACGTCGCCATCGTCGAGAGGCAGTAGGGCACGCCCGCCTTCGCTGCCGCGCGCGAGGCCGCGAGTTCACCGCGACGGCGCAGCAGGCCCGCGAGCCCCGTCGGTGCCATCACGACCGGAAACGCCGTCGGCGTGCCGAGCACGGTCGTCGAGAGATCGCGCGTCGTGACGTCGGTCATCACGCGGGTCATGAAGGCGTGGCGCTCGAAGTCGGCACGGTTGCGGCGCAGCGTGATCTCGTCCTGCGCGCCGCCGTCGATGAACTCGAAGATCGTCTTCGGCAGATGGCGGCGGGCGGCGAGACGAAGGTCGTCGATGTTGAGGGCGGTGTTCATTCGGGCGGCAGGGTGTCGGGGTGACCGTTGGTCGGATGCAGGCAGGTCGTCGCGGCCCGTGTGTCGGCCGGTCGCGGCTGGTTCGGAAAGGTGGCCTGACCGCCGATGCGGACGCGTGGTCGGTGCTGCCTCACGCGCGGGGCCGCGAACGAACGACGCACGACGATGCGCGGATCGTCGTCACTGCTTCGGCCGGTCCGCACGCTCGACGGTCAGGGAAGGGTCCTTGCGGGAATCCGCGTCGGCCGTCGCGCCGTGGCGGATCGGATTGGGTCCGAGCACGAAGGGCAGGTCGGCGGTGCGGGCGCGGCGCAGCTCGTCGAGGTGCTTCGACGGCGCCATGTCCCACGCGTACTTCTGCAGGCGCGCGCCGAGGTCCTGGACGATCGTCGGGTTGCGGTCGGCGGCGTTGTCCTCCTCGCCCTGGTCGTGCGGGATGTCGTACAGCTCGACGCGCGCCGGCAGCGTCGTGAAGAGGATGAGCTTCCAGTCGCCCACGCGGATCGCGGCGCGGTGGTCCTCGACGGCGATCGGGATCTCCTCGCGCGGCGAGGGCTTCGACTCGGTGATCGCGGACCACTGGTCGACGCCGTCGAGTGCCTTGCGCTGTTCGAGCTTCGCGCCGGCGATGTGCAGGAGTGTCGGGTAGAGATCGGTCACGTGGATCAGCGCATTGCTGTAGCCGCCGTCGAGCCTGCCGGCCCACTTGATGAATGCCGGCACCCGCACGCCGCCCTCGTGGAGGCTGCCCTGTCCGTCACGATACGGGCCGTTGTCGGCGCCGCCGCGCGCGACGTCGCCGTCGCCCGTCGGGTACTTGTGCGGGACGGCGCCTCCGTTGTCGCTGTGGAAAACGACGAGCGTGTTCGCTGCCATGCCTTTCTTCGCGAGGGCCGTCGTGATCTCGCCGACGGCATCGTCGAGTGCCGTCACCATCCCGGCGTACGTCCGGCGCGTCTCGTCGCGGATGTGCGCGTTGCGGTCGACGAACTCCTTCGGTGCCTGGATCGGCGCGGCCGGCGCGTTGAACGACACGAAGAGGAACAGCGGTTGCGACGCGTCGTGCTTCGCGATGACGGCAGCGGCCTCGCGGCCGATCAGCGTGGTGTCGTAGCCGATGTCCTTCGAGGGCTTCTCGTCGCGCCACCAGTCGGGGCCGACGGCGCCCGCCTTGCGGACGTGGTCGATCTCGCCGGCGAGGGTGCCGTAGAAACGATCGAAGCCGCGTCGCGTCGGACGGAACTCCGGCTTCGCGTGGCCCAGCTGCCATTTGCCGACGAACGCCGTGCGATAGCCGGATTCCTTCAGCGCCTGCGCCAGCGTGCGTTCTTCCACGGGCAGTCCGTACGCACTGCGCGGACCGATCGACAGTGTCTGCAATCCGTAGCGCATCGGATACCGGCCGGTCATCAGTGCAGCGCGGGTCTGGCTCGACTGCGCCTGCACGTAGAACTGGTTCAACCGGATGCCGCCGTCGGCGAACGCGTCGATGTGCGGCGTGCGGATCTCCTTGCCGAGATAGCCGAGGTCCTGCCAGCCGAGATCGTCCGGCATCAGCACGACGATGTGCGGACGGTCGGCCGCCTGCACGACGGCGCAGAGGCAGGTGAACAGCAGGGTGGCGAGGACGGAACGCACGACCATTTCGGCGGTGGATCGGGGCGAGGTCGCCGGATGTTACCGCAGCGTTCCCGGGTGACGGTTGGACAGAATTGCACCGTGTCCGCACTTGGCTTTGTCGAAGGACGCTGTGCTACATTCGATCGATGAATTCCGCCGAGACGACGATACGTTCAGTGCTTGCGGCCGTGCGTCGCAGGCTCGGCGTGAACCGTCTCGTCGCGGCGCTCGGCCTGGGTGTCGCGAGCGCGCTCGCCGTGCTCGTCACGGCCGTCGTGCTCGACGCGATCCTCGTGCCGACCAGCCTCGCCGGCCTCGTCCTGAAGTCCGGCATCGTCCTCGCGGTGGTCATCGTGGCGTTCGCCGCGTGGCGTGGATCGCGGCCCGTGCCCGAGTCCGTCGCGACGCTCGAAGCCGACGCCCGCGCCGACCTGAAGGACACCCTGAAGTCCGCACTCGCGCTCGCTCCCGAAGCCGACCGCTCGCCGTGGGTCGCCGCGTTCATGCAGCGCGCCGCAGAGGCCGCGTCCAAGCTCGACGCGAACCGCGTCATCCCGCTCGTGATTCCGTCGACCGCCTGGGTCGCGCTCGGATTCGCCATGGCGCTCGTCGCAGCCATCGTCCTCGCGCCGCGCATCACGCCGACGTTCCACGACGCCGCGACGTCCGCGCCGTCGCCCGTCGCGAAGTCGCCCGCGGCCGTCGCCGAAGTGAAGTCGCTGCTCGACGATGTCGCGCGTACCGGTGACGGCAAGGCCCGTGCGAAGCTCGAGAAAGTGCTCGCCGCACTCGAGCGTCCCGACGCCAGCGCCGACGAGAAACGTCGCGCGCTCGCCGAGGCGAAGTCCGCGCTCGACCAGCAGCGGCTCGAGACGAGTTCGAACGTCGAGTCGCTGCAGCAGCTTGCCGCGAGTCTCGCCGGGCGCGAGCAGTTCGCGGCCGTCGCGCAGGCACTGAAGGAAGGCGACGCGGCCCGCGCCGCCGACGAGATGCGCAAGCTCGCCGCGACGCCGGGTGCTGCGCGTCCGCAGGCGGGCGAGGGTGGTGACACCGAAGCCGGGAGCAAGCCGCCGGCGAATCCTCCCGAGGGTGCCGATCTCGAAGCCGCCTTGCAGTCCGCCGCGCAGGCGCAGCCCGACGAACGCGGTGGCGAGACGCAGGGCAAGATGCAGCAGGCGGTGCGGGGCCTGGAAGAACTCGCGAAGAAACTCGACGTGCAGTCGCGGCTCAACCAGGCGCAGCGCAAGCTGAACGCGATGTCGATGGCGATGAACCAGCAGGACCGCGGACTGCGCGCCGCGCGCTTCGGCCAGCAGGAAGGCCAGCAGAACAATCCCGGCGCCGGTTCGTCCGAGACGGGCAACGCCGACATCGAGGGTGGTCACATGTTCCGGCTCGGCGCCGTCGCGCGCGAAGCCGAGCCACCGCCCGGCCAGGAAGGCCGTCGCACCGGCGACGCCACGGGCAACGCACCCGGCGATCCCGTCGTCGGTGACGAGGTCCGGAAGATCCAGGCGAAGCTCGAGAAGAAGGGCGTGCGCGGTCGCGAGGCGGAAGGCCCGGACGGCGCCGATTCCACGTTCTACGCCGCGAGCCGGATGGGCGACGCGAAGGTCGGGACCGTCGCGGTGCAGTCCGTCGCGCGCCCGGCAGCCGAGAACGCACTCAGCCCGGAACGCATCGCCCTGCGCCATCGCGCGCAGGTCAAGGGCTTCTTTACCGACCGAACGGAGACGCGATAAGTGACCGCTGCCAGCGTGGAACGCCGCATCGAGCAGTTCCAGAAGAACCTGCATCTCGTGCGCGACGAAGTGGGTCGCATCATCGTCGGCAACCAGGATGTCGTCGACGGCGTCATGACCTGCCTGCTCGCGCGCGGCCACGTGCTGCTCGAGGGCATCCCGGGCGTGGGCAAGACGAAGCTCGTCCAGACGCTCGCCGACGTGCTGCACCTGAAGTTCTCGCGCATCCAGTTCACGCCCGACCTCATGCCCGGCGACATCATCGGCACGTCGATCGTCCGCGAGGACGAGGCCGGGAAGAAGTACTTCGAGTTCCAGCCCGGCCCGATCTTCGCGAACATGCTGCTCGCCGACGAGGTGAACCGCTCGACGCCCAAGACGCAGTCCGCGCTGCTCGAAGCCATGCAGGAGAACAGTGTCTCGGCCGGCGGCACGACGCGCGCGCTCGACCAGCCGTTCTTCGTGCTCGCGACGATGAACCCGCTCGAGATGGAAGGCACGTACCCGCTGCCGGAAGCCCAGCTCGACCGGTTCTTCTTCAAGCTGAAGATGGGTTTTCCCGGCATCGACCAGATGCACGAGGTGCTCGACCGCACGACGCAGGCGCGCGAACCGAAGGTCGAACGCACGCTCGCGGCCGGCGAGATCCTCGAGATGCGCGACACCGTGCGCGATGTCCCGATCGCGCGGCCCGTCCAGGACTACGCGATCCGTCTCACGCTCGCGACCCACCCCGAATCCGACCAGGGCCACGATCTCGCGCGCCGCTACATCCGCTTCGGTGCGAGCCCGCGCGGGACCCAGGCGCTGATCCTCGGGGCGAAGGTCCACGCGCTGATCCACGATCGGATCCACGTCGCCACCGAAGACGTGCAGGCCGTCGCGCTGTCGGCGCTGCGCCATCGCATCCTGCTCAACTTCGAGGCGGAGGCCGACCGCGTGGACGCCGACGCGATCCTGACGCGCATCCTCGCGGACGTCGCACCGGCCGCGTGAGGTTCGCCGCGGACGCGTCGGTGGCGCCGGGTCCGGCGCCGCTCGCGATCACGCTCCGCCGCAGCCGCCACGTTTCCTGCGTTTCACGCATCCACTGATCGTCGCCGCCGTCCGCATCCAACGTGTCGAACACCCTCTTCAACGAAGACTTCCTCCGCCGCCTCGAGCATCTGCAGCTCG
The DNA here is from genome assembly GCA_963205165.1 of Pseudomonadota bacterium. Lineage (GTDB taxonomy): Bacteria > Pseudomonadota > Gammaproteobacteria > Burkholderiales. The sequence goes on along the minus strand of CAUJJX010000080.1, from coordinate 17,122 downwards.
TGACGCGCCGACCGGTGGCCGGCCATCTGCGCGGCGCGCATCGTTCGCGCCGCACCGGCAGCGGGATGGTGTTCGCCGACTACCGACCGTACACGCCCGGTGACGACACGCGCAACCTCGACTGGGGCATCTTCCTGCGGCTGGACCGGCTGATCCTGCGGCTGTTCGAGGAAGAGGCCGACCTGCCCGTCTACATCTTCGTCGACACGAGCGCGTCGATGGGATTCGGCAAGCCGTCGAAGTTCGACTTCGCGCGCAAGGTCGGCGCGGCGCTCGCCTACCTCGCGCTGCTCAACTACGACCGCGTCAGCGTCATCGCGTACGCCGACGGTGTCGCACACGAGCTTCCCGCGCGCCGCGGACGCACGCAGGTGTGGCCCGTCTTCCGTTTCCTCGAGGGTCTCGCCCCGACGGGCGGCACCGACCTGAACGCCGCACTCCGTGGCTGGTTCGGTGCGAGCCGTACCCGCGGACTCGTCCTGCTCCTGTCGGACTTCCTCGACCGTGACGGCTTCGCGCCCGCGGCACAGTGGCTCGCGCAGTTCCGGCACGAGGTGTTCGCGGTGCAGGTGCATTCGCCCGACGAGGCCGAGCCCGATCTGCCCGATCACGTCCAGATTGCCGACGCCGAGACCGGTGCGACGCACGTCATCGAGACGACACCGGCGCTGCTCGCCGCGTATCGCGAAGCGCTCGTTGCACACACCGAAGACATCGCGACGATCTGCCGTCGCCACGGCTGGGCGCACCTCGGCGCGCGCACCGATGCGCCCTTCGAGGACCTCATGCTGAAGGGCCTGCGCGAGCACGGCATGCTGCGATGAGGTTCGCGTTCCTTCCCGGACTTGCCGGTGCCGCGGTGCTGGCCCTCGTCGCCGCGATCGTCGTCGGTCTGTACCTGCTGCGCCCGCCGCCGCAGCGGATGGTCCTCGCGTCGACGCTGCTCTGGGAACGCGTCCTCCAGCGCACCCGCGGCGCGTCGCAGCGCTGGCGCTGGTGGCTGTCGCTCCTGCTCTCGACGCTCATCGCGCTCGCCGTCGCGGCCGCGTGGCTGCGTCCCGAGCGCGACGCCGCGAACGGCGCGGCCAATCGTCCGGTCGTCCTCGTGATCGACAACTCGCCGACGATGGGCGCGCTCCGCGCCGATGGCCGGACACGCCTCGCCCACGCCGTCGATGCCGCGCGCCGCGAGCTCGCGCCGTCCGCCGGACGCTTCATGGTGCTCGACACGATGCGCATGCTCGGCCCCGCCGGTTTCACCGATGCGGCCCGCGCCGCCGCGCGCCTCGACGAGCTGAAGCCCGCGAGCGGCGTCACGCCGCGCTTCCCCGAACTCGCCGCGCTGCCGCCGGCCATCGAGACACCCGACGTCGTCTTCGTGACCGACGGGGTCGCACCGATCGCCGTGCCGGCCGACGTGCGCACCGTCCCGGTGTTCGAACCTGCGGCCAACACCGGCATCACGGCGTTCGACGTGCGCTCGCTGCCGGCCGATCCGACGCAGATCGAGGCGTTCGTCGAAGTAGGCAACGCGGCGACCGTCGCGATGAAGGTGACGGTCCGCGTGAGCGGCGCCGGCCACGATCCCGTGGCGCGTGCCATCACGGTTCCAGCACGAGGCTTCGCGTCCGTGACGCTGCCGGTCTCCGGTTTCAGCGGCGGTGCGCTGCGCGCCGGCCTCGACGCGCCGGATGACGCGCTCGCAGCCGACGACGAGGCGTTCGCGTTCCTGCCCTTCAACCGCACGCTGTCCGTCGCGCTCGTCACGACCGGCAACGCACCACTCGAACGCGCGCTGCGCCTCGATCCGCGCGTGCGGCTGACCGTGCTCGCGCCGTCGCAGTTCGCGCGCCGCGCCGGCTTCGACGCGTATGTCCTCGATCGCTTCGCGCCACCGAATGCGCCTGCCGCGCCGGTGCTCGCGATCGCGCCGCCGAAGGTGTCGTGGCTGCCCGCGCCCGGCGCGACGCGCACCGGCATCGCGGCGACGTCGTGGAAGTCCGCGGATCCCGTGTTCGAGAATGTCTCGCTCGCCGACGTGCAGATCGAACGTGCGCAACCATTCGTCGCGCCGTCGGGTGTCGACGTGCTCGCGCGTGCGGATGACGGTGCCGTGCTCGCGGTCGCCAGCGCTGCGAGTCCGCGGAAGGTCGCGCTGGCGTTCGCGATCCAGGCGTCGAGCTTCGCGTCGCAGGCGTCGTTCCCCGTGTTCGTCTCGAATGCGCTCGCGTGGCTGACGAGTGAAGAGACGCCCGTCGCGAAGTCCGTCGGCCCCGTGAATCTCCCGATGGCGCGTGCAAGCGTCCGCGGGCTGGAGGCTGGTGCCATGGACACGCGCTTCGTCCCGGGCGCGACGTTGTTCACCGCGTCCGCCCCGGATTTCTTCACCGCCGAATCGCAGGGACGCCGCGTGCGCGTGCTCGTGAACGTCCTCGACCCGGCGGTCACCGACATCAATGCGAGCCGGCTCGCAGCGCAGGCGCCGGCGACCGTGGCCGACGATGCGCCGGACGGACCTTCCGGCGTCGATGCCTGGCAGGTGCTGCTTGCGATCGCCGGTGCGCTGATGCTGCTCGAGTGGCTGACCTATCACCGGCGGGTGACCGTATGACCCGGTTCGTCGTCGAAGCCTGGTGGCCGGTCGTCGCGCTCGTCGTGGCGCTGCCGCTCGTCGTGTGGTTCGCGCGCCATTCGCTGTCGCCGCTGTCCGCGCGGCATCGCGTCGTGCTCGGTGCGCTGCGCGCCGCCGCGATCGCGTGCGTTGCGATCGCGCTGATGCGTCCGTCGTGGCTCGGCGAATCCACCGACGTCTCGGTCGTGTACGCGCTGGATGTCTCGAAGAGTGTCGACCCGGCGTTCATCGACGCCGCGATCCGCTGGATGGACAAGGCGCGCGCCCAGGACGGCATCACGTCGTCCCGCTTCGTCGCCTTCGCCGATCGCCCCCGCTTCGTCGATTCCCCGGAAGCGATCCGTAACGTGCCCCTGCGCACGGGCCGCGCCGGGTCGCCCGACGCGCTCGATCCGCTCGTGACCGACGTCGAGCGCGCACTCGAAACCGTCGCGGGCGCCTTCGAGCCGGACGCCCTGAAGCGCGTCGTCCTGATGACCGACGGCAATGCGACGCGCGGCGATGCGTGGCGCACGCTCGACCGCCTGCGTGCCCGCGGCGTGCGCGTGTTCCCGGTGCCGGCGCTCGTGCGTCCCGGGAGCGATGCGTGGATCGCGGGCATCGATCTGCCGCCCGAACTGCGCCGTGACGAACCGGCCCGCGTGGCCGTCCGCGTGCAGGCGCAGTCCGCCGGGAGTGCGCGCGTGAAGCTGCTCCGCGGTTCGCGCGTGCTCGGCCAGAGCAAGGTCGCGCTCGTGGCCGGCGAGAACGTCGTCCCGTTCACGGTGCGCATCGCGGAGGAGGGCGCGACGTCGCTCACCGCCGAGGTCGCGGCCGCGGGCGACACGCTCGCCGACAACGACCGCTTCGTGGCGCCGGTCCGCGTGGAGGCGCGTCCGCGCGTGCTCGTCGTCGAGGGCTCGGCCGACGCCGGCAAGTACCTCCGGGAGTCGCTCTCGACGAATGGATTCACGGTGCAGGTCGCGGCGCCCGAGGCCGTGCCGTCGGACGCGAAGTCGCTCGACGCCTTCGATGCGGTCGTGCTGTCCGACGTGCCGGCCCCGGCGCTCGGCAAGGCGCGGATGGAGGCGCTCGCGACCTACGCCGAGGACCACGGCGGCGGCCTCGTCTTCGCGGCCGGTGCGAGTGCGTACGGCGAAGGTGGCTATCGCGAATCACCGCTCGAGCGCGTGCTGCCCGTGACGTTCGAGGCGCAGGAGAAGCGGCGCGAACTGGCGCTCGTGATCGTGCTCGACCGTTCGTACAGCATGAAGGGCCGCAAGCTCGATCTCGCGAAGGCCGCGACGCTCGGCGCGCTCGACCTGCTGGAAGAGGAACACCGCTTCGGCGTCATCACCTTCGACTCGCAGCCCGAGATGACGGTGCCGCTCGCGCAGGTACGCAGCAAGCGCAAGGCGGAGGACCTCATCTCGCGCTTCACGGCGAGCGGCCAGACCAACATCTACCCGGCGCTCCAGATGGCGTACCGGATGCTCGTCGACGTGCCGGTCAAGTCGAAACACGTGATCCTGATGTCCGACGGCGACACGCAGCCCGCCGACTTCCAGCGGCTCACGAAGCGCATGGCCGACGCGCAGATCACGGTGACGACCGTCGCCATCGGCGCCGAGGCCGATCGCAAGCTGCTCGGCGAGATCGCGGGCTGGGGCCGCGGCCGCTTCCACTACGCCGAGACGGCCGACAGCGTGCCGCAGATCTTCATCGAGGAGACGCAGCGGCTCGTGAACGAGAACGTCCGCGAGGAACCCTTCCGGGCCGTCGTGAAGCGCCGCGCCGAGGCGCTCGCCGGCATCGACTTCGCGCGGGCGCCGATGCTGAAGGGCCACGCGAGCGTGAAGCCGAAGGAACGTGCGGAGGTCTGGCTCGCGACCGAGGCGGAGGCCGCCCTGCTCGCGCGCTGGCAGATCGGGCTCGGACGCGCCGTCGTGTTCGGTTCGGATGCGCGCAACCGCTGGGCCGCCGACTGGCTCGCATGGCCCGGCTACGGCAAGTTCTGGAGCCAGATCGTGCGCGAGACGATGCGGCATCGCGTGGCCGAATCCGCCGTGTTCGCGACGACCGCGCTGACCGGCGGCGAGACGCTCGTGCGGCTCACGCTGCAGGGCGAGGACGGCGCATTCCGCAACGGCCTCTCGCCGCGCGTGCGGGTGTCGGCGTCTGGCAGTGCGCCGCGGATCGTCGCGATGCGCCAGAGCGGCCCGGGGCGGTACGAGTTGCGCTGGCCGGCGGATCCGAACGCGACCGGCGCGACGCGCTTCGAACTCGTCGATGGCGTGCCGGCCGGCACCGCGGCATTGGTCGGCGCTCGCGAGGTGCTGCCGGCGTATCCGGAGGAATACCGGCTGCAGCCTGCCAACCGGACCTTCCTCGAAGCGCTCGCCAGCCAGACCGGCGGCAAGTTCGCGCCGGAACCGCGGGACGTCGTCGCACCGCTCGGTGAATCCGCGGTCGTCGCGCGGGCGCTCTGGCCGTGGTTCGCCGGCGCCGGGCTCGTGCTCTACCTGCTCGATCTGCTGGTGCGACGCGCCCCCGGCCTGCGCCGCCGCCTCGCCTGAACCGCCGCCAACCGCGCGATTCCTCAAGCTTTTCGCGCACCCGCCGACAAGGTGGGGCGCGCGAGATCCCGGTGCTCCGAAAGGGGCGGCGACCCGCGCAGCGCCGACAGCCACACTCGACGACACAATCCCGCCTGCATCACCGATCGGGACGACGAGATGCGGGGCTGCCGACCCTCGCAACCGTTCAACGGAGGGCTCGCCCCTGCACATCACGTCCGACATCGAACCCCGCATGCCCGCCGGGGCGGCCTTCCTCATCGACGAACTGGTCGCCTTCGAGGCCGGACTCGAGCCGCTGACATCGCTCTACAGCGCGCCGCTGTTCGGCGAGATCGCCGAGGGGCGATTCAGTGAGGCCCGCCGCCACGGATTCGTCGCGAGCTTGTTGCTGGTCGACATCGACGACTTCGACTGCATCCGGGATCGACACGGCAGGCTCGTGGCCGATGCCGCGATGCTGGCCGTGGCCGAACTGCTGCGCAACCGCCTGCGCCGCGAGGACATGGTCGCGCTGCGTGACGGCGGTACCTTCCAGGTGCTGCTGATGCATTGCGACGGCACCGGTGCGCTGGCGAAGGCCGAGGCACTCCGCGCAGCCATCGCCGGTCTTGCGCCTGCGGGCATCCCGATCACGGCGAGCATCGGACTGGCGTCCGCGGCGGTGAGTGCGGGGCTGAGTTTCGACATGCTGATGGAACGCGCCGGCGAGGCGCTGGGCACGGCCTGGGCGCGCGGACCTGATCACGTCGTTGCGCACACGCGTCCGCACGGCAGACCGGCCGCGGGTCCCACGCCGGTCAACTGACTTCGACCGATCCGCAGGACGCTGTCCACGGCCCGGTGGCCCCCCCATCCGACCCGCCGCAGCAGGACGGTCCAACGAAAACGGCGCCCCTCGGGGCGCCGTTCGTTTTCGTGCTGCGCGATGCCTTACCGCTTGAGGCTGTCGCGGATCTCGCGCAGGAGCACGACATCCTCCGGCGTGACCGGTGCCTCGACTGGCGCGGGCGGCACGTCGCGCTTCAGGCGGTTCATCTGCTTGATCATCATGAAGATCACGAAGGCCAGGATCACGAAGTTGATCAGGATCGTGAGGAAGCTGCCGTACGCGAACACCGGGACACCGGCCTTGCGCAGTGCGTCGAGCGTCTCGGGGGTGCCGGCGGGGGCGTCCGCGAGCTTCACGAACATGTTCGAGAAATCCACGTTCCCGACGATCCGGCCGATGATCGGCATGATCAGGTCGTTGACGGCGGAATCGACGATCTTGCCGAAGGCGCCGCCGATGATCACGCCGACGGCGAGATCCATGACGTTGCCCTTCATCGCGAATTCCTTGAACTCCGACGCGAAACTCATGGCGGTTCTCCTCTGTGATTTCTGGTTGTTGTGAAGGTGTGATCGCGCATCGCGCGCGTACCCGCGCCGCATACTAAGCGAACGGTCGGGGAGCGTAAATCCGGGAAGATGCGTCGCATGCCGGCCGCGTGCGCGACCCGCAGTGGTGCCGCGTCAGGGCAGGTCGGTGGCGAAGCGCAGCCCGGCGATCGTGATGTGCGACGACCGTGCGCCGGAGGCCGCTGCGTCGACCTCGATGACTTCGCGCAGCGGCTGCCCGGCGTCGAACGGTTGCGCCCCGACGGGTTCGACACGCGCGAGCTTTCCGATGTCGATGCGGGCCGATCGTCCCGAGTCGATGCTTGCCGGTGCGCCATGCCCCGCGCGCAGCTGGCGCTCGACCCCGACGCGGCGGGCGTCGATGAACGTGCGGCGCCAGTGGGCGTCGTCGAGACGTTCGATCCGGACGGCGCCTCCGCGCGACGGCGAGTGCACGAACCGGCCTTCGCCCAGATAGATGCCGACGTGCAGGTTGTTGTCGCGCCGGCCCCGCTTGAAGAACAGGAGATCGCCGGTGCGAGGCTGCTCGTCGCGGCCGAGGACGCGGGACGAGCGTCGCTGCTCGCGCGTGTCGCGCGGCAGTTCGAGCCCCGCGAGCGCAAAGCTGTAGCGGACGAGCCCGCTGCAATCGAAGCCCGCCGGCGATGTGCCGCCGAAGCGGTACGGGCTGCCGATCACGGCGAGCGCGTGCTTCACGGCGCGTTCCGCCATGGTGGGCGGCGCTGCGGGGACATCGCTGCCCGGCGGTGTGATGTCCGGCGCGGGCGGGATCGCGTCGATCGCGGCTGAGTCCGCCGTGACGGCCGGCGCGGTGTCCGGCGATGCGTCGTCGGCGACCGGCGCCAGATGCGTGCAGCCGACGGCGAGCAGTGCGACGACGAGTGCGGCGAGGCGCGAGTGCAGCGTCATCGCAGGCGCTCCACGCCGCACCAGCGGGCCATGAAGAGCGCCAGCACGCGCGTGACCTTCCGGGTGCTTTCGAGCGAGACCGATTCGTCGATGCCGTGGATGTCGTTCGCCTCGGGGCCGTAGCAGGTCGCGGGCGTGGCGCCGTAGAGATTGAACACGCGGGCGTCGGTCGTGGCAGTGCTCGCGAGCCACGCGGCGGGCGTGCCGAGCACGCGTTCGTGGGATTCGGCCAGCAGCTGCATCAGCGGCTCGCCGCGATCGATCACGCAGCCCTCCGCCTGAAAGCCGGCGTAGCGGATACGGACCTCCACGTTGTGCAGATGTTCGTCGGCCGCAGCGGTCCGGTGGATGCGCGCCTCGACGGCGGCCTTCGCGTCGGCGGCGCTCATCCCGGCGTGGAACCCGCAGCGGATCTCCATCGTGCAGCGCGTCGGCACCGAGGACGTCCACTCACCGCCCTCGATGCGGCCGAGGTTGAAGTTGATGGGCCGGTCGTGGTGCGCGAATGCGGGATGTCGATGACTGCAGCCGGGCGCGTTCCATTCGTCGCGCAGCGACTCGAGCCCGCGGTAGAGGGCGAACGCCGCCTCGATCGCGTTGATGCCGCGCTTCACGTCGAGCACGTGGGCCGGACGGCCAAGCACCTCGACGGTGATCCAGAGCACGCCGACCTGCGCTTCCAGGATCGAATGGTCGAACGGTTCGGGGATCAGCGCGGCATCGGCGCGGTAGCCGCGATGCAGGCAGGCGAGGGCGCCGTTGCCGGTGCATTCCTCCTCGACGACCGACTGCATCCAGACGGGGGCCGCCGGTTGCAGACCGATGCGCCGCAGTGCCTCGAACGCCGTGACGTACGCGGCGATGCCCGCCTTCATGTCGCCGCTGCCGCGGCCGTACATGCGGCCGTCGCGGATCACGGGATCGAAGGGCGGGGTGGTCCAGAGGGCCTCGGCGCCCACGGGGACGACGTCGATGTGGCCGTTGAAGATCAGCGAGCGGCCGGTCGCGTCGCGCGGACGGTGGCTGCCGACGACGTTGTCGTGGCGCGCCCAGTGTCCGGTCGGCGGCGAATACCCCGGCAGATCGCGGAGGTCCGCGTCGCGCACCTCGAAGCGATCGACCGCGAGCCCCATCCCGCGGAACAGCCCCGCCATGAAATCCTGGGCGGGTGCCTCCTCGCCCATCAGGCTCGGAAAGCGCACGAGCGCGGCGAGCGTCGCGTGGAGTTCCGGCTGGAGGGCATCGACGGCGTCGAACAGGTCGCGTTCGATCGCGGGATCGAGCGCGGCGGGTGGGGCGATGCGCATGGCGTATCGGTCGGCTGGCGGCTGGGGACGCGGGATTCTACCCGCCTTGCATGCACGACCGAAGCGGAAGGTGACGCGCCCGCGCGGCAGTCCGAGGCGAAGCGCGACGCGCAAAAAAAAACGGGCGCCCCGAAGGGCGCCCGCTCATCGAACGACTGAAGCGCTTACTTGCCGGCTTCGGTCACGAGCAGTTCGACGCGACGGTTCTGCGCCTTGCCCGCGGCCGTGCCGTTGTCGGCGATCGGCTTGTCGGAGCCGTAGCCCTTCGCGACCAGGTTCGCGGCGGGCACGCCCTTGGCGACGAGGTACGCCATCACCATCTCGGCGCGACGCTGCGACAGGGCGCGGTTGACGGTCGGGGAACCCGAGGCATCCGTGTAGCCGGCCACCTCGATCTTCACGCCACTCGACTTGATCTGAGCGGCGACGCCGTCGAGGACGGCCAGGGACGAGGTCTTCAGCTTGGCGGAGGCGCTTTCGAAGTTCACACCCTTCAGCACCAGCGTCTCGCCGGCCGTCGTGGGCACTTCGAGCGGCGCGACAGCGGCCTTGTCCGCAGTCGACGCCTTGCCACCGGCATCGGTCGTCGCGGGGGCGGCGGGCGCAACGGCTGCATCGCAACCGGACGCATCGACGCGGGCACCCGGCTTCGTGTCGGAGCAGCGGTCGAGGATGTCGGAGATGCCGTCGTTGTCGCTGTCGACCGCGCAACCGTCGCCACCGGCCTTCACGCCGGCCGGCGTATTGGCGCAGCGGTCACGGCTGTCGGGGATGCCGTCGCCGTCGCTGTCCATCTCGCAACCGTTCGGCAGCACGATCGCACCGGCAGCCGTGTTCGGGCAGAGGTCGTTGATGTCCGGCACGCCATCGGCATCGCCGTCGGCGGTCGGCATGCAGCCGTTCTCGTCGACCTTGGCGCCCGCGGGCGTCGCGGCGCACTTGTCGCGGCTGTCGGCCACGCCGTCGGTGTCGGTGTCACCGTCGATCGGGCAACCGTTCGGCGACACGGCCGCACCCTTCGGGGTGTCGGCGCAGGCGTCGGTCTTGTCGGCGATGCCGTCACCGTCCGCGTCGGGCAGGGGCTTCTCGTACTGGTTGCACGCCCAGTAGCCGAGCAGGCCGCCAGCGATCGCGCCGACCGCCATGACATTGCGGTTCTCGACGGCACCCACGCCGCCGGCGATCAGCGCACCTGCAGCGGCGCACGCCAGGGGATTGCGGAAGGTCTCGCTCGACGTCACGGAGTCCTTCATGTTGGTCATGGAGGCGCAGCCGGAAGCCAGCGCGACCACGGTGCCCAGCAGGGCGGCTCGCTTGATGAAAGTCACGGTCTCGATCCTGGTTGTTGGAAAAAGGGAAACATCATGGAAAGCAGCGGACACCCGGTCGGCGCCGATGCTCGAATTATGACCCGAATCGCGTCCGGGTTGGCCGGGTCAGACACCCCATTCTTGCTCCTGCAGGGCACGCCATTGCACCTTGCCCGTGCCCGAACGCGGGAGCGCATCGACGAACAGCACGGCCCGCGGAACCTTGTACGCCGCCATGTGTTCGCGCGACCACGCGATGATCTCCTCGGCCGTCACGCGACCGCGCTGATCGTCCTTCAGGACGAGGTAGGCCTTCACGGTCTCGCCACGGCGTTCGTCGGGGGCCGCGACGATGCAGGCTTCCTTGACGGCCGGATGCCTGAAGAGCGTCGCCTCGACTTCCGCCGGCCAGACCTTGTAGCCGGACGCGTTGATCATGCGCTTCAGCCGGTCGGCGATGTAGAAGAAGCCGTCCTCGTCGCGCCGGCCGAGGTCGCCGGTGCGCATGAACGTGCGGCCGCCGATGTCGACGAGCGCCTGCTTCGTCGCCTCCGGATTCTTCCAGTAGCCCTTCATCAGTTGCGGACCGCTCGACACGATCTCGCCGACTTCGCCGGGGCCCAGGATCGCGAGCGTGTCCGGGTCGACGATGTGCGACTCGACGTCGAACGTCGGGATGCCGAGGCACTGGCGGCGCAGCTGCGTGGGCGGATTGAAGTGTGTCTGCGAGATGGTCTCGGTCATCCCGTAGGCCTCCATGTACTGGACGCCGCAGCGGTCCTGGAGCTCCTTCGCGACGGGCTCCGGCATCGACGAGCCGCCGCCCGCGACATTCACGAGCGACGACAGGTCGCGGCCCGCGGTGTCCGGGTGATGCAGCAGGTCGACGACCATCGTCGGGACGTTCGCCCAGTGCGTGCAGCCGTAGCGTTCGATCAGGTAGCCGGCCGCGGAGGGATCCCAGCGGGGCAGGAACGCGATCGTCGCGCCGGCGTAGATCCCGGCGTTCATCGTGTGCTGCATGCCGGTCACGTGGAACATCGGCGCGGTCGACAGGATCACGGAGTCCGCGAACATGGTCTCCCAGAGGGCCGCGCCGACGGTCGTGCACATCAGCGTGCGATGCGTGTGCATGCAGCCCTTCGGCTTGCCCGTCGTGCCGGACGTGTAGAGGATCGCGGCGAGGTCGTCGGCACCGGCCGTCGGGGCGCGCGGCGCGAAGTCGCGTTCGAGCGCATCGGCCCACGCGACGGCCCCGGGCACGTCGAAGCGCTGCCGCGGCGCGCGCACGGCATCGGGGACGGTGAGCTCGGTGGGGCCGGTCAGCGCATCGGAGTACGTCGCGACGATCACGTGCGCGACGCGGCCGTCCATCAGCGGCTGGATGCGGTCGAAGAGTTCCTGGCCGACGAACGCGACCTTCGCGCCGCTGTCGTCGATGTTGTGGACCAGCTCGTCGGTCACGTTCATCGGCGACACCGGCACGACGACGGCGTCGGCCCGGAGGATCGCGTAGAACGCCGCCACGAACTGCGGGCAGTTCTGCATCTGGAGCAGCACGCGGTCGCCGCGGCCGACGCCGCAGACGTGCTGCAGGAAGCCGGCCATCGTTTCGACGGTCGCGAGGAACTCGCCGTACGTGACGCGCGAGTCGTAGAACACCGACAGCGCCTTCCGCGGGAACCGCTGCGCGCTCGTCGCGGGGTTCTGCCAGAGGCTCGTCTCGGGGATCGTCAGGTGACGCGGGAACTGCTTGGGCCAGCAATCGTAGTCTTCGGGTTTCATCGGGCGTGTCTTGGGTTGCGTGGGGCGGACGCGATCAGCGTCGCCATTCCTGGTCCTGGAGCTGGCGCCATTGCACCTTGCCGGTCGCCGACTTCGGCAGCGTGTCGACGAACTCGATGCTGCGGGGAATCTTGTAGGCCGCCATGTGCAGGCGCGCCCAGTCGATGATGTCGTCGGCGGTCACGGCACCCTTCCGCGCGGCTTTCAGCACGACCATCGCCTTGACGGTCTCGCCGCGCGTGGCGTCGGGGGTCGAGATGATGCAGGCCTCCTGGATGTCGGGGTGACCGTACATCATCGCCTCGACCTCGGCCGGCCATACCTTGAAGCCGGCCGCGTTGATCATGCGCTTCAGCCGGTCGACGATGAAGTAGTAGCCATCGTCGTCGACGTAGCCGAGGTCGCCCGTCCGGAAGAACGGCTGGCCGTCGAGCTCGACGAACGCCGCGGCCGTGGCCTCCGGCGCCTTCCAGTAGCCCTTGAACACCTGGCCGCCGCACACGACGATCTCGCCGACTTCCGTCGGGGCCAGTTCGCGGAAGGTGTCCGGGTCGACAACGCGCGCCTCCGTGCCGAAGATCGGGATGCCGAGGCACTGCTTCTTCGGGCGGTCCGGCGGATTGATGTGCGTCGGCGCGATGGTCTCCGACAGTCCGTAGCCCTCGACGTAGTCGAGACCGGTGAGTTCCTTCATGCGTTTCGCGACGGCTTCCGGCATGGCCGCGCCGCCGCCGCTCATCTGCCGCAGGCTCGACAGGTCGTGGTTCGCGATGTCCGGGTTCGCGAGGAAGTCGATCACCATCGTCGAGATGGCCGTCCAGCTCGCGACCTGGTAACGCTCGATCAGGCGCGCGGCCGTCGTGCGGTCCCAGCGCTGCATGAGGATGACCGTCGAGCCCATGTAGATCGGGCCGTTCATCGCGCCCTGCATGCCGGTCACGTGGAAGAACGGCAGCGTCGCGAGCAGCACGGAACCCTGTCCCTGGCGGAACCACGCGCCGCCGGCCACGAGCGTGTTCATCACGGTCGCGTGCGTGTGGACGCAGCCCTTCGGGAGCCCGGTCGTGCCCGACGTGTAGGGCATCACGCAGAGATCGTCAGGGCCGGCCTCGGACAGCCCGGGCGCGAGGCTCGCCGCCATCACGTCGCACCACAGCGTGACGCCGGGTTCGTCGATCGCGGCACGCGGCGCCTTCACCGAATCGGGCAATGCGAGATCCGTCGGGACGGCGATCGCGTCGGAGTACGCGGCGACGATCGCGTGGGTGAGCGACTTGTCCGCGAGCAGCGGACGCACCTGCGGGTACAGCTCCTGGCCGCACAGGATCGTGGTCGCGTCGGCGTTCGTCGCGTAGTGGCGCAGCTCGTCCGCGAGGTTCATCGGATTCACGGGGACGACCATCGCGTCGGCCGCGAGGATCCCGTAGAACGACGCGACGAACTGCGGGCTGTTCTGCATGAAGAGCAGGACGCGGTCGCCGCGCTTCACGCCGCAGCGGTGGCGGAGGAAGCCCGCGACCGACTGCGCCTGCTGCCAGAGCCCGGCGTAGGCGAGCGGCGAGTCGTAGAAGATGATCGCCGCCTTCTCCGGGAAGCGCCGCGCCGTGACCTCGAGGTTGTAGTGCACGGACGTCCGGGGCACGTCGATGTGCCGGGGCACGTCCTGCGGCCAGAACTGCAGGTGGCGCTGCGCCATGGATCCTCCCGCGTTGTCGTTATCGCCCGGATTATCCGGAAAACGCGGGGGCGGGCTAGGACCTGATCACGCGACGGACGCACTGGCATCCGTCGTGTGATCAGGCCCTGGTGTGCGTGGGTGGCGACGTTTCCGGCCGTGCTGCGCGCGCCACCTATCGGAACTCCGGCGTCGACGCGGCCCGCCGCGCCTCGCGCGCGAGCCGTGCCACGCGCTCGCCCGTGAGGCTGCGCAGGAATGCCGCGAGCGCCGCACGATCGTCCGGCGACAGGTCGAGCGGTGCGAGCGCCGGGTCGCGGCCGGGATCCTCCCCGCCGCCGCGCGCGTAGAAATCGATGACCGCCTCGAGCGTCGCGAGCGATCCGTCGTGCATGTAGGGCGCCGTCAGCGCCACGTGCCGCAGCGACGGCGTCTTGTACCGATGCCGGTCCTCGGCACGGCCGGTGAATTCGAAGCGACCGTCGTCCCGCGGATTCGCGCCGAACTGGCTCGCGATCCATGCGGCGTCGACCACGGTGTTCTCGCCGGGCGCCAGCGGGACGTCGTAGCGGGTCGTCGCGGCCTGCCGTGCACCGATGCCGGTGTTGTGGAAGGCGTGGTCGGTGAACGGCGCCTCGCGTTCGTCGATCGCGTGGCAGCGCACGCAGCCGGCGGCACCGCTGAAGAGTTCGAAGCCGCGCCGCTCGCGGGCATCGAGTGCGTCCGTCGCGCCGAGGAAGCGCCAGCGGTCGAAGCGCGAGAGGCCGCCGTCGAGCGAGCGTTCGTACGCCGCGAGCGCGGCCTCGATGCGCGGCGGCGTGACCTCCGGATCACCGAAGGCCCGGCGCCACGGACGCCGATAGTCTGCGAGCCCCGCGATGCGCTTCAGGACGGCTTCGCGCGACGGGTTCGCCATCTCGTCGCGGGCGAGCAGGGGGCCCCAGACCTGTTCCTCCAGCGTGCGGACGCGGCCGTCGTGGAACATCGACCGCTGCATCCCGACGTCGAGCACGGTGGGCGCGTTGCGGCGGAGGCTGCGGCCCTCGAAGCCGACGGCCGTCGCGATCTCGTTCACGACGAATCCCTGCTCGGGCACGTGGCACATGCCGCACGACATCGTGTCGTTCGGCGAAAGGCGACGGTCCATGAAGAGCTTGCGGCCGAGGGCGACGAGCGGTGCGCTGCGCGCCGTGGCCGCGCGCGAGGCGGTGGGCCGTGTCGAGGTGTGGTCGGCATCGGCGTGCGCCGATGCCGCGGAGCGGCGGCCGACGTCGGCGCCACCAGCGGCACCGGCGAGGAGGCAGGAGGCGAACCCCGACGCCGCAAGCAGCACCCGCCATCCGTGGAGCCCGCGCGCCCGACCGGACAGGGTGTCCGCCCAGGCCGGGACGAAGAGACGACGCACGCCGCCGACTACCGTCCCGCGCCGCGCTCGCGCAGGAGTGTCCGGATGTCGTTGACGACGACCCGCGGCACGAGGAACGACGTCGAGTAGATCTCGCGGACCCAGCCGCGGCCGTCGACGAGGAACACCTTCAGCACGTGGCTCAGTTCCCTGCTGTCGCCGGTCGCCGCGCGCGTGACGTCCTGCTCGAAGCCGTCGAGCACACGATCGAGCTCGCCGCGCGACGCCGGGGCGACGAACGCCCAGGGGATGTCGGCGACAGGCTTCGCGCGGTCGCCGGCGTAGTCACGCATCACGGCGGGCGTGTCGCGGTCGGGGTCGAACGAGAGACTGACGAAGCGCACCTTGCCCTTCGTCTCCGGCAGCCTGCGCAGGTCGCGGCGGACGAGGTCGAGCGTGAACAGCGCGAGCGGGCAGCCCTTCTCGTCGCTGCACTGCGTGTACATCAGCGAGAGCAGCGTCACGGGACCATGCGTCAGCTTCGCGAGCGACTGCGGCCTGCCCGCGGAATCGACCAGCTTCGCGTCGGGCGCCTCGAGGATGCGTTCGAGCCGGTAGCTGCCCACCGGCGGCGGCACGAAGTCGGCGCGCGTGGCGGCGACTTCGTGGGCGGAGGCGATGCCCGCGACCGAGGCCGCGAGCACCACCGCCATCAGGCGATCAGCGATCCGCAGCTGCAACGCGCACCGCTCCCTTCGTTTCGAATGCGGCCTTGACGGCCTTCGTGCCGAACTTCATGTGATGGGCGCGGCCGAGCTTCTCCGCCAGGAAGTCGACCTCGAACGCGAGCTGGAGCTCCTTGCCGTCCCAGTTGAAGGCGCGCACGAACTGCTCGTCGTTCTCGCCGCGCTTGTCCCAGTTGGCGAGCAGCGACGACGTGATGTAGACACGCTTGCCGTCCCAGCTCTGCGAGACCATGTTGACCTGCTTGCCGGTCTGCTTCGCGTACGTCTGCTGCGGGTGCTCGGGGTCGGTCAGGTCGAAGTAGCGGGTCGTGCCGTCCATGAACGTGTTGACCCACAGGCCCTTGCCGTCGGCCGTGATGCTGATGTCGACGGGCAGCGGGATCTTCGCGGGATCGCCGATGGTCGCGACGTCCTTCGCCTGCCATTCGCCGGCGGCATCCTGCTTGACGAGCCAGATCTTCGACGTGAGCGCCGTCGCGGCGACGGCCCAGTTGTCGCCGTCCTTCAGCGACCAGCGGATCTCGAGCGGCGCGCCGGGGACGTCGAACACCTTCTTCGGCTTCAGCGACTTGGCGTCCCACAGGACCATCGTCTTGCCGAAGCGCTGCATGGCCGCCTGGTCCTGCACGAGCTTGCCGAGATCCATCATGTAGTTGTTCCAGCCCGTGAAGCTCGACGTGAGCATCACGTTCTTCTGCGGATTGATCCCGATGTCGTAGCCGTAGCCGTCGCCGCCCTTGTCGGTCGGCATGGCGGTCGTGCGGATCAGCCGGCCGCGGTTCGTGAAGGTGGCCATGCCGGTGACGCCGCCGTGGTCCTTCGAGTTCGACAGGAACTGCACGAGCATCCGGCCGGGCAGCGCGTAGAACGTGTGCGGGCCGACGAGGCCGGTCTTCTTCGGGAGGTTCGAGATCGTGCGGACGAGCGTCGGTTTCGCCGGGTCGGTCCGGATGTCGAAGATGTGGATGCGGCTGTCGTCCAGGCCGCCCGCCCACAGGTAGCGACGATCGTCGGTGAAGCCCATGTGATGCGCTTCGCCGCGCGAGCCGACCGACAGCGTCGCGATGACCTTGCCGTACTGCGGCGACGCCGGATTCGCGTCGATGGTCACGAGCTTGTCGGCACCGTCGCCGACGCCCTCGATGCCGAGGGTCCAGACATACACGACGTCTTCCTGGCCCTTGATGAGCTTCGACATGAAGGGCGAGTTGCACGTCTCGTCGGCGCTCGCGGGGGCAGCGAACGCGCAAGCGAGGGCGAAGGGAAGCAGGGTGCGGACCGCGAGGCGGCGGGTGAGGTTCAGGGGCTTCATGGGGTTCCTCCGGTGGGAATCGCCGGTTGCCTGGGGTGCGGCAACTCGTCGCAGGGGAAAATATACGCGTGGGATACGTGCGCAGGAATCTCCGATGCGCATCGGCGGCTCCGCAGGGCTCCGATGCTGCGGTGCGCGTAGCGGC
>CAUJJX010000079.1 GCA_963205165.1 Pseudomonadota bacterium | reverse complement strand
ACCGCGAAGAGCAGGCGTTCGTGGAGCGCCTTGCGGCTGACGGCGTCCTCGACGACGAGCTTCTTCACGTGGTCGAGGCCGACGCGGTTCACGTAGTGCACGGTGCGTTCGAGGTAGAAGGCTTCCTCGCGGTAGAGCTGCAGGAACGCGGCGGAGTACTCCATCACCTCGTCGTCGTTCGCGACCTTGCAGAGGAACTGCGCGACCTCGGTGCGGATCCCGCCGTTGCCGGCGACGTAGATCTCGTAGCCGGAATCGACGCCGATCACGCCGACGTCCTTGATGCCGGATTCCGCGCAGTTGCGCGGGCAGCCCGACACGGCGAGCTTCACCTTGTGCGGGCTCCACATGCCGAAGAGCATCTTCTCGAGCTTCACGCCCATGCCCATCGCGAGCTGCGTGCCGAAGCGGCAGTGCTCGGACCCGACGCACGTCTTCACGGTCCGCAGGCTCTTGCCGTACGCGTGGCCCGACACCATCCCGGCCTTCGCGAGATCGGCCCACATGTGCGGCAGGTCCGCCTTCTTCACGCCGAGCAGGTCGATGCGCTGGCCGCCCGTCACCTTCACGGTCGGCACGGCGTACTTCTCGGCCGCATCGGCGATCGCGCGGAGTTCGCCCGGCGTCGTGAGTCCGCCCCACATCCGCGGGACGACGGAGTACGTGCCGTCCTTCTGGATGTTCGCGTGCACGCGCTCGTTCACGAACCGCGACTGCGGATCGTCCTGCGCCTCGTGCGGCCACGTGGAGATGAGGTAGTAGTTCAGCGCGGGCCGGCACGTCGCGCAGCCGTCGGGCGTGCGCCAGTCCATGAAGCGCATCGCCTGCGGGATGCTCGTCAGGTGCTGCGTGCGGATCGCCTTGCGGACCTCGCCGTGCGAGAGATCGGTGCAGCCGCAGACGGCCTTCGCGTTGGAGTCCGCGGGCTGGTACGCACCGCCGACGCACGACGCGAGGATCTGCTCGACGAGACCCGTGCAGGATCCGCACGACGACGACGCCTTCGTGTGCCTGCGCACGTCGTCGAGCGTGAAGAGGCCGTGCTCCTTGATCGCCTTCACGATCGTGCCCTTGCACACGCCGTTGCAGCCGCAGACCTCGGCGGTGTCCGCCATCGATGCGGCCTGCGTCTGGCCCTTGTGGCCGGCGTCGCCGAGATGGTTCTGGCCGAACATCAGGTGGTCGCGCAGTTCGTGGATGTCCTGGCGGTCCTTCATGAGCTGGAGGTACCAGGACCCGTCGACCGTGTCGCCGTAGAGCACGGCACCGACGATGCGGTTGTCGCGCAGCACGAGCTTCTTGTAGACGCCGCCCTGGCGGTCCGCGAGGACGATCTCCTCCGTCTCGTCGCCACCCGCGAAATCGCCGGCCGAGAACACGTCGATGCCCGTGACCTTCAGCTTCGTCGAGACCATCGAGCCGACGTAGCGGCCGATGCCGAAGTTCGCGAGGTGGTTCGCGCAGACCTTCGCCTGTTCGAAGAGCGGTGCGACGAGGCCGTACGCCGTGCCGCGATGTTCGGCGCACTCGCCGACGGCGTAGATGCGCGGATCGAACGTCTGCATCGTGTCGTTCACGACGACGCCGCGATTGCAGTGCAGGCCGGACGCCTTCGCGACGTCCGTGTTCGGACGGATGCCCGCGGCCATCACGACGAGGTCCGCCGGAATCGACGAACCATCCTTGAAGCGCAGCGTCGCGACGCGGCCCGATTCGCCGGCGACGAGTTCCGCGGTCTGCTTCTCCAGCAGGAACTTCAGACCCTTGTCTTCCAGCGACTTCTGCAGCATCCCCGCGGCGACGGGGTCGAGCTGGCGTTCCATGATCCACGGCATCAGGTGGACGACGGTGACGTCCATCCCGCGGATCGCGAGGCCGTTCGCGGCTTCGAGTCCCAGGAGGCCGGCGCCGATCACGACGGCGTGCCGATGGGACTGCGCCGCATCGATCATCGCCTCGGTGTCGGCGATGTCGCGATACGTGATGACCCCGGGGAGGTCCTTGCCGGGCACCGGCAGGATGAACGGGTTCGAGCCCGTCGCGAGCAGGAGGCGGTCGTACTCGGCCTCGGTGCCGTCGGCGGCGATCACGCGGCGGCGCGCGCGATCGATCCGCGTGATCGCGACACCGGCGCGCAGCGTGATGTCGTTCTCGCGGTACCAGTCGAGGTCATTCAGCATGATCCCCGGAAGCGTCATCTCGCCGGCGAGCACGGGCGACAGCAGGATCCGGTTGTAGTTGCCGTGGGGTTCGGCGCCGAACACGGTGATGTCGTAGAGGTCGGGCGCGAGCTTGCGCAGCTCTTCGAGCGTGCGCACGCCGGCCATGCCGTTGCCGATCATCACGAGCTTCATCTTCTTCATGGCGGAGGTCCTCGGTGGTTCAGGCGGCCCGCGCGGCGTTGCCCGCGGACAGCAGTGATTCGGGATGCGCCAGCGACACGACGTCGCCGACGACGATGATCGAAGGGGCGCGCAACTGGTCGGCCGCGACGCGCGCGGCGATGTCGGCGAGCGTGCCGATCGCGTGGCGCTGCACGGCCTGCGTGCCGCGCTCGATGACGGCGGCGGGCGTCGTCGCGGGGAGTCCGCCGGCGCGCAGGCCGGCGCAGATCGATGCGATGCGCGAGAGGCCCATGTAGACGACGAGCGTCGTGCCGGTGCGGGCGAGTGCCGCCCAGTCGGGTTCACCGTCGTCCTGCGTGTGGCCGGTGACGAACGTCACGCCGCGGGCGAGTCCGCGGTGCGTGACGGGAATGCCGAGCGAGGCGGGCGCCGCGATGCCGGACGTGATGCCGGGGACCACTTCGACGTCGACGCCGCGGGCGCGGAGAAATGCGATCTCTTCGCCGCCGCGTCCGAAGACGAACGGGTCGCCGCCCTTCAGCCGGACGACGATGCGGCCCTGCCGGGCGTACCGCGCCATGAGGCGTTCGATGAACGCCTGCGGTGTAGAGCGACAGCCGCCGCGCTTGCCGACGTGCACGATGCGCGCATCCGGCCGGGCGTGCCCGAGGACCGATTCGTCCACGAGGTCGTCCACGAGGATCACGTCGGCCTGCGCCAGCACGCGCACCGCGCGCAGCGTGAGCAGGTCCGCGGCACCGGGGCCCGCACCTGTGAGGTAAACCTTTCCGTCCATCACCGTCTCTCCGTCGCCAGGGGGCGTGCAATCCGGCGCGTCCGATCCGCGCCCTGTCGTCCGGTGCGCCGCGGAAACATCCTCGCGGTGCGCGTCGGGGCGGCCTGTCGTCGACACGTCCGGAGTGCTGTTTCGCAACCGGTGTGCCACGCACCTGAAGGGTTCTTCATATGACTGAGCCGAAAGGAAAAAGACGGCAGGCGCCGGGGTGCTCGAACGGCCTGCGGAAGCGGGTCCGCACCGGGCTGGCGCGCTGTTATGGTGCAATGCACCAGAACGGGGTCGGACGGTGCGTCTCGTGGTCGCTACCATCGCGGCCTCGCAGGACGCATCCACCGGGGCCGGCGCCACCGCCCCCGATCAACGGGAGGACACATGACAGGTACCTACGTGGACATCGCCGCCGACGACGGCGGACGCTTCAGGGGATATCGCGCACTGCCGCCGGGCGGTCGCGGTCCGGGTCTCGTGATCTGCCAGGAGATCTTCGGGATCAATCCGTTCATCCGCGAGACGGTGGAGTACTTCGCGGGCGAGGGCTTCGTGACGGTCGCGCCGGATCTCTTCTGGCGTCTCGAGCCGGGCGTGGATCTCGGCTATGACGGCGCCGACCGCGAGCGCGCGTTCGACCTGATGCAGCGCTTCGACACCGATGCCGGGATGCGCGACATCGCCGCGACGGTGCGTGCGGTGCGGGCGATGCCCGAGGTGGATGGCGGTGTCGGCGCGGTCGGCTTCTGTCTCGGCGGCCGCCTCGCGTATCTCGCGGCGGCGCGCGCCGGCGTCGACTGCGCGATCGGCTACTACGGCGTCACGATCGATCGCTACCTGGCTGAAGCCGGGAACATCCGCGTGCCGCTCCTGCTGCATTTCGCGATGGAGGACCAGTTCGCGCCGATGCCGACGATCCGGACGATCCAGGACGCCGTCTCGGGCAATCCGGATGTGGAGATCCAGTTGTATCCCGGGGTCGACCATGGATTCGCGCGGCCGGTGTCGCCGCACTTCGACGCGGCCGCGGCGCGGCTCGCGCACGACCGGACGCTGGCGCTGCTGCGGAAGGTGTTGCCGAAGGGGTGAAACGGAGGTCTTCGACGCGCTGGTCGGCGTGACTCACGCCGGCCGGCATCGATGCACCCTGGAAACGACGATGTCCGCCGGCTCGCGCCGTGCGGACATCGTGGATCGGACCGGAGCCCGCGTTGATCCGCGGGCCGGGCAGGCCCTACCTGAACTGGTACATCAACTTCAGGCCGATGCGGTAGAGCGTGCTCGCGGGCTGGTAGTAGGAACCGGTCTGGTTGAGCGGGAGGTAGGTGGCCTCCTGGGATGGCGATTGCGAGAACTTGAAGCTGTCCAGGTACAGGACGATCGAGACGGGGTCCGCGAACTGGTAGCCGACGTGGGCGTACGGCGAGATCTCGCGGCCGGGCTTGAACACCGGATTGCGGTCGAAGCCGATGTCCTCGAGGTGCGCATTCTCGTGCGTGTAGAACGGGTACTTCAGGCCGATGCCGGCCATCCAGCCCTGGCCGCGTGCCTCGGTCTCGACGCCGAACCGCGCGAAGCCGATGACGTAGCGTTCCTTCTGCCGCGCCGAGAGTTCGCGCAGCCAGATGTCGATGCCGGCACCGGCGACGAGGTCGACGGACCGCATGCCGTGCACGTCGAAGCGACGACGCAGCTGGCCTTCGTGGGTCATGCCGCTGATCCGCGTATTGCCGCTGACGGGCACGTTCGGTGACAGGAGCAGCGAACCCTCGTACTCGACCTGCCCGCCGTAGAGCCGGCCGCGATAGGCGCCGACGAGCCCGGCGTCGCGTCGCTGCGTGTACTCGGCCCAGCCGGACAGCAGCGGCCCCTTCTCGGTGACCTGCCGCGGGGTCGTGTCCTCCTTCCAGTCGAAGTACTCCGGGCCGATGCCGAGCCGCCACTGGGCGTGGGCCGCGGGCATGTGCAGGGCCGTGGCCGCGAGAGCGAAGATCAGGGCGTTGCGCAGGGAGGATTTCATCGTCGTGCGGGCTCCGGTGATCGCGTGTTGTGCGGATGGAATGTAGGCGAAACCCGTGATGCCCGGAAGGGCGTTCCGGTCGGCGTCACGTACGCCGAAAGGCATACGAAAGGCATACGGACGGTGTGCGCCGACGGCCGACGTGTCCACGCGGTCCGGCAGCGATGGCGTGGCCGGTCAGCAGGCGCGCAGCCCGATGCCCTCGCGTTCGAAGGCGGCGCGCAACGCCCGCGCGAGCGACACCGCCGATGGGTGGTCGCCGTGCACGCAGATCGTGTCGGCCACGACCGGTACCCAGACGCCGTCGATGCTGAGCACGCGACGGTCGCGCACGAGTTCGAGGGCCTGCTGCACGGCGCGGGATTCCGCGTCGATCATCGCGCCGGGTTCGCCTCGTGGCACGAGGCTGCCGTCGCGCCGGTACGCGCGGTCGGCGAACACCTCCGCGGCGACGGCCATCCCGAGGGCTTCGCCGGCCACGGCCTGCGCACCGCCCGCGAGACCATAGAGCACGAGGTCCGGGTCGAAATCACGCGTCGCGGTCGCGATGGCCCGCGCGATCGCGGGGTCGGACGCCGCCATGTGATACAGCGCACCGTGGGGCTTCACGTGATGCAGCCGGCCGTGGCCGGCACGGGCGAACGCGGCGACGGCACCGATCTGGTAGAGCACGAGGTCGTAGACGTCCGATGGGGAGACGTCCATGCGGCGTCGGCCGAATCCCTGGAGGTCGGGCAGCGACGGATGCGCGCCGACCGCGACGTTGTGGGCGATGGCCCGCAGGACCGTGTGCCGGATCGTCGACGGGTCGCCCGCGTGGAAGCCGCACGCGATGTTGGCGGAGGTCACCACCCCGAGCAGCGCGACGTCGTCACCCATGGACCACGCACCGAAGCTTTCGCCGAGATCGCTGTTGAGATCGATGGTGTGCATGGCCGGAGCCGGTCGATGGGGAGGCCGCGAGCATACCGCCAGCCGGTGACCGCGATGCGATCGGTTTCCGGTCGTTTCCGGGCGGCGCGGGGTGCGCGCCTTCCCGTAGAATCCGGCCATCTTTCGATGGCGGACCCGGGGCCTGCCGGGACTGCGCAGTCGCAGTGTCGGCAGGCACCAGCCGGTCCGCTCTTCTTTTTTCAGGGGGAGTGAAACATGAACAAGCTCGACATGGCGGGGCGTTCCGCCATCGTGACCGGTGGTGCTTCCGGGATCGGCCTCGCAGTCGTGCAGCGCCTCGCGGCGTCCGGTGCGAACGTCGCGATCTGGGACATGAACGACGACGCGCTCGCGAAGGCGGCCGCCAGCGTCACGGGCGTGAAGGTCCACACGGCGAAGGTCGACGTGGCCGATGCCGCGCAGGTCGAGGCGGCGTTCGCGGCCACGGTCGCGGCGTTCGGCAAGGTCGACGCGATGGTCAACAGCGCCGGTGTCGCCGGCAAGAACGCCACGGTCGCCGACTACGAGCAGGACGAATGGCGCCGCGTGTTCGACATCAATGTCCACGGTCTCTTCTACTGCTGCCAGCAGGCCGCGCGTCACATGGGCCCGAACGGCTACGGCCGCATCGTCAACATCGCGTCGGTCGCCGGGAAGGAAGGCAATCCGAACGCCTCGGCCTACAGCGCCTCGAAGGCCGCCGTCATCGGCCTCACGAAGTCCCTCGGCAAGGAACTCGCGAAGAACGGCGTGACCGTGAACTGCGTGACGCCCGCCGCCGTGAAGACGCCGATCTTCGACCAGGTCGCGCAGTACCACATCGACTTCATGCTCTCGAAGATCCCGATGGGCCGCTTCGGCCTCGTCGAGGAGATCGCGGCGATGGTGAGCTGGCTCTGCACGGAAGACTGCTCGTTCACGACGGGCGCGACGTTCGACCTGTCCGGCGGCCGCGCGACGTACTGAGGAGAGCGACACCATGAAGATCCGAGCCGCCGTCATCCGCGAGATGGGCCTGCCGCAGCCGTATGCGGAGTCCCGTCCGATGTCGATCGAGGAATTCGATCTCGCGCCGCCCGGGCAGCGCGAGGTGCTGGTGCAGGTGAAGGCCGCGAGCCTGTGCCATTCCGACCTGTCCACGGTCAATGCCGACCGTCCGCGCCAGATGCCGATGGTCCTCGGCCACGAAGCTGCGGGCATCGTGCTGGAGCTGGGTCCGGGCGTCGATGACCTCGAGATCGGCGACCACGTCGTCATGGTGTTCGCACCGAGCTGCGGCGAATGCGTCGCCTGCAAGGAAGGCCGGCCGGGCCAGTGCGAGCCCGGCCAGAAGTCCAACGGCGCCGGCACGTTGCTGGGCGGCGGGATGCGGCTCTCGCAGAACGGCGAGCCGGTCTATCACCACGTCGGCGTGTCCGCGTTCGCCACGCACTGCGTCGTGAACCGCGGCTCGCTCGTGAAGATTGACAAGCAGCTCCCGTTCGATGAAGCCGCCATGTTCGGCTGCGCCGTGCTCACGGGCGTCGGTGCCGCGCTCAACACGGCGCAGGTGTTCGCCGGTGCGAAGGTCGCGGTCGTCGGTCTCGGCGGCGTCGGGCTCAACGCGCTGTTCGGCGCGCAGGTCGCGGGCGCGAGCCAGGTCGTCGCGATCGACATCCACGACGACAAGCTCGAACTCGCGAAGCAGCTCGGCGCGACCGACGTCATCAACGCGAAGGACCCCGACGCCGTCGCCAAGGTGAAGGCGATGACGAACGGCGGTGTCGACTTCGGTCTCGAGATGGCCGGCTCGGTGCAGGCGATGGAACTCGCGTACCGCGTCACGCGCCGCGGCGGCACGACCGTCACGGCCGGCCTCCCGCACCCCGACGCGCGCTGGGCACTCCAGCACGTGAACCTCACGGCGGAAGAGCGCACGGTGAAGGGCAGCTACGTCGGCTCGTGCGTCCCGCCGCGCGACATGCCGCGCTACATCGACCTCTATCGCCGCGGCAAGCTGCCGGTGAACAAGCTGATGAGCGACCACATCACGCTCGACCAGATCAACGAGGGCTTCGACCGGCTGGCGTCGGGGCACACGGTGCGACAGATCATCGTGATGTGATCACTGCAGGCGTCAGGCGTCAGGCGTCAGGCGTCAGGCGTCAGGCGCCCTCTCCCCCGGCCCCTCTCCCGCGAGCGGGCGAGGGGGAGCGTAGGTCGGATTAGCGGCGCAGCCGCGTAATCCGACGCCGTTGTTCGCAAGACCGCGGGCATCGAAATCCGACGTCGTTGTTCGCAATATCGTCCGCGTCGGATTACGCGCCTTCGGCGCTAATCCGACCTACTCCGTTTGCACCGGTCGCCACGAAACGACCGGCCCAACCCCCGACGCCTCCATGCCGACAGTCCACTCCGCCGCTTCCCTCCTCACCTTCGCCACCGCGCTCCTCGACGCCGCCGGCATGGAACACGACAAGTCCGTCGTGATCGCCGAGGTGCTCGTCGAGGCCGACCTCATGGGCCACGACACGCACGGGCTCAACCTGCTCGGGCCCTACCTCGCCGACATCGGGAAGGGCACGCTCGCGACGCACGGCGAACCGCGCGTCGTCGCCGACTTCCCCGCCGCCATCACGTGGGACGGCAGCCGCCTCCCGGGGACCTGGCTCGTGCGCCGCGCCATCGACGTCGCCGTCGAACGCGCGCGGACGTACGGCACGTGCACCGTCTCCATCGGACGCAGCCATCACATCGCCTGCCTTGCCGCGTACCTCAAGGCCGTGACCGACCAGGGGCTCGTGATCCTGCTGATGACGTCCGCGCCCGAGAACCAGTCGGTCGCGCCGCACGGCGGTCGCGCCGGCGTCATCACGCCCGACCCGATCGCGGCCGGCTGGCCCACGACCGGCGACCCCGTGCTGATCGATGTCTCGATGTCGATCACGACGAACGGCATGGTGGGGCGCCTCGCGAAGGAAGGCGGACGCCTTCCCGGCAAGTGGCTCGTCGACGGTGCCGGCGTGCCGACCGATGACCCGAACGTCATGTCGCAGGAGCCGAAGGGTGCGCTCCTGCCCATCGGCGGCGTCGAGTACGGTCACAAGGGTTACGCGCTCGGCCTCATGGTCGAGGCACTGACGCAGGGGCTGCCCGGCCACGGCCGCGCCGATCCGATCGAGGGCTGGACCGGCGAGGTCTTCCTGCAGGTGCTCGACCCGGCGCTGTTCGCCGGCCGCGAGGCGTTCATCCGCCAGACCGGCTGGGTTGCCGACCACTGTCGCGACACGCCGCCGCGCCCCGGCGTCGAACGCGTGCGCACACCCGGCGAGGCGGGCCTGCGCCGTCGCGAACGCGCCCTGAAGGATGGCGTCGCACTGCACGCGGCGATCATGCCGCAGCTCGCGACGTGGGCCGACAAGCTCGGCGTGCCGCTGCCGCCTGCGCACACCGCATGACACCCGGGCCGCATCACCGCCGGGGCATCGCGCTGATGATCGGCGCGACACTCTGCTGGAGCAGCGCCGGCGTGCTGGTGCGGAGCCAGGGCGTCACCGACGCCTGGGAGATCACGTTCTGGCGCTCGCTGTTCATGGCGCTGTTCCTGTTCGGCGTGCTCGTCGTGCAGTACCGCGGCGACTTCGTGCGGCGCGTCGCCGCGACCGGTGTCGCCGGCTTCGTGTCGGCGTGCCTGTGGTCGGTGATGTACGTCTGCTTCATCGTCGCGCTGTCGCGCACGACCGTCGCGAACACGCTCGTCGTGTGCAGCATCTCGCCGTTCATGGCGGCGCTGTTCGGACGCATCTTCCTGTCCGAGCGCGTGCCGATGCGCACGTGGGTCGCGATGGCCGCGGCGATCGGCGGCATCGTCCTGATGTTCGTCGAGAGCCTCGGGACCGAGGGCGCCTCCGGGACGCTGATCGCGCTCGCGATCCCGCTGGCGTTCGGCGTGAACGTCGTGCTCAACCGGAAGATGCACGCCGAGGTCGACATGGTGCCGACGGTGTTCGTGTCGGGCGTGCTGTCGTGCCTCGTCGTGCTGCCGTTCGCGCTGCCGTTCGACGCGCAGGGCACCGACTTCGTGAACCTCGTCGCGCTCGGCGTCGTGCAGCTCGGCATGGGTTGCGTGCTGATGGTGCACGCGGCGCGGCATCTTTCCGCCGCCGAGGTCGGGCTGCTCGCCGAGCTCGAGACCGTCTTCGGCGTGCTCTCGACGTGGCTGCTGGTCGGCGAGGTGCCGAGCCGCATGGCGCTGATCGGCGGCGTCGTGGTGATCCTCGCGCTCGCCATCAACACCGCGTTCGGACTCTGGCAGAACCGCCTCCGCGTCGCCCCCGCGATGTGACGGTCGTCGTGCGACGATCGGTGCACGATCCGGCGACACCGCGAAGGCCTCGCGCCCGCGGCGCCGGAAGCCACAACCCCCGAGGAGACCACCGCCCATGACCCCCGATCCCGCCGATCTCGCGCAGCGCCTCGAAGCCTGCTACGCCGCGGCCGTTCACGATGTCCTGCGCGCCCGCGGCCACGACCGCTGCGTGCTGCCTGCACCGATCCGTGCGCTCGATCCGTCACGTCGCCTCGCAGGCGAGGTCTGGACCGTCAGCGGCCACGTCGACGCGACGCTCGATCCGCACGACACGCTGCTGCAATGGACCGGCCTGCTGTCGAAGGCACCGTCCGGCAAGGTCGTCGTGTGCCAGCCGAACACGCACGCGATCGCGCTGATGGGCGAGCTGTCGGCCGAGACGCTGCACTTCCGCGGCGTGCGCGGCTACGTCGTCGACGGCGGCTGCCGCGACACCGAGTTCATCCTCGGGCTCGGATTCCCCGTGTGGTGCAGCTTCACGACGCCGCGCGACATCGTCGGCCGCTGGGTGCCCGACCGCTTCGGCGAGCCGGTCACGATCGGCGACGTGACGATCTCGACGGGCGACTGGCTGCTCGCCGATCGTGACGGCGTCGTCGTCATCCCCGGCGCGATCGCGGCCGACGTCGTCGCCGAGACCGAGGCCGTGCTCCAGCAGGAGAACAAGGTGCGCACCGCGATCCTGTCGGGCATGGACCCGCGCGACGCGTACCTGAAGTTCGGGAAGTTCTAGGGTCCGTTCGCACCGGCATCCGCGGCGTGGACAGGCCCCGGGCATCGGCACGTCCGGCGTGAGCGGCACGTCCCGGCATGTCGGGACGCACCGCATCCGGCCGACGACGGCGTCGCCGCGCGCGTCGATCGCACCACCGCGCAGCACGCGCCGACACGAGGTTTCCGCATGACGACTGCAGCATCCTCCGCCGACACCACGCCCTCGCGCGAGGGTCTCGGCAACCTCGCGCTCCTGCTGCGCTACGTGCGGCCGTACCGCGGACGCGTCGTCGTCGCCGTCGTCGCGCTCTTCGTTGCCGCCGCGGCTTTCCTGCTGATGGGGCAGGGCCTGAAGGGCGTCGTCGATCGCGGATTCGCCGGCGGTGACGCGGGCGCGCTCGACACGGCGCTCGTGCTCATGTTCGCCGTCGTGGCCGTCAACGCGACGGCCGTGTTCGTGCGCTTCTACACGGTGTCGTGGCTCGGCGAACGCGTCATCGCGGACCTCCGTCGCGACGTGTTCTCGCGGCTCCTCGACCAGTCGCCGGCCTTCTTCGAATCGGCGCGCACCGGCGAGCTGATCTCCCGGCTCACGGCCGACACGGCGCTGCTCGAGCAGATCGTCGGGACGAGCGTCTCGATGGCCGCGCGCAACGTGCTCATGGGGGCAGGCGCGCTCGCGATGCTCGCGTTCACGAGCGGCAAGCTCACGCTGCTCGTGCTGGCCGGCGTGCCGCTCGTCGTCGGTCCGATCGTGCTGTTCGGTCGTCGCGTGCGGCGACTCTCGCGTGCCTCCCAGGACCGCGTCGCGGATCTCGGCAGCTACGTCGACGAGACGCTCCACGAGATCCGGACGGTGCAGGCGTACACGCACGAGACCGCGGACCGCGCGGCGTTCGGCGAGCGCATCGAGTCCGCGTTCGACACGGCGCGGAAACGCATCCGGGTGCGCGCGTCGCTCGTCGCGGCCGTGATCCTGCTGGTGTTCAGCGCGGTCGGCGTGATCCTGTGGGTCGGCGGTCACGACGTGCTCGCGGGTCGCCTCACGGCCGGCGAACTGTCGGCGTTCGTGTTCTACGCGGCGATGGTCGCGTCGGCCGCGGGTGCGATCTCGGAAGTGATGGGCGACCTGCAGCGCGGCGCCGGTGCGGCCGAACGCCTGCTGGAGATCCTCGGTGCGACGCCGACGATCCGTCCGCCGGCATCACCGCAGCTGTTGCCGATCCCTGCACGCGGCGAGGTGGCTATCGAAGGCGTCGACTTCGCGTATCCGTCGCGCCCGCAGCCGCCGGCCTTGTCGGGGTTGTCGCTGACGGTCGCACCGGGCGAGAAGCTCGCGCTCGTCGGACCGTCCGGCGCCGGCAAGTCGACGGTGTTCCAGCTCCTGCTGCGCTTCTACGATCCGGTGGCAGGCAGCGTGCGCATCGACGGAGCCGACGTGCGCACCGCGGACCCCGTGGATGTCCGGCGGCGCGTCGCACTCGTCCCGCAGGAGCCCGCGATCTTCGCCGCGAGCGTCCGGGAGAACGTCCGCTACGGACGTCCCGACGCGACCGATGCCGAGGTCGCCGCAGCGTGCGAGGCGGCGTTCGCGACCGAGTTCGTCGCGAAGCTCCCCGAGGGCTACGACACGTACCTCGGCGAGCGCGGCGTGCGGTTGTCGGGTGGCCAGCGGCAGCGGCTCGCGATCGCGCGGGCGATCCTGGCGGACCGTCCGATCCTGCTGCTCGACGAGGCGACGAGCGCCCTCGACGCGGAATCCGAACGGATGGTGCAACTGGCGCTCGAGCGGCTGATGCGGGGGCGGACGGTGCTGGTCATCGCGCACCGCCTCGCGACGGTCCGGGATGCCGACCGGATCGTCGTGATCGACGAAGGCCGGGTCGTCGGCGCAGGGACGCACGACGAGCTGCTGGCGGGGAATGCGCTGTACGCGCGGCTGGCAGAACTGCAGTTCGGGGTTCGGGGCGCGGGCGGCGGTCCGCAGGCCTGACCGCCGTGCACCGGATCGTCCGGTGCGACGGATCGAACCGCGGACGGGGCCGGATCACGCGCCTGCCGCGGTGATCCGGCGTGGGCTCGTGTGGTGCGGGAACCCCGCGTTCAGTCCCGGTACTCGAAGACCTGCACGACCTTCTTCACGTCCTTCGCGCCGGAGGCGATGTCGGCGGCAGCCGCGGCCTCGCTCTTCTTCACGATCCCCATGAGGTAGACGATGCCGGCTTCCGTCACGACCTTCACGTGATTGGGCTGGAAGCGCCGGCCGTCGATGAAGCGCGTCTTCACGCGCGTCGTCATGTACGTGTCGCTGCTGCGCTGCGTGAGCGTGCTCACGGTGCCGACGACGAGTTCGTTCACGACCTGCCGCACGCCGGGGATCGCCGCCGTGATGCGGGCGATGTCGGACTTCGCGTCGACGTTCGCGACCTCGCCGGTCAGCAGCACGATCCTGTTGTAGCTCGTGACGTTGACGTGCGTGTTGTCGGTGTACTTCTCGCCGATACGGGCCGCGGCCTTGAACTCGATGCCCTCGTCGTCGAGGTAGGTGCCGCTCGACCGGCGGTCTTCGGCCATCAGCGCGCCGGTGCCGGCAGCCGCACCCACGGCCACGAGGGGCAGGGCGCAGCCCTGGAGGGTGGACAGGCCTGCGACGAGCAGCGCCGAGGCGAGGACGAGCGGGGTGAAGCGCATCACTGGACTCCGAACAGTTGAACGTCGATGGCGTCGCACAGGCAGTGCAGGCACAGCAGGTGGACTTCCTGGATGCGCGCCGTGACCGGCGAAGGCACGCAGATGTGCACGTCGTCCGGGCCGAGCATCTCGCCCATCTTCCCGCCGTCGCGGCCGGTGAGCGCGACGACGCTCATGCCTTTCTCGTGCGCGGCCGAGATCGCCTCGATCACGTTCGGCGAATTGCCGCTCGTCGAGATCGCGAGCAGGACGTCGCCCATGTGGCCGAGCGCGCGGACCTGCTTCGAGAAGATCTGCTTGAAGTCGTAGTCGTTGCCGATCGACGTGATGGTCGAGCTGTCGGTCGTGAGTGCAACGGCGGCGAGGCCGGGGCGTTCCATCTCGAAACGGTTGAGCAGCTCGGCGGCGAAATGCTGGGAGTCGGCGGCGGAACCACCGTTGCCGCACGCGAGGATCTTTCCCTCGTTCATGAGGCAGTGGACCATGCGTTCCGCGGCCTGGCGGATCGGCTCGGCGAGCGCGTCGACGGCCCGCAGCTTGAGCTCGGCGCTGTCGTGGAAATGCTGGCTGATGCGCGAAAGAAGTTCCATGGAGGCTCCGAAAAAATCGCGGGCGATTATGGCATGGCGGTCTCTGTGACCCGCCTCGTGGCAGAGGGTTCCTGCGGCGTGGATTCGTGTTTCGCGGCGGCTATTCGCCGAACGCGTTGCGCAGCCATTCGATGTGCCCGGCGCCGTCGATCAGCACGGCATCGAAGCGGCACGGCACCTCGCGACCGAGCTGCGCGAGGTACTGCCGGGCCGTCGTGAGGAGCTTCGCCTGCTTCGACGCGGTGATGCTTGCCGCGGCGCCGCCGAAGTCGTGGCGCGAACGCTTGCGGACCTCGACGAAGACGAGCGTGGCGCCCTCGCGGACGATCAGGTCGATCTCGCCGAAGCGGCTGCGGTAGTTGCGGGTCTCGAGGCGGCAGCCGTGCGCGACGAGATGGGCGAGCGCGGCGTCTTCCGCCTCGCTGCCGGTCACCGGAGATTGACCGGATCGATCGGCCGGGCGACTCCCTGCACGAACTGCACGGGCACGGGTTCGCGGACGAACTGTCGCGCAGGGCCCGGCGAGAGCAGGCCGCTGACGCCGTCGAGCGATTCGAGATTGCTGTAGCTGCCGTCGAGCAGGAGCTGCGCGAGCCTCCACGCGTCGATCCCGATGGCGTAGAAGCGGTCCTGGTCGAAGGTCTGGAAGACCCCGACGAGGCGCGGAAAGCCGAGCACGGCGGGGTGATCCGGGGACACCAGCCACGGCATGTCGAGGAACACGACGCCGTTGAGGTCGTGCTGGCCGAGCACGGTGCCGTCGGAACTGTTGATCTGCGAGGTGCCGTACGTCGCGATCGTCTTCGACAGGTAGGGACGGATCTGCCGCGCACGCGCGCCGTCGAGCGCGAGGAACAGCGCGTCGACGCGGTTCGGCACGAAGCTGTCGCGGATGCGCTTCAGCCTGCCCTGGTCCGTCGTGAAGACGTGCTGGTCGACGATCATGCGTTCGTTGCGCGTCCATTCGTCCATGAACGCCTGGGCGATCCGCTTCGAGAGCGCGTTGTCGGTGTTGATCACGACGGCGCGCCGCTTGCCCTGCGACTGCGCGACGCGCGCGATCTGCCGGGCCTCGACCTCCATCTGCACGCCGAGCGCGTACATGTGATCCGGCAGGAGCGTGTCGCCCTCGGGCACCGACAGCGCGAGCGTCGGGACCGAGACCGAGTTGCTCGTCGCGAGCGCCTGCACGGCATGGCGCGTGAGCGGCCCGATCACGAATCGCGCTCCGGCACGCAGCGCACGATCGTAGGTATCGACGATGTCCTTCGCGGCGTCGCCGGTCGGGTAGACGATGACGGGCAGGGCCTTCTCGGTGTCGCCGGTCGATGCGCCGGCCTCGATGCCGCGCCGCACGGCGTCGGCCAGCCTGCCGAAGCTCGCGGATTTCAGTGGCAGGAGCGCCGCGATGTGCGGCTTGTCGTCGGAACTGTTCGATGGGGCCGCGTCGGTCGCTGCGGCGTCGGACGGCGCGGCGGCTTCGGTCGCGGGGGCGGCGGGCGTGCCTTCATCGTCGGCACGGGCAGCCGTGGCGAGGGCAGCGAGGGCACCGTATAGTAGGGCGACATACACCAGCAGGACACGAAGCCGTTGCATTCGGAACCCTTTCTCGCGGAGGTCGGCACATTATATGTGGTGGCCACGCCCATCGGTCACCTGCGCGACATCGGCGCGCGCGCACTCGACGTGCTCCGCAGCGCCGACGTGATCGCGGCGGAAGACACCCGCCACACCCGTCATCTCCTCGACCACTTCGGCATCGACGCGAAGCTCGTCGCGGTCCACGAACACAACGAACGTGCATCCGGCGAACGCGTCGTGCGCTGGCTCGCCGAACCCCGCAGCGTCGCGCTCGTCACCGATGCCGGAACGCCCGGCGTGAGCGACCCCGGTGCGCTCGTCGTGCAGGCCGTGCGTGCGGCCGGCCATCGCGTCGTGCCGATTCCCGGGGCCTGCGCCGTGACCGTCGCGCTGTCGGGGGCCGGCGTGCCGGGCGACGGATTCCGGTTCGCGGGTTTCCTCCCGACGAAGCACGAGGCGCGGCGTCGCGCCGTGCGTGCCGCCGGCGACGACCCTGCGCCGGTCATCTTCTATGAAGCACCGCACCGCATCCGCGAAAGCATCGACGATCTCGCCGACGTGCTCGGCCCCGGGCGCCGGATCACGATCTGCCGCGAACTCACGAAGCTCTTCGAGACGATCCACGAATGCGCGCTCGGCGAGGCCGGTGCGTGGCTCGACGCCGACGCGAACCGTCTGCGCGGCGAGTTCGTGCTCGTGCTGCATCCCGCACCGGCGCGGTCCGACGACGCACCGACGTCCGAGGCGCTGCGCGTGCTCGACATCCTCGTGCGCGACCTTCCGCCATCGACCGCCGCGCGGCTCGCCGCCGAGATCACGGGCGTGAAGCGCGCCGAGCTGTATCGCATCGCGCTCGCTGCGAAGCAGGGCGAGGACGAATCGCCGTCGTAGGGACTCCGGACACCCACTCGACAGCATGAGCATCGACAGGCCCCGGCCGTCCGCCATCCGTCGTTCGAACACGCACCGACAGACATCAACGAACCCCGAGGATTTCCACGTGGACCACATCACGCTCACCCGTCCCGACGACTGGCACCTGCATCTGCGCGACGGCGCCGAGATGGCGGCCGTGCTGCCCGACACCGCGCGCCGCTTCGCCCGCGCCATCGTGATGCCGAACCTGAAGCCGCCCGTCACGACGGTCGAGGCCGCGCGCGAGTACCGCGATCGCATCCTCGCCGCGCTGCCGGCCGGCCTGAAGTTCGAGCCACTGATGACGCTCTACCTGACCGACAACACGCCACCCGACGAGATGCGCCGCGCGCGCGACAGCGGCTTCGTCCATGCGGTGAAGTTGTATCCGGCCGGTGCCACGACGAACTCCGACTCCGGCGTGACCAGCTTCACGAAGGTCGCCCCGACGCTCGAAGCCATGCAGGACGTCGGTCTCCCGCTGCTCGTGCACGGCGAGGTCACGGAACCGTCGATCGACGTGTTCGATCGCGAGCGCGTCTTCGTCGAGAACACGCTCGCCGCGCTCGTGCGCGATTTCCCCGGCCTGCGTCTCGTGCTCGAGCACATCACGACGGCCGAGGCCGCGGCGTTCGTCGAGGCGTCGGGTCCGAACGTCGCCGCGACGATCACGGCGCATCACCTCCTGATGAACCGCAACGCGATCTTCCAGGGCGGCGTGCGTCCGCATCACTACTGCCTGCCGATCCTGAAGCGCGAGTCCCACCGCCTGGCGCTCGTGCGCGCGGCGACGTCGGGCAGTCCGAAGTTCTTCCTCGGCACCGACAGCGCACCGCACGCACGCCACACGAAGGAGAACGACTGCGGATGCGCCGGCATGTACACGGCGCACGCAGGGATCGAGCTGTACGCGGAGGTCTTCGACCAGGCCGGCGCCCTCGACCGGCTCGAAGGATTCGCGAGCTTCCACGGTCCGGACTTCTATCGCCTGCCGCGCAACACCGACCGGATCACGCTGGATCGCGCGGCGATGCACGTGCCGCACGCGCTGCACTACGGCCAGCACACGCTCGTGCCATTGCGCGCCGGCGGGTCGGTCGCGTGGACGCTCGCGTAGCGCGGGCGCCCGGACGTCGCGGCATGCAGCGTCCCGAGCCGCAGCCATGAGGGAACGCAGCCTCGCGCCGTACGCGTGGCTGTCCGTCGCAGCGGCCGTCGTCACGATCGCGCTCAAGACGACGGCGTGGCACCTCACGGGTTCGGTCGGGCTGCTGTCCGACGCGCTCGAATCGGTCGTCAATCTCGTGGCGGCGCTGATGGCGCTGTGGATGCTCGCGCTGTCGGAGCGTCCGCCCGACGACGAACACGCCTATGGCTACAGCAAGGCGGAGTACTTCTCGAGCGGCTTCGAGGGCGGGCTGATCTTCATCGCCGCAGCCGCGATCCTGTGGACCGCCGTGCCGCGGCTGTGGTCGCCCGCGCCCATCGAGCAGGCCGGGCTCGGCCTCGCGATCTCGGTCGCGGCGTCGGCCGTGAACTTCGGCGTCGCGTGGGTGCTCATGCGCGCGGCCCGGAGCCATCGGTCGATCACGCTCGAGGCCGATGCGCACCACCTCATGACGGACGTCTGGACGTCCGCCGGCGTGATCGTCGCGGTGCTCGCCGTCGCGTTGACGGGCTGGAATCGCCTCGACCCGGTCATCGCGATCGTCGTCGCACTGCAGATCCTCCGGACCGGATTCGTCCTCGTCCGGCGGTCCGCGCTGGGACTCCTCGACCGGGCCGTGTCGATCGAGGCGCGCGATGCGATCCGGGCCGTGTTCGCGCGCCACGAGTCCGACGGGATCGCATTCCACGCGTTGCGCACACGGCAGGCGGCGGGGCGCTCGTTCGTGTCGGTGCACGTGCTCGTGCCCGGCGCGTGGACCGTCCAGCAGGGGCACGATCTCGTGGAGTCCATCGAAGGCGAGATCCGCGCGGTCGTGCCGGGCGCGTCGGTGCTGACGCACCTCGAGCCCGCCGAGGACCCCGCGTCGCTGCTCGACGCCGACCTCGATCGCTGACGATCGAAGGTCGGTGCGCGCCGCGTTCGACGGCCGGCGTCATCGACGCGTCGCGCAAACGACGACGGCAGCCGCAGCCGCCGTCGTCGAGCCCTTCAGCGGATCACGCGATCACAGGATCGGCGCGTCACCGTCCTTCTCGCCACGCTCGTACACGACGTGCGCACGACCCACGAGCAGCGGATCGAGCGGTCCGACGGCCGTGAGGTCCTTGTTGGCGTAGGGCAGGCGGTGCAGGACGTAGCGCATCGCGTTGATGCGTGCGCGCTTCTTGCAATCCGACTTGATGACGGTCCAGGGGGAATCCGCGGTGTCGGTGTAGAAGAACATCGCCTCCTTCGCCTTCGTGTAGTCGTCCCACTTGTCGAACGACGCCATGTCGATGGGCGACAGCTTCCACTGCTTGAGCGGGTGCGTCTCGCGTTCCTTGAAACGGCGTGCCTGCTCGTCGCGACTCACCGAGAACCAGAACTTCACGAGGTGCACGCCGCTGCGCACGAGGTTGCGTTCGAACTCCGGCGCCTGGCGCATGAACTCGGCGTACTCGTCCGGCGAGCAGAAGCCCATCACGCGTTCGACGCCGGCGCGGTTGTACCAGGACCGGTCGAACAGCACGATCTCGCCGGCCGTCGGCAGGTGCTGAACGTAGCGCTGGAAATACCACTGGCCGCGTTCCTGTTCGCTCGGCTTCTCGAGGGCGACGACGCGCGCGCCCCGCGGATTCAGGTTCTCCATGAAGCGCTTGATCGTGCCGCCCTTGCCGGCGGCGTCGCGCCCCTCGAAGAGGATCACGAGCTTCTGGCCGGTGTTCTTCACCCATGCCTGCAGCTTGAGCAGTTCGACCTGCAGCCGGTACTTCTGGCGCTCGTAGCCCTTGCGCGACATCAGGTTGCGGTACGGATACCCGCCGTCGCGCCAGTCGGGCGAGAGCTGGAAGTCGGCATGCGTCGAGGTGTGCGGCCCGGAGGATTCGAGGCCGGTGGAGAGGGCGTCCATCAGGATCTTCGCGTCGTCCGGCGAGGCGCCCGCCAGGATCGACGACAGCGACGCCGTCAGCGCGGCGCCGTCGCCGGGCTGGATGCGGGCGACGATGTCGCGCACGGCGGCGACCTTCGCGCCCTGCGCGGCGTCGACGGCTTCGTGGACCACGAAATCCTCGATGGCCTCGGGCGTCTGGATCGGCGCGACGTCGCCGGTCTGCGCGCGGCGTGTGCGGGGCGCGCGCCGCGGGGCGACCGCCGGCTTCGTGGTGGCCGACTTCGCGGCGGCGGGCTTGCTGGTGGCGGCGGACTTGCGGGCAGCGGGTTTGGCCGGGCGGCCGGAGGACTCTTTGGTCATCGTCGCGGATCTCAGTCGTGGTGTCTTGCGGATCGGCGCGCGGTGCACGCCAGCGGATGGTCGAATTGTCCCGCCGTGGCGGATGGCCGGATTGGATTGGATCAAATCGCCGGAACGTAGTCGAGCGATC